>NZ_BAAAPO010000026.1:45896-138624 GCF_039531185.1 Nostocoides veronense
TTCCGGCATCCGGAGAAAAATGAGTGACAACGCGCACGCGCAAGGGCGCCGCCTCGACGCATGGGGGGTGTCGAGGCGGCGCCGGTCGCGGCCCGAAGGGGGAGGGTCGGCCGCGACCAGGTGAGGCACAGCCTCACCGGCAGGGGTTGATTGGCGCTCAGGTAGTGGCGGAGTTGGTCGCCGAGCCGCTCGGGGTGGGCACGGGCAGCGTGCCCTGACCGCCTTGCTGGCCCTGCTGGCCTGGGGCACCCGGCATACCCATGCCCGGACCGCCCATGCCGCCGCGTGGGCCACGGCCCATGCCGCCCTGACCGATCTCGACGGTCTTCAGGTCCGCGGAGACCTCGACACGAACGGGCTGGCCGTCCTTGGTGCCGAAGGCGTCATAGGACCCGTCCTCATCTTTGACCACCGACGTCACGGTGACGGCGGAGTCCTTCGCGGTGATGGCGGCCTTGACCTTGGTCAGCTCATCGCCGGTGACCGGGGTGTGGTCGTGACCGCCCATGCCACCGCCCATGCCGCCGGGGCCTCTGCCGCCCTGGCCGACCTCAACGGTCTTCAGGTCCGCAGACACCTGCACCATGACGGGCGAGCCATCCTTGGTGCCGAAGGCGTCATACGACCCATCGTCGTCCTTGACCACCGAGGTGACGGTAATCGCCGAATCCTTCGCGGTGATCGCGGCCTTGACCTTGGTCAACTCATCGCCCGTGACCGGGGTATGCCCGTGCCCGCCGCCCATGCCGTGGTCGCCATCGCCCTTACCCATCCGGCCCTGACCCATGCCGTTCTGGCCGGGGGCGGTGCTGCCGCCCTGGCCGCTAGACAGGCTGGGCAGGCCACTGGAGGTCTTCGTGCTGGACGAGCTGGCGGACGAGGTGTCGCCGGACGCGGCGTACGCAATCGCCCCGCCGCCTGCCATCAGCAGACCCGCAGCGCTCGCGATAACTGCGCCTTTGCCGATCTTGTTGGAAGCCATGTCATGTGCTCCTTCGGAGTCTCGGGCGGCCCTTCCGCCCGCTGTTCTGCCTCCAGAGTCGGCTCCGAACCTGTCACGTAGCTGTGCTGGAAATATGACTTGGCTCTTGGATCGGGCTTCCATCCGGGGCCGTTCTCGCGATAGCTTGCAGCGCATTCCTGCACGTCACACTTCCCCGGGGGTCCCATGTCCATGTCCTCACGCTCATCCCGCGTTCTTGCGGGCCTTGTCGTCGGCCCACTGCTCGTCGCGGGTGCCATGGCCACGCCGGCCAGCGCCGCGCCCACCACGCTCGACGTCGCGACCACCGGCAAGGACACCAATGCCGGCACACCGAGCGCGCCGCTGAAGACCGTGCAGGCCGCGATCAACAAGGCCAAACCCGGCACGACGATCCGCATCCACAAGGGCACCTACAACCAGCAGCTGATCATCCGCAAGTCCGGCACGGCCACTGCCCCCATCACCGTGACGACGGCCGGTGACGGGCCCGTCATGATCACCTCCGATCAGCCGGCCGAATCTTGTGACTCGCGCCAGCCCTCCCCGCGGCGCACGATCTTGATGCAGGCCGGATCGGACTACTGGACTTTCCAGGGTCTGTCGATCCACAACGGGATCTACATCAATGGCGGCGGCGGCCATGAGGTCTACACCTGGCACGACGATCTCGTGGATGATCGGAACTGGCAGCCGCGCCGGGCCGTCCCAGGCGCCTCGAAGAATGACCCGGTGGCCGCTAAGACGGCGGTGGCCTACATGGAGAAGGTTCTCGGCCGCTCCCTGAACCCGGCCGACGGCAACCAGTTCATCGGCAACCGCATTACCGGCCGCGGCATCCACGCCACCTTCACCCGAAATGGCGTTATCAAGGACAATGTCATCACCGAGGTGACGTGCGGCACCGGTCCCGGCATCTGGCTGATCACCTTCAGCAACTTCTGGCAGGTCACCGGCAATGACGTCTCGCATATCGCCGACTCCGGCGACACCCATTTCATGCAAGAAGGCATCCGCCTGGGCACCGCGTCGAACTACAACCTGGTCTCGCGCAACAAGGTCCACGACCTCGGCGACGACGGCCGGGGCATCGCGACGGATGTCGATGCGAGCTTCAACACCTTCGAGTACAACACGGTCACCAATGTCCCGATCGGCTACAACGACGAGATGTCGGGCTGGGGCAATATCTGGCGCAACAACACCGTCTCCAACTTCTCCATCCTTGGCTTCGGGTTCCGCATGAAGGACCGCGTCCTCAAGCTGCCGTCCAAGGACACAAGCACGCACATGTCGATCGTCACCAACAACATCGCCAGCGGTGGACGCAAGGGTGCGGCAGGCCTGTCGATCGGGGCGATCGCTGGAAGCAAGTTCTCCGGCAACACCTTTGGCAAGATCAACCTCGGCGCGTATGTCGCGGGCTACTGGGCCAAGCAGGGCAACACCTGGAATGGCACCACCAAGCCCCCGAGCTGATCGAGGGTATGCGGCTCACGCGACCGGCGTGACCCGCAGGATCACGTCGGCGCGCCCGCCATTAGATGTCAGCACATAGAGCGCCCCGTCGGGAGCTTGCTGGACCGTGCGGATCCGGCCGTATGCATCGTCGAGTTCAGGAACCTGCGCGCTCGCGACGACCGCCCCCGCGGCGTCGAGGGTCAAGGCCATCACTCCGGAGCCCTTGAGCTCGGCGACGAAGGCGGCCCCGGCATACTCCCCCCAGGCCGGACCGGTGACGAACCCCAGACCGCTCGTCGCGACCGTTGGAAAGCCCGAAGACCAGGCCGCCCGAACGGCATTCGGGTACTTCACGAGGTCCGTCATCGGGACACTTTGGTAGTAGGTGCCCGAGCCCGACGGATCGACCGGATTCCAGCCATAGTTGCGGCCCTTGAGCACCAGGTTGATCTCGTCGTCACGGTCCGGACCGTGCTCCGCGTTAAAGACCTGATTCGTTCCCGGCCGGAGCGCGAGACCTTGGACATTGCGATGCCCGTAGTTCCACACAAAGCGACGCTTCCCGGTGCTCGTCGCCCACGGGTTGTCTTTCGGCACGCTCCCGTCCAGCCCAACGCGCAGGATCTTGCCCGCCAAATTGTCGCGGGCCTGCGGTGCCTTCGGCAGCGCCCCATCGCCGGTCCCGACAAGCATGCGACCGTCCGGCATGATGAGCAATCGGCAGCCGAAATGCGAATGCTGGAAAGGAATTCCGGCGATGACCGGCGCCCCCACACGAACGGCGGATCGACGATCCGCCGAGAGGCGCCACCGGATGACGCGCACATCATTCGGCGCCTTGTGGGTCTGGCAGGTGTAGAAGATCCGGTTCGTCGCGAACCTCGGGTCGACGGTCAAGCCGAGCAATCCACCGGGCGCGAGCAGGTTGAGATCGGCGAAACCGGCACTCACCCGCTGCAAGGTCACGCCCGGTTCGGTGCTACCGAGCCACAGCCGCCCAGGGCGCTCCGTCACCAAGAATCGCGTGGAGTCGATCCAGGCGATATCCCACGGAATGTCGAGCCCGGATGCCACCGTCTCCACGGTCAGCGCCGGGATCGTGCGCGTCCACGACGGACTGCTGGCGGAGGAGGACGGGTCTGCCGAGCTGGCGGGCACGGCAGCCGACGCGGCAAGCACAGTCAGCGCGCACGCGGCGGTCGTGGTCCAACGGAGTCGGGTCATGGCCTATGCATAGCGCCATGTCCGCGATGTGGGAAGAGTCCGCCGCTGCTGCCCACCAGCTCAAACCTCCCGTCGTTGCGAAAGTCCAGGCCACGGATGGCGCATACCTGGCAGGCTGGGCGTGTGCCAGCCTTCCGTCAGGTCGATGTCTTCACTCGGATTCCGTTGCGCGGCAACCCTCTTGCCGTGATCCACGATGCCGACGATTGGTCGACCGAGCAGATGGCGCGCTTCGCGAATTGGACGAATCTGTCAGAGACGACCTTCTTGATGCACCCCACCGATCCAGCCGCGGACTACCGCGTCCGCATCTTCACGACCGCGGGTGAGCTGCCTTTCGCCGGGCACCCGACGCTTGGGTCCGCGCACGCCTGGCTGGAGGCGGGCGGCATACCCCAGGACCCGGGGAAAGTGTTGCAGCAGTGCGGGATCGGCCTAGTCACTATTGACCGCAGCGAGCGGCTCGCTTTTGCCGCGCCAACTCTCCTGCGCGCCGGCGCCGTCGAGCCTGCGGATGCGGAGCGCGTCCGCACCGCCTTGGGAATCATCGAGGCCGATGTCGTGGGTATGCAGTGGATCGACAATGGTCCCGGCTGGATCGGCGTCGAATTGACTGATGCTGCAGCGGTTCTCGCCCTCGATCCCGACCCCGTCGCGCTCCGCGGCCACCAGATCGGGGTGGTGGGACGGCATACCTCCGGCGGGCCGGACAGCGTTGATGTCGAGGTGCGCGCCTTCTATTCGGATGGACCCGCCGTGGCCGAGGACCCCGTCACCGGCTCACTCAATGCCGGTCTCGCGCAATGGTTGATCGGCTCCGGTCGCCTGCCGCAGCAGTATGTCGCCCGGCAGGGCACCGCCCTGGGCCGGGACGGGCGGGTTCACGTGCATTCGGCCGGCGGCGAGATCTGGGTCGGCGGCGAGACGGTCACCGTTTTGCGTGGTGAGGCGGACCTTCAGGCGCCGATGTAAGGATGGCCCCCATGAGCACCGAGCAGGGGAACACCACGGGCGCTCCAGCACTCGCCTTCCGCGGCCTGGCCAAGGCCTACGGCGACAAGGTCGTCGTCAGGGGCATCGATCTGGACGTGCCCACGGGCTCGTTCTATGGACTCGTCGGGCCGAATGGGGCCGGCAAGACGACGACCCTGTCAATGGTCACCGGGCTGTTGCGGCCGAACCAGGGTCAAGTATGGATCCACGGCGTTGATGTCTGGGCCGACCCGGTCCGCGCCAAGCAATTGATGGGCGTACTGCCGGACGGCCTGCGGCTTTTCGAGCGCCTCTCCGGCACCGAATTGCTGTCCTATCTAGGCCGCCTGCGGGGTATGCCGGTCGATGTCGTCGACAGCCGAAGCCGCGAACTGCTCGATGTCCTCGACCTCACCAGCGCCGGGGACAAGCTCGTCGCTGACTACTCCACCGGGATGCGCAAGAAGATCACCCTTGCCACCGCGCTGCTGCACTCGCCGCCGCTGCTGCTGCTCGATGAACCCCTGGAAGCCGTCGACCCGGTATCCGCGCGCATCATCCGCGAGGTGCTTCAGGCGTATGTCGCAGGCGGGCGAACCGTGGTCCTCTCCTCGCACGTCATGGCCCTTGTCGAGGAGTTGTGCAGCCATGTCGCCGTCATGAATGACGGCGTGATCGTCACCTCCGGCCCGGTCGCCCAGGTGCGCGGCGACGCAGCGACGCTCGATGACGCCTTCTTCCATATCGTCGGCGGCCGCGACATCGGGCAGGGGGGTCTGGAGTGGTTGCGCTCCTCGCAGGGCTGAAACTGCGGCTGCTGCGCAACCGCCGCACGATGGGCCTCGGCCTCGCCGGCCAGATCATTGCCCTGGTCCTCGCGGTCGCGATCGGCGGCCTCGTGGGCCTCGGCTTTTCGCTGCTGCGCGGCAGTCCCGAGGCGGCAATCGTCGTGATGGCCAATGTCTTCGCCTCGTTGTTGCTGGCCTGGATGATCATGCCGATGGTCGCCTTCGGGGTCGATGAAACCGTCGATCCCCGCAGGTTCGCTCTGTTGCCGATCCCCCGACCGGCCCTGCAGCGGGGCCTGCTCGCCGCGGCCCTCGTCGGCTATCTCCCGTTGGCCAATCTGGTGGCCTTGGTGGGTATGGCGGTCGGTCTCGCCCGCTCCTGGAGCATGCTTCCGCTCACGCTGACCGCAGCGCTTGGGCTGCTGTTCATGTGCGTCATCGGCTCCCGCGCCCTGGCTGCGACCATGGCCGGCCTGCTCGGTTCGCGCCGCGGCCGCGACCTGGGCATGCTGCTCAGCTTCGCCTTGTTTGCCGTCTATTACATTTTCTCCACCATGCTCGGCTCCCAGCGCGCCGAGAGCTTCGCGGGCGGTGCGGCGGGCTCGATCGGGCGGGTGCTGGCATACACCCCGCCGGGCGCCTTAGCCGTGCTGCCCAGCGATCTCGTCGACGGCAACTGGCCGCAGGCCGCCATTCGAGGTGCCCTGATCGTCGCCGCCTTCGTCGTCGGCTGGCGGTGGTGGGGCTGGGCACTCGAACGCAGCTTGACCACGGTCGGTTCACAGACCGAGAACTCCGCCGCGGCCCACGGCTTGATCGACCCGACGGCGACGGCGACCTCGCTGCGCGGCACGGCACGGCTGGTGCTCGGCCGAGACCTGACGATGATGTGGCGCGACCCGATGCGCCGGATGCCGATTCTGATGGTGGCCCTGGTCGGGATCGGCTGGCCATTCGTGGTCCTCCAGAGTCTGCGGGCGGCCTACGCGTGCCTCTTCGCCGCGGTCATCAGCGGAACCCAGGCCGCTGGCGCGTATGCCATCGAGGGATCAGGCCTGTGGCTGCACCTCGTCGCCTTCGGCGACCGGATGCGAGCGCGCGGCGAATTGTGGGGGCACGCGGCGACCGCCGTCCTGGTGGGCGGGATCGTGACCGTGGTGTCGATCCTGATCCAGGCCACCGTGCGGCACGGGTGGGTGCACGTGCCCGCCGTTGTCGGCCTATGCGCGGCCGGCTTGGGCACCTCGTGCGCCGCCGCGATCTACTTCGGCGCGCGCCTGCCCTATGCCGTCCCCCAAAGCCGGACCTCGATGTTCGCCTCCCGCGTGCCGGGACAGGGAGGTCGCGCGGCCGCTTCCTCCCTGGGCGTGATGTTCACCGGGCTGATCGGCACGGCACCGGTCGCCGTCCTTGCGGTGCTGGGTGAAACCGTCAACCCACTCTTTCGTTGGGTGACGCTGATCGTGGGGCCGATCGTGGGCGCGCTCGCGCTGTGGTGGGGCGTGCGGCTGGCCTCGGAGCACTATGTGCGCAGTGCGCCCGAGATCTTCCAAACGGTGGTCGCCGGCGATCGCGTATGACCCTTGCGGCTCCCCATTGTCGGAACGATTTGCCAGGATAGGGGCCGTGAGCAAGCCGCCCCCTCCTCCGCCTCCGGGCTGGCGGCGCGCTGCGGCCGATGAGGGCCAGCAGTCGCCGCAGTGGGGTGACCCCGAATGGGGTTATGAGCCGGATGCCGACGTCGAGCCGACCTCCTCGCCTGCGGAGGCCAACCGTCGCGTGCATCGGGTCGGTCAGGTCGCGGCGCGCGGCGGTCGCGGCGCCGCCAAGGTCGTCGGCGCCGGGACGCGCGCCGGCGCCCGGCGCTATCAAGCCTTCACCGGGGCGCATGGCGCGGACGCGACCGGGCTCTCGCGGCTGATCCAACTGCATACGGTCAACGTCGCGGGCGATGCGGCTCTGACCGTCTCCCTCGCCGGCACCGTTTTTGCCCTGCCCACCGACGAGGCCCGCGGGCAAGTCGCCCTCTTCCTGGCCTTGACGATGGCGCCCTTCGTCATTCTCGCCCCGCTCATCGGGCCGCTGCTGGACCGTTTCCGGCACGGTCGGCGCTGGGCGATCGGCACCACCGTCGCCAGCCGCGCCTTCCTCGCGTGGGTGCTCGCGGGGGCGATCGTCGCCGACTCGGCCTGGCTCTTCCCCGTCGCCCTCGGCGCCCTCGTCGCGAGCAAGGCGTATGCCGTCACCCGGGCCGCCGCAGTGCCCCGCCTGCTCCCGGACGGGATCACGCTGGTCAAGGCCAATTCCCGGCTGACGATCGCCGGCCTGCTCGGCATGATGGCCGGCGGCGGGATCGCGGGGGCGTTGTCGCGCATCGGTCCCGAGTGGTCCTTGCGGGCTGCTTTCGTCATCTATGTCATCGCCACCATCCTCGCCATCCGCCTGCCCGCCGCCGTCGACTCCGACCGCGGTGAGGGCGTTTTTGCCGGTGGCGACGGCTCGTCGCCGGCGCGGCGGCTGCGGGCGCTGCCGGTCAATGTGCGTTATGTGCTGTGGCTGCTCACGGGCGCCCGGATGCTGTCCGGCTTCCTGACGCTCTTCCTCGCCTTCCTGATGCGCGAGCATCCGATCCCCGGCCTGCACGGCTCCCTCGTCCTCGGCTTGGTCGCCGGTGCCGCCGCCATCGGCAGCGCGCTCGGCAGCTTCGTCGGCAATCGCAAGCACAATCCGCCCCCGCCCGTGCTCGCGACGATCCTGCTGTGTCTCGCGCTCGCCGCGGCCCTGACCGCGGCCTTCCTCTATTCGGTATGGAGTCTGGTCGCCCTCGGCCTCTGCACCGGCCTGTTCGGTCAGCTCGGCAAGCTCAGCCTCGATGCGCTGATCCAGCAGGAAGTCCAGGACCACCTTCGCGGGCGGGTCTTCGCCTGGTCCGAAACCCTCCTGCAGACCTTCTGGGTGATCGGCGGCGGTGTGGGCATCGCCATCCCGTTGAAGCCACAGCTGGGTTTCGGCGTCGTCTCGGCGCTCGTAGTGCTGGCCGCCGCAGCGGCACTGCGGTCGCGGGCAACGGCGGCCGGCACGGCAGCCCTGCCGGGCCACGCCACGACCGAGCGCGCCCTATGAGCCAGACTCGCGCCGCCGCGCTCGTCGAGCAGGTGGGAGCGGAATTGCGCGAACGCGGTGAGCGGATGACGGGCCCTCGGCGCGCCGTCCTGCTCGCGCTGGCCAGTCTCCCCGGCCACCCGAGCGTGGAGGATATCCATGCCGTCGCGGACGGCGGCCGACTCCCCCGCAGCAGCGTCTACCGAGCCCTGGAGGCGCTCTCAGCCCTGGGGGTCGTCCAGCACATCCACCTCGGGCACGGGGCCACGGCATACCACCTGCGCGACACCGACCCGGCCCATGTGCACGCGGAGTGCCGCGGTTGCGGGGCGGTGCTCGACCTGCCCGCGAACGCCCTCGATCCGGTGGTTGAGCACCTCGCCTCGCTCGGTTTCCGACTCGACGCGGCGCATACTTCTGTCTCGGGCCGCTGCGCCGACTGCCGCTGAATCGTCAACCCCCACCGGAAGCGACCATGACTTCACACCCCATCGCCGGCATGCCCGCCGCCCTCGACGCGGACACCTGGGCCGGCGCGAACTGGCCGCTCGGTGCCCACTATGACGCCGCCAGCTCCTCGACCACCTTTGCGGTGGCCGCTCCAAGCGCAGCGCGGGTGCGGCTCGATCTCTACTCACGCCCGACCGGCACGGAGCCGGTGTCGACGGTCGATCTGCACCGGGGCGAGGACGGCATCTGGCGGTCCCGGATGGGCGGAGTTGGCGCCGGCGCGCACTATGGCTATCGCGTGTGGGGCCCGGGCTGGGAGGTTGATCCTGCGTGGACTCCCGGCAGCACGGCGGGCTTTGTCAGCGACCTCGGGCCGCGTGGTGAGCGGTTCAACCCCAATAAGCTGCTCACCGATCCGTATGCCCGCGAGATCTCGCATTCGCCGGCCAGCCCGGCGGTCGTCGAGGCCGGGGCCGATGGCGGGGTCTTCGGCTGGGGTCCGCGCGACTACCGCGGAAAAGCCTTGCGGGAGTGGGACACCGGGCCATATGCCCCGAAGGCAATCGTCGTGGCGGACGCGACCTCGACCGGGACCACGCCGCGGATCGAGGCCCAGGATGCCGTCGTCTACGAAGCCCATGTCCGCAATCTGACGCTGCACCCGAGCGCGCGGCAGTTGGCCAGCCACCTGCGCGCGATGCCTGGCTTCGGGGCGGTCGGCGATATCCCCGAGCGGCTGCAAGGCACCTATGCCGGTGCCGCGCTGCTGGCGCCCTACCTCAAGGCGCTCGGCGTCACGGCGATCGAGTTGTTGCCGGTGCACGAGAGCAGCGGGAGCGAACTGCATACCTCCGGCGCGTCGAACCACTGGGGCTATATGACCCTCGGCTTCTTCGCCCCGAACCGGCAGTATGCCGCCGACCAGAGCCCGGGCGGCCCCACCCGCGAGTTCAAGGCGATGGTCGCGGACTTCCACGAGGCCGGCATCGAGGTCTACCTCGATGTTGTGTACAACCACACAGGCGAGGGTGGCACCTGGGGTGACCTCGACACGGTCGGCTTCACGAGCTTCGGCGGCTTCTCGACAACCGACTATTACGTCCTCACCGACGAGGGCGTGCTCGTCGACGGCGCCACCGGCTGCGGCAACCAGACCGATCTATCGAGCCCGGTCACGCAGCGTCTGGTTCTGGAGTCGCTGGCCTACTGGTGCGACGAGATGGGCGTCGACGGATTCCGCTTCGATCTCGCGCCCGTTCTCGGCCGGATGCCCGATGCGGCCCCGCGTGAGGCGTGGGATCACCAGCGGCGCTTCTTTACCGATCACCCGTTGCTGCTGGCGATCCGGGACTTCGCCAACGCCCGCGAGATCGAGGTGATCGCCGAGGCGTGGGACTTGTGGGGTTATGAGGTCGGGAACTTCCCCGATGGCTGGGCGGAGTGGAACGGTCGCTATCGCGACGGGGTGCGGCGCTTCCTCAAGGGCGATGGCAATACCGGCGACTTCATGGCGATGATGAATGGCGACTATCAGGGCTTCCGCGACCAAGGCGGCCCGCAGCGATCCATCAACTTCGTCACCGCCCACGACGGTTTTTGCCTGCTCGATCTGGTCGGTTATGACGGCAAACTCAACGGCCAGCCCTGGCCCTTCGGCCCCTCCGACGGCGGCAGCGATAGCAATGATTCCTGGGGCAGCGGCGGCAATCAGGCCCTGGTTCGGCAGCGGATGCGCAATTTCGTCGTCGCGCTCTTTCTCGCCCGCGGCGTGCCGATGCTGTGCTCCGGCGACGAATTCGCGCGCACCCAAAATGGCAACAACAACCCCTACAACCTCAACACGATCGGCATGTGGAACAACTGGTCCGCAGTGGCCACCAACGCCCCGACGCAGGTTCCGGTGGGGGTCGACGGGGCGGCATACCACGACACCTTCGGGACCGCCGGCTCACCGGCTGGGGTCAACCCTCAGCTGGTCTTCACCACCTTCCTCGCGACCTTGCGCCGCGACCACCCCGGCCTGCGGCAGCGCTCGTATGGCGATGACGAACTCGGCGGCGATGACGTCAGCTATGTCTACTTCCAGCCGGACGCAGCCGACCACCCGGCGAATGGGGACCGGGCGCTGCGGCTATGGATCGACGGGACGGCGGTCGGTGCGGCTGATCTGCTCGTGCTGATCAATATGGCGGATGAGCCGGTTCGCTTCGGCGTTCCCGCCGGCCCGGAGACGGTGGCGTGGCGCCGAATCATCGACACCGCAACGCATTTCGAAGCGGGATATAACTGCTGGTCGCTCGCGAAGTCCGATGTGATCGCCGGCGATTATGTCGCCGCGCCATGGTCGATCGTCGTGCTCTCCGAGGGCCCGCCGGGATCCGAGCAGCCTGAGCACTCGCCCGACGGCCCACCGGCGTCCAGCATGATCACCGAAGTCGCCGACGTGATCGTCGACACGGTGCGCGATTGGTTCCGCCGGAAGCGCTGACCGGCGCCTCCTTAGCCCGTGCTAGGTTCGGGGACGACCTCACGGGGGAAGTCCGGTGCGAATCCGGCGCTGACCCGCAGCGGTGATGCGACCTCGGTCGCCAGCCCGAATGCCCGCGAGCGTCACGACCACTGATTCGTTCCCCGATTTTCCCCGCCGAGGTATGCGGAGGAAGGACCCCCAATGAACCACGCCTCATCCCGCCGTGCGACCGTGACCCGAGCCGGCGCGCTGGCAACCGCCGCCCTGGCTGGCATCGCACTCGCCACCCCTGCTTCGGCCGCCCCCACTCCCGATGACCGTTTCGCTGGCCGCGCTGCCGCCGGCTGGCTCGCTCGCCAGTTCGTCGACGGCACCCACCTGCAGACCGACTTCGGGGGCACGTCCTATGACGACCCCGGCCTGACCCTCGACGCGATCCTCGCCTTCGCCGCGGCCAAGACCAATGGCGCGCGCAGCCGCGCAGCGATCGAGTGGCTGAGTGAGCCGGCCACGCTCGGTGGCTATATCGGCAGCGGGAGCGAGTCGTATGCCGGCGCCCACGCCAAATTGGCGCTCACGCTGCAGGTCACGGGCCAGGATGCCCGCGCCTTTGGCGGTCGTGATGTGATCGCCGAATTGGTTGCACTGCAAGGCCGTTCGGGACGTATCTCGGATGCTTCGCAGTGGGGTGACTATTCCAACAGCTTTGGTCAGAGCTTCGGGGCCATCGCCCTGAAGCGTGCCGGACTGACGGCCCGCGCGAACTCCGCCTCCGCCTTCCTCGCAAACCAGGCCTGCGCCAATGGCAGCGTGCCGATCGCCTTCGACACCACGCCCTGCGTCGGTGACCCGGACGCGACAGCACTCGCCATCCAGGCCTTTGCGGCGACCGACAACACGGGTGCCGCCCGGAAGGCCGGGAGTTGGCTCTCGGCCTATGTCAAAGCAGCGGAGCAGACCAACGCCAACACGGCCGGGCTGGCAGCCGCTGCCCTGGACCGCGTTCGCATGCCGGCCGCTGCGCGCCTGGCCCGCGGCACCGTGCTCGCCAACCAGCAGGGCTGCGCCACGCCCTTCAGCCGACGCGCGGCCATCGCGTATGCCGTGCCCTATGACGCCGCCGCGGCCCCTCGGGCCACGACCCAGGCCATTCTCGGACTCGCCGGCGCGAACCTCACAACGCTGACCAGCCGCGGAAGCATCGACTTCGCCCCGACGCTGTCCTGCTGAGTTAGCGGGGGCCGTCAGGCGCCGCCGCGCACGAGATGGATCGGTGGCTGCCCTGACGCGATCCGCGTCAACTGCTCGCGCAGCATGGCGACGGCTCGTGGACGGAAGGCCGTCGACGGGCCGCCGACATGGGGGGTGATGAGAACACCTGGTGCCGTCCACAACGGATGGTCGGGTGGGAGCGGCTCAGGCTCTGTGACGTCCAAGGCGAAGCGCAGCCGATCGGTATGCCGCAGAACGGCTTCGGTGTCCACCACCGCGCCGCGGGCGATGTTCACGACGAGCGCGTCATCGGGCAAAGCCCCGAGGAAGTCGTCGTCGACGAGCCCCCGCGTGGCCTCGGTCAAGGGCAGCGCAAGGACGACGACCTCGGCCGTCGGCAGCAGGCTCGCGAGGTCGGTCATCCCGTGCACCTGGTCGACGAATTCGTCACCATCGCGTGCAGTCGAGGCGACCGCGATCACCTCGGCCCGGAAAGGCAGCAGCCGGGCGACGATTGCCCGACCGACCCCGCCATAGCCGATGACGACCACCCGCCGGTCGGCGAGCGAGGGCAGGAAGCCAAGGCGCAGCCAGGCTCCTTCGGTTTGCGCCCGCGCGAAGTCGGGGATGCCGCGCTGGGCGGCCAGGATCAGGGCCAGCGTGAGTTCGGCCGTCGAATCATCATGCACGCCAGCGGCATTCGCCACCGCGATGCGCTCCGGCACTCGCTCGAAGATGCCGTCATAGCCAGCGGTCAGCAGTTGCACCAACCGCACCCCGTCCACGTGAGCGACCGAGGCAATGCACCCGGCCGCCCCGATGTACGGGGCGACGACGACATCGATCGGGCCGTCTGGGACGGGATCGTCGGGATGCCAGACGAGAGGTTCGATGCCCTCGATCTCCCCGACATCGCGCACCCAACCAGGACTGGGAAAGGAGACACGGGCCACAACCCGAGCCTATGAGGAATCGGCATACCTCTGCTTGGCTATCCGCATCTGCGGACATATGCTCTCTCTCATGCCGCACTTTCGGATTAAAGAGGCTGCCGACCTGCTCGGCGTCTCGGACGACACCATGCGTCGTTGGGTCGAGCAAGACCGAGTGTCCGCGACAGCCGATGACTCCGGCAAGCTCGCCATTGCCGGCGATGATCTGGCCCGGCTCGCCCACACCCTGGCCGAGGAAACGCCGCGGCCCAAGCCCCGCCCGGTCGTCGCGGAGTCCGCGCGCAATCGCTTCGTCGGCCTGGTCACCCGCGTCGTCAAGGACACGGTCATGGCTCAGGTTGAGATGCAATCCGGCCCCCACCGCATCGTCTCGCTCATGAGCCGCGAGGCGGCCGATGAGCTGGGACTCGAGCCCGGCGTGCTCGCCACCGCCTCCGTGAAGTCCACCAATGTCATCATCGAACTCCCGGAGCAGCCATGACCCGTCCCACCCGAATCCTGCTCGGCGCCAGCCTCCTTGCCCTGACGGGCCTCGCCGGCTGTTCCAGTGGATCGACCGCCACGACCTCGTCCACCTCGACATCGTCGTCCTCGAGTTCGTCGAGCTCCTCAACCCAAGCCGGCGCCACGGGTGAGCTGACCGTTCTCGCTGCGGCATCTCTGCGCGATGTCTTCGTGACGATCGGCAAGGACTTCGAGGCGGCCCACCCGGGCACCAAGATCACCTTCAGCTTCGGCCCGTCCTCTGGGCTGGCGACCCAAATCGTCAATGGCTCACCGGCCGACGTCTTTGCGTCGGCGAGTGCCGGGACCATGAAGACCGCCGCCGATGCGGGCGCCGTCGACACGGCTCGCCTCTTTGCCCGTAATTCGATGACTATCGTTGTGCCACAGGACAATCCGGCCAAGGTGGACGAGCTCTCCGATCTCGCCGACAGCAACGTCAAGGTGGCGATCTGCGCGGCCGAGGTGCCCTGTGGTGTCGCCGCGCACAAAGTCTTCGACACCGCGAAGCTGACCGTGAAGCCGATCAGCGAAGAGGCCGATGTCACCGCGGTGCTAACCAAGGTGACACTCGGTGAGGTGGACGCTGGCATCGTCTATGTCACGGACGCCAGCGGCGCGCAGGACAAAGTCGGCACCATCGACATCCCGGCAGCCGACAATGCCACGACGGACTATCCCATCGCGGTCGTCAAGGACAGCGCCCATCACGACTTGGCCCAACAATTTGCCGACTTCGTCCTCCAACCGACCGCCGCCAAAGTTCTCGCGGATGCGGGTTTCCAAAGCGCCGGGTGATGACGAGCCCGACAACGACGAGGCGTGACCGAGGCAGCCGAGCGGCGCAGGATGCCGCACTGGGTCGCGCGCCATGGCAATTGCGCGTGCCGGCCGCTATCGCCGCCGCCTTTCTGGTGCTGCCCCTGCTCGCCTTGCTCGTCCGGGTGCCGTGGTCGACCCTGCCGCACCTGCTCACCGAGCCGATCGTCGGCGAGGCGCTGCGGCTGTCCCTGATCTGTGCCTCCGCCGCCGCCGGACTCTCGATGCTCTTCGGCATACCTCTTGCCTGGGTTCTTGCTCACGCGAGCGGGCCGCTGGTCAACCTGCTCCGGGCCTTGGTCACGGTGCCTCTCGTCTTGCCCCCGGTCGTCGGTGGTGTCGCCTTGCTGGCAGCCTTCGGGCGCCGAGGGGTGCTCGGTCGGCCCCTCGATGACCTCTTCGGCATCACCTTGCCGTTCACACCGATTGCCGTCGTGCTCGCCGAGACCTTCGTCGCCCTGCCCTTTCTCGTCCTGACGGTGGAGGGAGCCTTCCGCACCCTGGATTCGGGGTATGCCGAGGCCGCCGCCACCCTGGGCGCCTCCCGGTGGTTCACCTTCCGCACCGTCGTCCTGCCACTCCTCGCTCCGGCGGTGCTCGCGGGCAGCGTGCTCGCCTGGGCTCGAGCGCTCGGGGAGTTCGGGGCCACGATCACCTTCGCCGGCAACTCCCCCGGCCGCACCCAGACCATGCCGCTCGCGGTCTATCTTGCGATGGAACGCGATCCCGATGCCGCCATCGCGCTTTCCCTGATCCTGCTGCTGGTGTGCGTTCTGGTCTTGCTGCTTCTGCGGGGCCGGTGGCTGACCGGAGCCGCCCGATGAGACGCCAGCAGCAGCCGTCGTCCGGCTCCGCCCCTGGCCCTGCGCTTCGCGCGCACGTCGAGATCACCCGTCCCGGCGAACGCACCTTCCGGCTGGCAGTCGACCTGGCCGCCGAGCCGGGATCGGTCGTGGCGATCCTCGGACCGAATGGTGCGGGCAAGACCACGCTGCTGCGAGCCATCGCCGGCTTGAGCAGACTGGATGCAGGCCGAATCCAGTTGGGCGACAGCGTGATCGAGGACCCAGCCGCAGGCGTCCGACTCCCCGCGGCCGCGCGCTCCATCGGCGTCGTCTTCCAGGACTACCGGCTCTTCCCGACGATGACGGTCCGCGACAATGTCGCCTTCGCAGCGCGCTCGCGCGGTGCGTCCAAGAACAGCTCGCGCGAGTCGGCCGATCAGTGGCTCTCCCGATTCGAGATGACCGCATATGCCGATCGGCGCCCCTCCCAGCTCAGCGGCGGCCAGGCACAACGCATCGCCTTGCTGCGAGCGCTCGCCAGGGAACCCGCGCTGCTGCTCCTCGATGAACCCCTGGCCGCCTTGGATGCGTCGATTCGAGGCGTCACCCGGGACGAATTGCGGTCGTATGTCGCCTCCTTCGCCGGCCCGACGCTGCTCGTCACCCATGACCCGTTGGATGCGCTCCTCCTCGCCGATCGCGTCGTCGTCATCGAGGACGGGCGCGTAACCCAGGAAGCCGACCCAGCGACGATCGCGAGCCAGCCCGCTACGGCCTATATCGCCGGCCTGTCCGGCCTGAACCACTACCGCGGACGCGCCGATCGCGCTGATGGCGCGGTCCGCCTCGAGGGCGGCGGTCGGCTTGTCCCCGCCAGCCTCCCGACAACGACCGAAGAGGTGCTGCTCGCCCTGGCTCCGAGCGCGATCACGGTGCACACAGAGCGGCCCCCGGTCGGCTCGGCCCGTAACACCTGGCCGGGCACCGTGCGATCCGTGCAACAACTCGGCGACCGGGCTCGCCTGGATGTCGTTGCCGAGCCGAGCGCGCTCGTGGACGTCACCGCGGCGGCCGTCGCGCAATTGCATCTTGCCCCCGGGTCATCGGTGTGGCTTAGCGCCAAGGCGACCGAGGTGACGGCATATCCCGCTTCCTGAGATGGCGGATACTTTCGGCGTGCACAGCGCATTGACCGAACTTGATGTCACGGAGGCTTTCCGGGTCGTCGACCTCGCCGGCGTGCTCTGCAATGGGATCCTCGGCGCGAGCATTGCCCGGCAGCGGCGCTTCGATATCGTCGGCTTCGTCGTGCTGGGCGTGGCGAGCGGCCTGGCGGGTGGCGTGCTGCGCGATGTCATGCTCAACACCCGGCCGGTGGCGATCACGGATCCCGCGTATTTATTCACCGCGCTCGCGGGCGCGCTGGTGGCGCTCATCTTCGCCATCGACGGCCGGCGCTGGCGCTGGCCACTGCTCGTCATCGACGCCCTGGCACTCGGGTGCTGGGCCGCAACCGGCACCATCAAGGCCCAACTGGCCGGTCTCGGACTGCTGTCCTCGCTCTTCCTCGGCGTGATCACCGCCGTTGGTGGCGGCATGGTCCGCGACCTGTGCCTCGGGCAAGTGCCCGCCGTGCTCGGCGGCTCGACCCTGCTGGCCACGCCGGCGGCGGCGGCCTCGCTCGCCGTCCTGCTCACACCCGCTCCCGCCCGCCCCACCTGGGGTATGGCGATCGGCATCGTCGTCGGCAGCGGCATCAGCCTCTCGTCGCGTCGCCTCGGCTGGGCCTTGCCCACCGCGGATCCCGATGCGGGAGTGCACCTTTCGCGTCAACAGTTGCGCGCGCTCATGCGCCGCAGCGAACGCGCGGGCGCTCGCCGCGCTGGCCATGTCGTCCCACGCCACGATCGCGACGACGACGTCGACAGCTGACGCGGGTCGGCCACCGACTTCGGGAGTCCGTCGAGTTCGGGAAACACGCCGATGAATCGGGCCCCACGTGGGCGTGTTTCCCGAACTCGACCGAGCCCCTGCGCACCGAGTGATCAGGGTTCGGTGATTTGGCGCACCGCGGCGAGCGCGCCTGGCAGGTCTTCCTCGCGCACCGAAATCCACGTGTCGGTGCCATGCGGGATACGCAAGCGCAGCGCCGGACCGGACGTCGTGACGAATCCTCGACCGTGCAGCGAATACCGCAGGCCATAGCCGCCGAACTCGGCCATCGGCCGGGCGGTCGACGCCTCCGCACTGCTGATCGTCGGGGCCTGGACACGCAGCCAGGTGATGCCGAAGCCGCGCACCCGCACGCCCTCCGCGTCGATGAGGACACGGCAACGCGTCATCGCGAAGACCAGCAGACCCACGGCCAGGATGACCGGGGCCGCAACCCAGCGCGCGGGCGTGGCGGCCAGGCCAACGGCGAGCAGAGCCAGCAGGCCGATCACGACGTACCCGCCCGTGCCGGCCGGGACCGGGGCCGACCAGGGCAGGCCGTATGCCGCCCCCTCCCGCGAGCTGCCATCCGGCACCGTCGCGTCCTCGTCGCTCGCCGACGCCGCAGACCCAGCGATCGGCGTGATGTCACCAGTTGCCCGGCTGCGTGCCGGGATCGGGCTCAGCAGTGCGTCATTCGCGGCCGGAATGTGGGTGGGCAAGAGCCAGGCGATCAGGCCAGCGAGGACCACCCCAGCCGCCAGCCCGAGCGCGATCCAGCCGCCGACATCCTGTGCGGCATACGGATCGGTCAGCCCGCGCTGGGCATACAAGGAGCCACCGATGCCGACGACAAAGAGGCCGGTCAGGCCGCCCGCCGTGGCCCCGAGGATGCGACGAGCCTCCACCGGAAGGGCCGCCGAGAGCATCCCAAGGAAGGCGACAATCCCGCCCTCCAAGAGCACGAGCGAGGTGACAAACGCGCGGGGAGTCTGGGTCGCATCCACGCCGTCAGTGCCCCAGTGGGAAGCGACGCGCTCGGGCAGATCGGTGCGGATCACGGCATACAGCAACAGGATCGCGAGGATCCCCGCCACCGCGAGACCGCCGACGACCACCGACCAGCGACGCATCGTCGGGCGGGCGCCGGGGGCCACTCGGGGCATGAAAGCCTTCAGCTCCCGATGATTTCGCGCGCCTGAGCGGCCGGCATGTAGTCGTAGCGGACGAAGGATCGGGTGAAGCTGCCAGTGCCGTGGGAGACTGAGCGCAGATCGATCGGATAGCGCGAAAGTTCGTGCTGCGGCACCTCGGCGCGCACGGTCGTGAAGCCCTCGGTCTGCGCCGGCTCGGTGCCATGCACCTGGCCGCGGCGACCGCGCAGGTCGGCCATCACGGCGCCGACTGAGTCGTCGGCGACCGTCACGACAATCTCATCGACCGGCTCCAAGAGCTGCACCGTGGACTCGGTGGCCGCCTCTCGCAGCGCCTGCGCGGCGGCGGTCTGGAAGGCCATGTCCGAGGAGTCGACCGAGTGGGCCTTGCCGTCATACAAGGTGATTCGGACATCGACCACCGGATAGCCGGCGAGGACACCCTTCTCGAGTTGGTTGCGGGCGCCCTTCTCGACTGAGGGGATGAACTGGCGCGGGACCGCACCCCCGACGACCTTGTCGACGAACTCGATACCGGCACCGCGCTCAAGCGGCTCGATCTTGACCTTGACGACGGCATACTGCCCGTGGCCGCCGGACTGCTTGACCAGCCGGCCCTGCACATCGCAGGCGCGGACGAACGTCTCGCGCAGCGAGGTCTTCAGCGGCTCGACCTCGACATTGACGTGATAGCGGTCCTTGAGGCGCGCCAGCAGGTCATCGACATGCGCCGGGCCGAGTGCCCACAGGACGAGTTGGTGCGTCTCGACATTGTGTTCCAGCCGCATCGTGACGTCCTCGGCGACGAGGCGCTGCAGGGCCGTCGCGAGCTTGTCCTCGTCATTCTTGCTCGCCGCGTGGATGGCGACAGGCAGCAGCGGCTCGGGCAGCAGCCAGGCCTGCACCAGCGCGGGCTGGTCCGGTGTGGAGATGGTGTCCGCGGTCTCGGCGTGGGCGAGCTTGGTCACGAGCACCACTTCGCCGGCAATGGCCGAGGTCTTGGACTGCGGGTCGCCGGACGTCGGCGCCGAGATGGCGCCGATCCGGTCGGCATCGGTGTCGTGGCCCGGGTGACCTTCGACCTCGTGCCCGACGACATGTTCCAGATGGCCCGAGACGTGCACGGGGGCATCGGGGCTGAGCGTGCCCGAGAAGACGCGGACCAACGAGAGGCGGCCGACATACTGATCGCTCGTCGTCCTGATGACCTCGGCGACCAGGGGCCCGGCCGGGTCGCAGCGGACCTCGCCGAACTCGTCGAAGTCCGGAGTGGTCACCTCGGGCAGCCACGCATCGGCCGGCGAGGGGAAGCCGGCTTCGAACAGCCGCAGCAGTTCGCTCACGCCAACGCCGCTGGCCCAGTGGGTCGGGATGATCGGGAAGAAGCGGGCCGTCGCGATGGCGGCGCGCAGCGTGTCCCGCAAAGTGGCCGCGTCGAGTTCCTCGCCGGAGAGGTAGCGATCAAGGGCCGACTCGTCCTCAGACTCCTCGATAATCGCCTCGAGCACCCCGCCGCGCAGGTCGTCGAGGATGGCCTGCTGCTCCGCGGACGGTTCGCCCTGGACGCTGCCGTCGGGACCGTGGATCTCGCTGTCGAGCAGGTCGATCAGGCCGGTCACCTTGTCGCCCTCGAGGATCGGCACTTGCAGCGGTTGGGCGTCGCCGAAGGCGCGGCGCGAGGCCTCGACGACGGTGGCGTAATCGTCTTGGCACTGCTCGAGCTTGGTCAGGGCGACGGCGCGCGGCATACCCACGGCGGCGCACTCGCGCCACAACATCCGTGATGCCTCGTCGACGGAGGAGCCTGCGGCAATGACAAAGAGCGCGGCATCCGCGGCGCGCAATCCGGCGCGCACCTCACCGACGAAGTCCGAGGCGCCGGGGGTGTCGAGCAAGGTGATGGCCAACTCGCCGTGGCCAATCGTGGCGACGCGCAGAGCAGTCGAGGCGCCCTCGTCTTCCTTGCGCCGCAAGAGTTCTCCGTGGACCAACCGGTCGAAGAGCGTGCTCTTGCCGCCGCCGCTCGGCCCGACGAGCACGACATTGCGGATCTGCGCGGGGGTGGTCGGGACAGGGAGCGCTGCAGCGGTGGAACGGCTCATACGCCCAACCTTAGTCCCGTGTCCCAGAACGCAGATCGGGCCGGTGACCCTGCGGTCACCGGCCCGATCATGGACCCTCTTGGGGTATGCCGTGGGCTCGCCTCACGCGCGCCCGCGGCGGTGAATCACTTGGTCAACGGCTCCAGGGTGGGGTCATTGGCGTAGGCCTCAGCGGCGTTCTCCTTGGTCACGATGACCGGCTCGAGCAGGTTGGCCGGGACGACCTTGACGCCATTGTCGTAGGACTTGGTGTCGTTGACGGTCGGCTCGGTGCCCTTCTGCAGCGCCTGCACCATTTCGATGGTGGCCTTGACGAGGTTGCGGGTGTCCTTGTTGATCGTGGAGTACTGCTCGCCCGCCATGATCGACTTGACCGACTCGACCTCGGAGTCCTGGCCGGTGACGACCGGGACCGGCAAACCAGCAGCCTTGACCGAGGTGATGACGGCGCGAGCCAGGGTGTCATTCGGGGACAGCACGCCGTCGAGGGCGGTGCCGGAGGAGTAATTGGCCGAGACGAGGGTGTCCATGCGCTTCTGCGCGTTCTCGGCCTTCCAGCCCTGGGTGACGGCCTGCTCGAACTTCACCTGACCGGAGGTGACCTTCAGGGTGCCGTCGTCGATCTTCGGCTGCAGCACGCTCATCGCGCCATCGAAGAAGACCTTGGCGTTGGCGTCATCGGGCGAACCGGCGAAGAGCTCGATGTTGTAGGGACCATTGGCCTTCTTCTTGGCCATGCCCTCAAGCAGCGCATTGCCCTGCAGCACACCGACCTTGAAGTTGTCATAGGCGACGTAGTAGTCGACGGCCGGGGTGTTCTTGACGAGCCGGTCGTAGGCGATGACCTTGGCGCCGGAGTCCGCAGCCGCCTTCAACTGGGTGCCGAGCTGCGAACCGTCGATAGCACCGACGACGATGACCTTGGCGCCCTTGGTGACCATCGACTGGATCTGGTTCTGCTGCTCACCGACACCACCATTGGCGAACTGGACGTCCGCCTTGAAGCCCGCGGAGGCGAGGCCGTCCTTGAACAGCTGCTCGGCGAGCACCCAGTTCTCGGACGTCTTCTGCGGCAGAGCCACACCGATGAGGGAGTCAGCCGCGAAGCCGCCGCCCGCGGCACCGCTGGAGGCGGAGCCGGTGCCGGAACCAGAGGCGGAGCTGGTCGAGCTGGTGCCGCTGTCGGAGCGGCCACACCCGGTCAGAGCGAGGGCGGCGACCGAGGAGAGCGCCAGGACCTTTGCGAAGGATCGCATTCTTTCTTCTTTCTTTCGGATTCCCTTGCGGGAGCGGGATCCCTTGCGGGAATGGGGTGGCCGGCCGGTCTGGCCGGTGGGAATCAGGACTCGGTGCGCACGACCTGGTCGACCGGGGCTTCCCGGCCGAGATCGGTCTGGGCCGGCGCAGCGACATCTTGCGGTTTGTTGCGCATCAACCGGCCGATCAGCGAGGGCCGGCCCTGGGACTTCTGGAAGACATCGAAAGCGACAGCGGTCAACAGGACCAGACCCTTGATGATCTGGGTCATGTCGGCGCCGATGCCCTTGAGTTGGAGGCCGTTATTGAGGACGGCCATGACCAGACCACCGATCATCGACCCGACGACCGTGCCGACACCGCCGGAGACCGCTGCGCCACCGATGAAGACGGCGGCGATGGCGTCCAACTCCCAGCCGACGCCATCGAAGGGGCCGGATGAGGTGGAACGCGCGACGAACATCATGCCCGCGAGCGCGGCGAGGATCGACATATTCATCATGACGAGAAAGTCGACCTTCTTCGTCTTGACACCGGAGAGTTCAGCAGCGTGCCGGTTGCCGCCAACGGCATACACATGCCGGCCGGTGACGGTGCGCGTGGAGATGAAGCCATAGATGATGACGAGCAGGCCGAGGATGAGGGCGGAGTAGGGCAGCGAGGTGCCCTTGCGCCCCGAGGCCATCAAGAACATCGCGGCCATGATCGCGGCGGCGATCAGGGCCAGGCGCAGGCCGAGAATGCTCATCGGCTCCATGTGGGCGCCGATCTTGGCTTGATTGCGACGGGTGCGCAGGGCTCCGAAGATGATCGCGCCGACGACGAGCAGACCGAGCAAGATCGTCAGATTGTTGTATGTGGTGTTGGGGCCGACCTCCGGCAGGTAGCCGGCACCGATCTTCTGGAAGCCCTCCGGGACGGGCACGGTGTTGGACTTGCCGATGTACTGGTTCAAGCCGCGGAAGATGAGCATGCCGGCGAGGGTGACGATGAAGGCGGGGATGCCGACATACGCGACCCAAAAGCCTTGCCACGCACCGATGAGCGCGCCGACGAGCAGGCCGAAGAGGATGCCGACCGGCCACGGCAGGCTCCAGTCTCGGATCGCCATGGCGACGGAGATGCCGACGGCGGCCGCGACCGAGCCGACGGAGAGGTCGATATGGCCGGCGATGATGACCAGCACCATGCCGATGGCCAGGACCAGGATGTAGGCATTGCCCTGGAAGATGTTGATGACATTGTCCGGCTTGAGGGTCAGCCCGCCGGTCCATATCTGGAAGAAGATGATCAGCGCGACGAGCGCGAAAATCATCCCGAACTGGCGCGTGTCACCGCCGAAGATCTGCTTGAGCTTGTCCATGTCCGTTCTTTCTCGGCAGTGCCGGGGTCAGGCCGACTTCGCGGTGGTCGTGGTCATCAGGCGCATGAGGGATTCCTGGTTGGCCTCGGCCTTGTCCAGGACGCCGGTGATCGCGCCTTCACAGATCGTGTAGATCCGGTCCGAAAGGCCGAGCAGCTCCGGGAGTTCGGAGGAGACGACGATGACGCCTTTGCCTTGCTCGGCGAGGCGCTGGATGATGCCGTAGATCTCGTACTTCGCTCCGACATCGATGCCTCGCGTCGGCTCGTCAAGGATGAGCAGCTCGGGATCGGTGAAGAGCCACTTGGCCAGGACGACCTTCTGCTGGTTGCCACCGGAGAGCTTGCTCACGCCGTAGTCCACCGACGGGGTCTTGGTCCGCAATTGCTTGCGGTAGTCCTCGGCCGCAGAGAACTCGGCGTGCCGGTCGATGATGCCCATCTTGCTGGCGATCTTGCTCAACTCGGCCGAGACGGTGGTCGTCTTGATGCTGTCGAGCAGATTCAGCCCGAGCACCTTGCGGTCCTCGGTGACATAGCCGATGCCGGCATCGATGGCCTTGGACACCGAGTCGAGGACGACCTCCTTGCCGTCCAGGACCATCCGGCCGCTGACGAAGGTGCCATAGGAGCGACCGAAGATCGAACGCATCAGCTCGGTGCGCCCTGCGCCCATCAGGCCGGCGAAGCCGACGATCTCGCCTTGGCGGACAAAGAAGTTCGAACCTTTGCACACCAGGCGCTCGGGCACTTGCGGGTGGCGGACCGTCCAGCCGGAGATTTCGAAAAACTTCTCACCAATCTTGGGCGTGTGCTCGGGGAAGCGCGACTCCAGAGAGCGGCCGACCATGCCCTTGATGATGCGGTCCTCGTTGACGCCGCCTGCGTCGACGTCGAGGGTCTCGACCGTCTGGCCGTCCCGAATGATCGTGATGCTATTGGCGATCGCTTCGATCTCGTTGAGCTTGTGGCTGATGATCACGCAGGTGATGCCCTTGGATCGCAAGCCGCGAATCAGGTCGAGCAGGTGCTGGGAGTCCTCTTCGTTCAGCGCGGCCGTCGGCTCATCGAGGATGAGCAGCTTGACGTCCTTGTTGAGCGCCTTGGCGATCTCGACGAGTTGCTGCTTGCCGACACCGATGTTCTTGATCGGCGTCTCGGGGTCTTCGCGAAGCCCGACACGGGCGAGAAGTTCACGCGCCTTGTTGTTCGTCGCGACCCAGTCGATGACACCGCTCTTGGCGTTCTCGTTGCCGATGAACATGTTCTCGGCGATGGAGAGTTCGGGGATGAGCGCGAGTTCCTGGTGGATGATGACGATGCCGGCGTGCTCCGAGGCTCGGATGTCCTTGAAGGTGCACAGATCGCCGTTGTAGTAGATGTCGCCTTCGTAGGTGCCATAGGGCCAGACCCCGGACAGGACCTTCATCAGGGTCGACTTGCCGGCGCCATTCTCCCCACAGATGGCATGAACTTCACCGCGTTTGACGGTGAAGTTCACGTGCTGCAGAGCTTTGACGCCAGGGAAGGACTTGCTGATGTCACGCATCTCGAGGATGACATCCGGATCCGCCATGGATCTCCCCTTCGCTGGTGTGAATGCAGGAAAATTGCCGCGGCAACATTCCTCGCGTTCTTGACCTACGTCAAGCGGCCGTACCGGCCATGAGACAACCTACGCCGATTCGTTATGGGCAGTCAGCCGCCGTGTCAGGGCGCAGTCGACGGCTCGTGGTCTCGGGCGGACTCAGGGCGCGGCGAGTGCGTCCTGCACGCCGGACTCGCGATTGCCCAGGATGGGGTCGCGGGCAGTCCTGATGTCCCACACGGCTTTTACGGCCGCGAGCTTCTCGCGGCGGCTCCCCGAGGCCCAGGCATCGGCATACTTCCGGCCCTCGGTGTCGCCCACGCCGATGGCGTCGATGCCGAGCGCCCGGCAGGTCGCGACCGCCCGCGGCAGGTGGTAGTCCTGAGTGACGACGGTCAGCGCGTCGACACCGAAGATCCGCTTGGCACGGGCGCACGAGTCATAGGTGTCGCGGCCGGCGAAGTCCCGCACGATCTTGGTCGCGGGTATGCCGTGCGCTACCAGGTAATCCGCCATCGCCGTCGGCTCGTCATAACTGTGGGTGCGGTTGTCGCCCGACACCAGGAGGACCTCGACCTTCCCCTCGTCGAAGAGTTGCTTCGCGATGTCGAGGCGATAGGCGAGGTATGGCGTGGGGGCGCCCGACGCGGTCAGGCCGGCTCCGAGGACCAAGGCGACGGGCCGGGTGGGGGCGTCGGCCACGGCATACCGATCCCCGGCGCTCCCGCGTGAGATCCACAGATTCGCGCCGCCCACAGCCAGGCTGGCGGTGGCGGCTCCGACTACCAGAGATCCCCCGATCAGCCGCTTCCAGCGCATGGCGACAGGCTAACGTGTGCGCATGGGTGGAATTGTGTGGAAGGCCCTCGCCGCGGGTGCGGCGATCGCGGCGGGAACGGTAGCCAATAAGTCGGTCACCGCGATCTGGAGCAGGACCGGCAAGGACCAAGACATCGACCCGCAGAATCCGCACACCCCACTCGGTGAGGCGCTCGCGCTGGCTGCGGTCAGTGCGCTCGTCGCGGCCGTTGCCAAGACGGTGCTGACGCGCAAGGCGGCGCAGTATTACGAGAACTCCGCCGGTCATCTGCCCCAGCCGCTCCGCGATCGCGAAGAAGCCCGCGCCTAAAACACCCCACGAAGTTTCCTCGCTCGCAAGCTCGCTAAGGTAATTCGCGGGGACCCCGTCCAAGAGTTTGACAAGGTCCTAGTCGCTTGCGTCAGCCGAGGGCGCGCGCGATCGGGACGCCGGGGCGATAGGCCAAGTGGAGGTATGACGGAGCGTCCAGCACCGTCAGGTCCGCTCGGCCACCCACACGGATAATGCCAATATCGCTGCGTCGCAGTGCTTTTGCTGCGCCCTTCGTGGCTGCCAGGAGCGCCTCCGCAGGCGTGAGCCCCATCTCGCGGACGGCGAGCGCGATCATCAGCGGCATTGACGTGGAATTGCAGGTGCCCGGATTGCAGTCACTCGCGAGGGCGATTTGCACGCCGGCATCGAGGAGCGCACGAGCGTCGGGATAGGGCGAGCGCGTGGAGAACTCGACACCAGGGAGCAAGGTGGCGATGGTGTCGTCGGTGCTGGCGAGCGCGTCGACATCCGCGGGACGAAGGAAAGTGCAGTGGTCGACGGATGCGGCCCGAAGTTCGACGGCCAGTTGCACGCCGGGCCCCGGGCCGAGTTGGTTGCCGTGTACGCGGGGCAGCAGGCCTTCTTCAATCCCGGCAAGCAGGACGGTGCGTGCCTCGTCGCCGTCGAAGGCGTGCGGGGAGTTGGGCTCGCAGAAGACATCGATCCAGCGGGCCTGCGGCGCGCAGGCCCGCAGCATGTCGCCGGTGACTAGCGCGACATACTCCGCCCTTGAGTCCCGGAACTCGGGGGGTATGACGTGTGCCCCGAGATAGGTGGTCTCGTCGGTGACCTCGCGGGCGAGGCGCAGGATGCGTGCCTCGGTGTCGACGTCGAGGCCATAGCCGGACTTGATCTCCAGCGTCGTCGTGCCTTGCGAGCGGGCCTCCTGAACCCGGGCGGCGAGGAGGCGGCGCAGGGTGTCGTCGTCGGCAACCCGGGTTGCGGCCACCGTGGTGGCGATGCCGCCGCCGTCATAGGGGACGCCGGTCATGCGGGCGGCGAACTCGGCGGAGCGGTCCCCGGCATACACCAGGTGCGTGTGGCTGTCGACGAAGCCGGGGATGACCGTGCGACCTTCGCAGTCGATGCGATGGTCAGCGGGCGGGGTGTGCGCCGCATCCCCAATCCAGTCGATCGTGTTGTTCGAGAAGATGATTGCCGCGTCGCGGCGGACGCCGAGTTCGGCTTCGGGGTCACCGGCTGGGCCGTCGGCGGTGATGAGTTCACCGATGCCGGTGACGAGGGTGGCGTTCATGCCGTGCGCAGGCGCTGGAGCGCTTTGCCCAACAGGAGGGCGGGGTTCCCGGCGCGGTGAGTGCCGTCCCGGACGACGAATTCGCCGCCGACCATGACATCGGTGACATCGCCGGCGCTGGCGGTGTAGACGATCTGAGCGGCCCGGGTGCCCACCGTGCGAACCGAATCCCGCCGCACCGCAACGAGATCGGCGAGGGCGCCCGGAGCAAGCGCGCCGCCCTCGGGCCAGCCGATGCTGGCATACCCGGCGCTGCTCATCGCGACCGACAACTCGTCAAGGGTGAACCGGCCGCGCTCCCCGCTCTCCAACCGCTCGTGCATTTCCAAGGCGCGGGCCTCGATGAAGGGGTCGATGATCGCGTGCTCGTCGGATCCCAAGGTGATCCGCGCGCCGGCGTCGGCGAGCCGGCGCGCCGGGCCGATGCCATCGGCGAGGTCGCGTTCGGTGGTGGGGCACATGCAGATGAAGGCGCGGGCCTGGCCGAGTCGGCGGATGTCATCGCGGGTCAGGTGGGTGGCGTGGACGGCGGTGAAGCGCTCGCTGAGCAGGCCGGAATGGTCGAACAACTGAGTCGGGGTCAGGCCGTGGACGAGGGTGCTCGCGGCATTCTCGGCCGGCTGCTCGCTGACGTGGGCGTGGATGACGCGCGGTCCGGCGACGGAGGCGAGTTGCAGCAGGGCCTCGCGCGGCACGGCCCGCACCGAGTGGGCGGCCACACCGATGCGGCAGCCGGGGCTGTCCGACAGGTCACCCACCCGGCGCGCCCAGGCGGCGATATCGGGATCGGCGAAACGCTCCTGCACCGGGTCGAGCGGGAGGTGACCCGAGCCGGACAGCCCGCCAGCGAGATACAGGGTGTCCAGGAGAGTGAGTCGGATGCCCGCGGCTTGGGCGGCCGCGATGACCGCCTCCCCCATAGCGTTGGGGTTGTCATAGGGCCGGCCCTCGGGCCCATGGTGGAGGTAATGGAACTCCCCGACCGCGGTGAAGCCGGCGCTGACCATCTCGACGAAAACGGCATGCGCAAGGCCGAAATAGAGCTCGGGATTGAGGATGGACGCGGCGGCATACATCTGGTCGCGCCAGGTCCAGAAATTGCCCGAGGTGTCCTGGACTCGGCCACGGATCGCGCGGTGGAAGGCATGCGAGTGTCCATTGGCATTGCCCGGAAGCACAAGGGGCAGAACGATATCGCCCGCTCGTGGGTCGTCCGCCCGGTCGATCGAACGGATGCGATCGCCGGCGATGGTGATGCGGACCTTGGCGGTCATCCCCGTCGGCAGTTGGGCGTGACGCGCCCAAATCGTGGTGGTCATGGGCTTCCTCCGGTGAGGTCTGCCGCAACGGTGGCGAGCGCCTCGACGCCCGCGAGGCAGTCCGGCTCCTCGGCATACTCCGCGGGCGAATGCGAGACGCCGGTTGGGTTGCGCACGAACAGCATTGCGGTGGGTATGCCGGCCTGGGCCAGCACGCCCGCATCGTGGCCGGCGCCGGTGCCGAGGGTCGGTGCGCCGGGGAGTGCGCGGCTGAGTTGGGCGATGAGGTCGGGCGCGAAGGCGGTCACGGGGGTCCAGGACTCCTCGTGCACCTCGCCTCCGAGGGCGCGCGTCGTGGCGGTCACATCGTCTATGACGCCCCGCACTGCCTCCGGGTTGTCTCCGCGAGCGTCCAGCCAGGCGGTGGCGTGGCTCGCGATGGCGTTGACGCCGCCAGGCTCGATACGCACCTTGCCGATGGTGGCGAGGCAGCCGCGCTGCTCGGCTGCGCTGCGGGTCTGCTGTATGACGCCCGCCAGGGACAGCACGGCATCGCGCCGGTCTTGAAGACGGGTCGTGCCTGCGTGATTGGCCTCGCCCGGCAGGTCGATCCGCCAGCGGCCGTGCGGCCAGATGTCGGTGCCGATGGCGACGGCGGCGTTGAGGTCGGCGAGTGCTCGGCCCTGCTCGACGTGTAGTTCGACATAGGTGCCGACGCGGGCGAGGGTTTCTGGGTCTTGGCCGATCTGCGCCGGATCGCGGCCGGCGGCGCGCATGGCCTCGGCCATCGTCACGCCATCCTCATCCGTGAGCCCGCGGGCGCGGTCGGCGTCGAGAAGCCCGGTGATCACGCGTGACCCGGCCAGCGCGATCCCGAAGCGGGCGCCCTCCTCGTCGACGAAATTGGCGATGGCGATGGGCTTGTCGGGCTGGTGTCCGGTGTCGCGGAGGTGGTCGAGGGCGGCGAAGGCGGACACGACACCCAGCGGGCCGTCATACGCCCCGCCGTCGGGGACCGAGTCGAGGTGACTGCCGAAGACGAGCCCGGGCCCGTCGCGGTCAGGGTTACCCCACCACGCCCACTGGTTGCCCATTCGGTCCTCGGTCAAGTCCAGCCCCCTGACCTGCGCCTCCTGGGCGAACCACTCGCGCAAGTCGTGATCGGCCCGGCTCCACGCGAACCGTCGATAGCCCCCCGTCCCGTCGTCCCGCCCCACGGGCAGCAGGGCAGCCCACATCCCTGGGAACGTCAGCACCGACATACCTGCACCCAATCAGATCGCCCCCACTCGCCGCTGTGGTGGAGTGCACTTTTCCGCCCATTGCCGGAACGTGGACATACGCAACGGATCATTACCGTTGCGTATGTCCAGGTTCTCTCCCGTGATGCGCCAGGGTTACTCAGCCATGGGTATGCGGACGCCTCGGTCGCGGGCGACGTCCTCGGCGATCTCGTAGCCGGCGTCGACGTGGCGGATGACACCCATCCCCGGGTCGTTGGTGAGCACGCGAGCGAGTTTCTCGGCCGCGAGCGGGGTGCCGTCAGCGACGGAGACCTGGCCGGCGTGCATCGAGCGGCCGATGCCGACGCCGCCACCGTGGTGCAGCGAGACCCAACTAGCGCCGCTGGCCGTGTTGACGAGCGCGTTGAGGAGCGGCCAGTCGGCGATCGCATCGGAACCGTCGGCCATCGCTTCGGTCTCGCGATAGGGGCTGGCGACCGAGCCGCAGTCGAGGTGGTCGCGCCCGATGACGATGGGGGCGCTCACCTTGCCGGAGGCGACGAGATCGTTGAAGGCCAGGCCGGCCTGGTCGCGCTCGCCATACCCCAGCCAGCAGATGCGCGCCGGAAGTCCTTGCCACGCAATGCGATCCTGCGCGCCGCGGATCCACTTGTGCAGTCGGTCGTTGTCCGGGAAGAGGTCGAGGACGGCCCGATCGGTCTCGGCGATGTCCTTCGGGTCACCGGAGAGCGCGACCCAGCGGAACGGGCCTTTGCCCTCGCAAAACAACGGCCGGATGTATGCCGGGACGAACCCCGGGAAGGCGAAGGCCCGGTCATACCCCCCCAGCCGGGCCTCGTCCCGGATGCTGTTGCCATAGTCGAAGGTCTCGGCGCCGCCGTCCTGGAAGCCGACCATCGCCTCGACGTGGCGGGCCATCGACTCGCGGGCGCGGTCGGTGAACTCCTCCGGCTTCTTGGTGGCGTACTCGTCCCACTGGTCCAATTCGATGCCGACGGGCAGATAGGACAGTGGGTCGTGGGCGCTGGTCTGATCGGTGACGATGTCGATCGGGATGCCGCGGCGTAGCAGCTCGGGGAAGACCTCGGCGGCATTGCCGACGACGCCAACGGACCAGCCGCGGCGCTCCTCTTTGGCCTTGAGCGCCTTGGCGATCGCATCGTCGAGGTCGTCGGCCACCTCATCGAGATAGCGGTGCTCGACGCGACGTTGCAGCCGGTGCGGATCGACGTCGACGATCAGGCACGCGCCCTCGTTGAGGGTGACGGCGAGCGGCTGCGCGCCGCCCATCCCGCCGCAGCCGCCGGTGAGGGTCAGCGTGCCGGCGAGGGTGCCGCCATACCTCTTCTCGGCGATCGCGGCGAAGGTCTCATAGGTGCCCTGGACGATCCCCTGGGTCCCGATATAGATCCACGAGCCCGCCGTCATCTGCCCGTACATCGTCAGCCCGAGATGCTCCAGCCGCCGGAACTCGGGCCAATTCGCCCAGTCCGGAACGAGATTCGAGTTCGCGATGAGCACGCGCGGCGCCCATTCGTGGGTGCGGAAGACCCCGACCGGCCGGCCCGATTGCACGAGCATTGTCTCGTCTGGGTTGAGGTCGGTGAGGGTGCGCACCATGGCATCGAAGCTGCGCCAATCGCGCGCCGCCCGCCCGGTGCCGCCATAGACGACGAGATCGTCAGGCCGCTCGGCCACCTCCGGATCGAGGTTGTTCATCAGCATCCGCAGCGGCGCCTCGGTGCTCCATTGCTTGGCCGTCAACGTGCTCCCGCGCGCCGCGCGGACCGGGCGTGCCCCGTCCATACCGGATCTCCTCATCCTTGAGTCGTATGCCGATCGTATGACGCCTGCCCACCCGGTCGCCGCTGCCCGGTCGGCGGGGTTGGTCAGGTCGTGCGCCGGCCGCGCGCGGTGAGGGCCAGGATCGCGAGGGTCGCCGCCGCGATGCCCAGGCTCTGCCCGACCGTATGCCGCCGTCCCCCACTCGTGGCCGCCCCCTGCACCTCGCCGGCCGCGGCTGCGGACATCACCGATCCCGCACTGGCGGCGGACATCAGGGACCCCGCGCTGGCCGCCGAGGCGATGCTGAAGGCCGACGCGATCGACCCGATGGACCCGATCGACAAGGCGCTGCCGACGGACCCGATGCTGAGCACCGACCCGCGACTCGCGATGCACAGGATCGAGTCTTCGGAGGCGATGGACCACTTCGACGGCATAGCTACACGATGCCGCATTCAGTCTGGTCGCGCCGGGGTTGGGCGGGCGCAACGGGTCGTGGGGAAGGTTGCTGTCGCTAGGGCGACAGTGAACTTCCCCACCAGCAGCGGCACGTGCTCTACAGGGGGAGGCCAGCGCGGAACCCCTCGGTGTATGCGTCGAGGCGCTCGCGAGCCGTCAAGGCGCTGAGCCCCCTAGACACTGCGCTTTGCCACTCAGGGCTCTCGAAGGTCTCAAGCACCCTGAGAGCAACAGTCCGAGTCTCAAAGAGTCGAGCGCCGCCGAGACCCAGACGGAAGGCCGCCGCTTGAAGCGGGTCGTAATCAAAGCGTTCCATCGTCTCCTCGTCCGCCCACGTTGCTTCGGCATGTCGCCCCTCGTCGGCTGCTTCTAATAGGCTGGCCAGGTCGACGGCATCCTTGTTTCTCCGGCCATGCGCGCGGTCTCGCCAGGCCGTGGCCTTAAGGACCATCTGCGCCTCCAGCGAAGCAACGCGCACCATCACCCCCGGAGTGATCTCGGTGAGATCTGCTGCCCGCGATGCTTCGCGAAGTCCCACAACATCCAGCACCACGCCCTCCTCAAGCTGGACTTTGCGATCGCGCTCGATATCGCCGAAGGGGACGACGTCGACCGAGACCTCCTGAACGAGGACACGTTGCGGGGCGGTCGTACGAGTGAAGGCGGACATGAATCGGTGGTAGATCGCGAAACTGTCGACATGAACGGCCACGTCCACGTCTTTCGTGGCCCGCTCTACCCCCAACCCGAGTTCCAGCGCGACCTTGATATCACGTGCCGTCGCACCGATAACCAGGAGCTCAAGGCCGAGTTCGTCGGCACGGTTCTTCAGGGTCGCAAGCACCTCGTGTGCACGGCGCTGGTCAAGGGCCGCCAACTGGGCCACCTCCCGAGAGCCTCTTGAGCACCGGATCGTTGACCAACATGTCGGCGGCGATCTCGTCCGTTCTCGGGTCGTCGAGTGCCAGGAGGTCAGCGCGGATAACCGGCGCGGGCGCCCACGGACCGGCAACGATCTCTGGAAGCCAAAGCCGCTCGCGCACTTCGAGTTTCCCGAGTGGATCAGCCCTGAGTCGCAGCTGCTTGACGAGAGGGATCGATCGCGGCTCGTCCGCATACAGCAAAGCCGTTACGGAACGGAGACTGTAGCCCTGGAGGTCCACGGCGTACTCGCCGCTCGCCTCTACACCGAGTGCGCTCAGCTGTTCCGGCCGGAGCTGACGCGGGTCGAGTCCCGGCGCAAAACGACGGGAAGTGCGTCGACTTCGCGCAATCATTTTGGTCAACCAGACGTCGGTGAAGCGGTCGAGGATGACGCGTGGATGCACCAGGGCTCCGGCCTCGCCCGTCGTGATGTCGCCATTCTCGGCCAACGCGGTGACGACTCGATGCACGGTCCCGATCGATGACGGAACGACACTCGCGATCTCTCGAACGGAGGCTCGGCACAACTCCGGGCGCACCAGGAGAGCAAGAACCACCGGCATCCCGGCCCAACCGTAGGCCTGGGCGAAACTCCGCCGGGCGCCGGACGGATCGCCCTCATCGCGCTCCACGTCCCACGTGAGACGCAACGGTTCGAACTCGATCCTCCGCCCCGTCTTGCCTTGCACTGAGACATAGAGCCCTCCGGGCCCCGTCACGAAGACATTTCCGGACGCGTCGGCATAGTGGATTCCCCTGGCTCGCAGTGCCACTGCGATGTCGTCGGCCACCCGCTCCGCAAGCCACAGCACATCGCGTTCCCTCGACAGGGCATCAAAATCCGCCGTCGCGAGATCACCCGCGAGTCGCAATTCAAGAAGGCGCTCACCCCCCTTCGAACCGATAGCGATGAATCCTCGACGAGTCGGCGTCACAGGCACCCCGGCGCGCACGAGCGCCGATAGCGCTTCCTCCTCAAGCGCACCAGTTTCATGGCTGTTCAAAAGTTCCACGCGTTCAGAATATCTGAACACAATCCTTTTTTGAACAGCTCCCTGCCTGGCGGCATCGAGTTCGGGAAACACGCCGAACGGGACGCCCCTTCGCCGGCGTGTTTCCCGAACTCGACGGCGGCGGGGTTAGTTCAGCGGGCCGGCGACGGACTCGGCGGCGTGGCGGACGGAGCCGTCGGCCACGGCATACACGGCCGCGGCGATGTCGTCGGCGAGGAAGCGGTCGGGGCCGGGGGCGGTGCGGGAGACCTCGTCGAGGGCGGCGATGATCGCCGCGCTCACCGGGGAGGGGGTCAGGGGCGCCCGCAGTTGTATACCGCGCGCGGCCGTGAGCAGTTCGATCGTCAGCACCTGGGTCAGGGCGTCGACGGAGCGCCGCAGTTTGCGCGCAGCGCCCCAGCCCATCGAGACGTGATCTTCCTGCATCGCGCTGCTGGGGATCGAGTCGACGCTCGCGGGCACCGCGAGCCGCTTCATCTCGGAAACCATTCCGGCAGCGGTGTATTGGGCGATCATGAGGCCGGAGTCGACACCCGGATCATCGGCGAGGAAGGCGTTCAACCCGTGGTTGCGGGCCTTGTCGAGGAAGCGATCCGTGCGCCGCTCGCTCATACTCGCGAGGTCGGCGGCGGCAATCGCCAGGAAGTCGAGCACATAGGCGACCGGCGCGCCATGGAAGTTGCCATTGGACTCCACCCGGTCGTCAAGGGTCACGACCGGGTTGTCGACGGCGCTCGCCAACTCCCAGCCCGCGACCCGGGCGGCGTGGTCGAGGGTGTCGCGAACCGCGCCCGCGACCTGTGGCGCGCATCGCAACGAGTAGGCGTCCTGGACGCGTGTGCATGCCTCCGGGTCGCGGTGCGAATCGCGAATACCGCTGACGGCCAGGACTTTCCGCATGTTCGCGGCGCTGAGCGCTTGGCCCGGCTGCGGCCGCAGAGCGTGCAGATCGGCGGCGAAAACATCGTCCGTTCCGAGCAGGCCCTCGACACTCATCGCGGCGGCGAGGTCCGCGATGGTGACGAGCGCGCGGAGGTCCGTGATCGCCATACAAAGCATCCCGAGCATGCCGTCGGTGCCATTGATGAGGGCGAGGCCCTCCTTCTCGCGCAGCTCGACCGGCGTGATGCCCGCCGTGGCGAGCGCGTCGCCAGCCGCCAGCAGCTCGCCGCTGGCGTCCCGCACCCACCCCTCCCCCATGAGCGCGAGTGCGCAATGCGAGAGCGGCGCGAGGTCGCCGGAGCAGCCGAGCGAGCCATACTCACGCACCACGGGGGTGATGCCGGCGTTGAGCATAGCGACATACGCGCGCAGTGTTTCCTCGCGTATGCCGGTGCGGCCGGTCGCGAGAGTCTGGATCCTCAGCAGCATGAGGGCGCGCACGACTTCGCGCTCGACCTCCGCGCCCGAGCCGGCCGCGTGGGAGCGAATCAGACTGCGCTGCAATTGCGTTCGCTTCTCAGGGGGAATGCTTGTGTTGGCGAGCGCACCAAATCCGGTGGAGATTCCGTAGTGCGCGACGGAGTCGTCGGCGAGGGCGTCGATCACCCCGCGGGTATGCCGAACCCTCCCCCACGCGGCCTCGCTCACCTCAACGCGCACGGGCCCGCCGAGGTAGTCCGTGCCCGGCGGCGCGGAGCGGGCGATGTGGACCACCTGTTCGATGGTTAGGGGTTCGTTGCCGAGGGTCACCGTTGACGTCACAAGGTTCATCAAATCCGAGACGCGCCGCGAAATCCACCAGGCCACAAGAACCCGACAGCCGTGGTCGGGTGGGCACGATGGCCTGATGAATATGTCCTGGATCCAGCAGCCCACCAATGGCGATGTCGTCGAGCTGATCCTCGCCGATCACCGCACCTTCGAAGACCTCCTGCGCGAGTGCCGCCGCGACGACCGGGATCGTGACGCTGCCCGCACAGCTCTTGCGGAGTTGTTGGTCGCGCATGCCGAGGCGGAGGAGAGTGAGGTCTATCCGTCGCTGCGCGCCAAGCGGGCCATTAGCGCCGACAAGGAGGAGCACGGCGAGCACGAACACGCGGAGATCCTGGAGGCGCTGCTCGCGTTCTTGGATGCGAAGGGCACGACGACGCAGAAGTATGAGGACGCCCTCGAGGAACTGAGCAAGGTCGTCGCCCACCACAGTGGCGAGGAGGAACTGTCCATACTCAACCCCGCGCGCGCCGATGTGTCGGCGACCATCCGCCACGAGCTGGGTGCCGCCTGGTGCACCAAGCGCAATGCCCTTCTGGCGAATGGCTGCGCCTCCCGAGCCCAGGTTGCGCAGCTGCTCGCCGAGGCGGTGCGCGAGAAGGTCTTGCCGCCTGCCGAGGTGCGGGAGCAGATGGAGGCGATCGAGGCCGAGGCGAAGGCCAAGACCAAGGCACTCGAGGAGGAGGCGACCTCGAAGGAGTGAGAAAGCACCAGGATTCGACCAGGACAGTTCTGCGGGAACGATTGGAGCGCCTGGTTCGACGCAGCGACCGTGCGGATGACGAACTGATGTCGATCATCCGACGAGGCGCGCACGAGCTGTGCGCGACGATCGGCCAGAAGACGAGATCGTCGGCTACGAGGCCGGATGATTGCCCCGATAGTCGGCGCACGTAAGTGGGCCGCGTGACATGGCTGTTAGGGGTCAATCGACTGGCTCGTGCGACCTATCGAATCGGCGAAAACCGTTGGCGGAGTGCGAGAATCGCTTGACAGGCGGTAGAACGCGCGTGCGATAGAGCCAGCAATTCGCATCGGGGCAAAGGCGAGCGATACGGGGTGTGGGCATGAGTGTTGTGGCTTTTCCGCTCGCTGCGCCCAGCCCCGATCCGGACGCGATCTGGGAGCGCGCGACGCAGGTCGCGGGGCAGCTCAATGCCTTGCATGCCGAGCTGGTGGAGTTGACGGCGGAGGCGATTGAGCTGGACTGCTGGGGCGGGAATGGTGGCGTCCGGTCGCCCGAGCATTGGCTGGCGCTGCGGGCCGGACTCTCCCCGGCGACGGCGGCGCAGATCACCACGCTCGCCCGAGCCCGGGACCGGTTGCCTGTGCTGTCGGGTTTGGTGGAGCAGGGGCGGCTCTCCCTCGACCAGGCAGCGGCGGTCGCGGGGCGGGTGCCTGCGGCATACGAGGAAGCGGTCTGCGAGCTCGCCCCGCTGATGACCGTCACCCACCTGCGGCGGATCGTCAACCGCTACCCGTTAGAGCCCGATGAGCCCGACCGTGCCGAGGATGCATCAAAGACCGAAGAGCCGACGGTAGCTGCTGCTCCGCTGGCCTTCCCGACCGAGCCGACCAGCCGAGTTCCGTGTCCCTGCAGTGGGACGACGGCCGGTTCGTGCTCCGGGCCGATCTCGATGCCGCCGATGGCGCCTTGATGGAGAACGCTCTTCGCGAGGCCAAGGATGCGCTCTTCACCGCCGGCAATCCGGACGCGACATATGCGGACGGGCTGATCGAGATCGCTTCTCGCAGCCTCGGTGCCGTCGAGTCACCGGCCCGCACCAGCCACTACCGCGTCCACGTCCACCTCGACACCGAAGGCGCCTGGGTCAACGCGCGCAGGACGCTGGCCGCGCACCTCGCCGCCCGGCTCGGCTGCACCGCCGACACCGCCATCGACTGGCACACCAAGGGCCACTCGGTGTCTGTCGGGCGCAGCCAGCGGGCCATCCCGGAGCGGCTGCGCCGACTCGTCGAGGACCGGGATCGTGGCTGTGCCTATCCCGGCTGCACGGCGACCCGATTCGTCGAGATCCATCACATCGAGCACTGGGCCGACGGCGGCGACACCGACTACGCCAACCTGATCAGCCTGTGCCCGCACCACCACGACGCCCACCACGCCGGCCGCTTCACCATCACCGAGCGCCGTAACCCGCTGCAGCCCTTCGCCTTTCACACGCGCAAGGGCCACCCGATCCACGTCGAACCACCCGACCCGGTGAGCAAACAGCCCGAAGATTCCGCACCGCCAGGCAGCCAGAGCACCTACCGACCCCCGCTCGGCGAACGCCTCAACAGCCAGTGGGTCTACTTCCGCAAACGCGCCGGCTAGCCCTGCGCGCGATCGAGGCCACCGCGATTCAGTCGGGCGCGTTCTCTCCGACCAGTCCATCGATGGACTCGCGGATGAGATCCGCGTGGCCGGTGTGCCGGGCATACTCCTCGATCAGGTCGATCAGCACGCGGCGCAGGTTGTAGGGCTCGCCCCCGCCGGAGTCGACGACGAGCCGATCGAGCCCGCCGTCGGCGAGCGCCTCGTCGGTGGCAGCCTCGGACCGGCCAACGGCTGCCGACCACAACGTATGCAGTTCCTCCGGCGAATCCTCGCCCGCGGACTCGAAGTCCCAGTTTTCGTTGTGCTGCAACGGCGCCCACACCGCCGGATAGTCACGACCGAGAACTTGATGCGTCAGGTAGTGATCTTCAACCAGGGCCATGTGCTTGACCAGCCCGGCGAGCGTCAGCGCCGACGGCGCCAGCCGCCGGTTCATCTCCTCGTGAGCGAGACCGAAGCACTTCCATGCGAAGGTCCGCCGGTTGCGCGCCAGGACCGTCAGGACCGCCTCTCGCTCGTCCGGCGCCGCCGAAATGGGTATGCGGTGCGGCAGGTCCGTCGTCATGACGGCCACGCTAGCGAGACGACCCCACCCCGCGGGCGACAAGGTGCGCTGTCAGGTGAGCTTGCGGACGACCGGAAGGGGGGCGTGGCGCAGCAGGGTGCCCATGGGGACCCAGGGCCATGACGGGACGCGGGCGTGGGGCTTGCGCGTCTCGATCGCCTCGACCATCGCGGCGACGCCGGTCGCGGTGTCGACCATGAAGGGCATCGGCTTCTTCACGTGGTCGTTCATCTCCGAGCGGATGTAGCCCGGATAGATGACCGAGACGTCGATGGCGAGGTCGGGCTCGCCGGCCATCTCGTGGCGGATGCCCTCGGCGAGCGCGGCGACGCCGGCCTTGGTCGCGGCATACGTCGTGATGGTCTTGGGCATGCCCCGCATCGCGGACATGGACGAGATCATGACCAGGTGCCCGGCCTTCTGGGCGCGGAAGATCTCCATCGCCGCCTCGCATTGTGCCAGTGCCGCAACGAAATTCGTCATCGCCGTGGCCTTGTTCGCGTCGTAGCGACCCGTCCCGATGGGGGCGCCCTTGCCGAGGCCGGCGTTGACGATGACGCGATCGATCGTGCCGAAGTCGTCACGGAACGCGCGGAAGACCTCAAAGACTTGGTCGTCATTGTTGACGTCGAGGGCGCGGATCTCAACGCGGCACTCGGGGTGCGCATTCTCGATCTCGTCGCGTAGCTCCTCCAGCCGCTCAGTCCGCCGCGCAGCGAGGGCCAGATCGTGGCCGAGACCGGCCATCTGTCGCGCCATCTCCGCGCCCAGTCCGGAGCTGGCGCCCGTGATCAAAACCGTTGTCATGATTGTCCTTTCAGCGCGCCGACCACAGGTCGCCCAGGTGGCTCGCCTCGTTGAAGCTCATCAGGTGTATGCCGCGTGCTCCCACCCGCACCTGGGTCACCGAGGCATTGACCACCGTCCGCTGCAGGCGGTCCCACACCCGCGGGCCACCATCGAGCAGGTGCGCGCCGATGACGCTGATGACGCCGCCGGAGGTGGCCACGACGGCATCCTCGCCGGGGGCCAGGGCCGCCGCGAGCGACTCCATGGCGGTGGTGGTGCGGTCGGTGAAGGCGGCGTACGACTCTCGATAGTCGCCGCGCCCGAGCACCCAGCGGCGCAGCGCCGCGGCGTACACCGCATCGAAGGCGCGGCGCTCATCCAGGCCGGCGCTCGCTGCATACACCGGATCATCGGTGGGCAGGGCCGCCAGCACGGCGAGGTGGTCGTATTCATCCCACCCACCGCTGCACTCCAACGGCACCTCCCAGCCGGCGCCCGTCGCCATGACGGACAGTGAATCGCGTTGCCGGACAAGCTCACCCGAGATGAGTCGTGCAGGCACGATGCCCCGCCCGCCGAGCCACCAACCCGTCGCCGCGGCCTGGCGGCGACCGAGCTCACTCAGCGCGTCATAGTTCTCGGCACCCCAGGATGCCTGCCCGTGCCGAACCAGGAAGATCCGGCTCATCCGAGCAACTCCATGCATCGGGCGTCGAGAATCCGCACAAACATTCCCATGCCAGCGGCCTTCGGATTGGTCGTCTGTCCATGGAAGGCGCGGTAATAGATCTGCTGCGCGATGACGGCGAGCCGGAAGGTGCCGAAGAGTTCATAGAAGCGCCGGTCCTGCGCGCCGATCGTCAGCCCGCGGCGCTCGGCGTATGCCGCCCACACCTGCTCCCGGGTCCACATACCGGGCGCATTCGTCGGCTGCAACCGGATCGCCTGCATCGGCTCGGGATCGTCGGCCTGCGACCAGTAGGCCAGCGCCGAGCCGACATCCATCAGGGGATCCCCGACCGTCGACAGCTCCCAATCCAGCACTCCCGCCACGCGACTGAGATCATCTGCGGCCAGCACCAGATTGTCGAAGCGGAAATCGTTGTGGATCATCGTGTGCGGCTGATCGGCCGGCTGGTTGTCCTGAAGCCACGCGATGACGTCGGCGAAATCTCCGACATCCTCCGTGCGCGCTCGCCGGAAGCGCTCGATCCAGCCGCCGACCTGGCGGACGACATAGCCTGATCCGCGGTCGAGCTCCCGCAAACCTGAGGAGTCGAGGTCGGCCGCATGGAGGGCGACGAGCGCGTCAACAAAGGTGCCGCACAAGCGATCTCGCGCGGCCTCGTCATCGAGCCCGACACCCTTAGGGAAGTCACGCCGCAGGATCAACCCCTCGACGCGCTCCATGACATAGAACTCAGAGCCGATGACCGACTCGTCGCCGCAATAGCCGATCATCCGAGGCACGAGCGGATAGACCGGCGCGAGGGCATCCTGGATGCGGTACTCGCGCGCCATATCGTGCGCGCCTTTGGCCTTGGTGCCCGACGGCGGACGCCGCAGAATGAGGTCGCGTTCGGGCCAGCGCAGCAGGTACGTCAGGTTGGAGGCGCCACCTCCGAACTGCTGCACCTGCGGCAAACCGTCCAGACCAGAAGCGTCAATAGCGTTGCCGCGCAACCATTCCGTGACAATGGCGGCATCGAAGGCATCCTCGTCCCGCACGGCACCCGCACCGGCTACCGGCTCGCCACTCACCGCGCCACTCTCCTGGCCAGCGCTTGCGCACCCTTGCCGAAGGCGCGGTCATACAACGGGCGAGCGAACCGCTTGGCCGCGTAGGCGGCATACCCCTGCCGGTCGGTGAGGATGACCGGCCGGTCCTTCTCGATGCCGCGCAGTACCTTGGCCGCGATGTCGTCCGCGCTCGCGCCAGCCTTGGTGATCAGCCGAGCCGCCGTCTTTTCCATCTCCTCGTCCTTCCCCTGCAGCGAGGTGTGCAGGTTGGTCCGGAAGAAGGACGGACAGACGACATTGACGGCAATACCGAAGGGCGCCAACTCAAATCGCAGTGTCTCCGACAGCGCCACGACCCCGGCCTTCGCCGCGTTGTAGGACGACATGGCCGGCCCATGCACGAGCCCGGCGAGTGAGGCGACATTGACGATCCGCCCCGAACCCTGCTCCTTGAGCAGCGGCACGAACGTCTGGCAGCCCCGCACCACACCAAGCAGATTGATGTCGATGACCCGCTCCCAGTCCGCGAAGGCCTCGACGTCGATCCGCCCACCGGTGGCCACGCCGGCGTTGTTAACCAGCAGGTCCAGCCCGCCCCACCGCTCGCGCACGTCTGCGAGCGCCGCATCCCAGTCCTGCTGGATGCGCACGTTGAGCCGCAGGTATGCCGCCCCCTCCGGCACGCTGTCCGGCCGCTCCTCCGCGAGGTCCCCGACGAGGACCTCGTCCCCGCGAGCGAGCATCGCCGTGGCCAAGGCGAGCCCAAGCCCGGACGCCCCGCCGGTGATGAGCACCCGACTCACTGGGCCGCCCCAACGGCCATCGCCTTCTTGGCGTAGGGCGCCAGCATCAGCCGCGAGACCACTCCGAGGTGGACCTCGTCAGGGCCGTCGGCGAGGCGCAGGGAGCGCGCTCCGGCATACGCCGCCGCGAGGGGGAAGTCCGGACCGGTGCCGCCGCCGCCATGGATCTGGATCGCGAAATCGATGACCTCGCAAGCCATTCTTGGCACGGCGACCTTGATCTCGGAGACCTCGCTCAGCGAGGCGGCGGAGCCGAAGGTGTCGAGCTTCCACGCGGCGTGCAAGACATGCAGGCGAGCCTGGTTGATCTTGATCCGCGCCTCGGCGAACTTCTCGCGGTTGCCACCCAATTGCGCGAGCGGTTTGCCGAACGCCACGCGACTGACCGAGCGCTGCAGCGCCAGATCCAGGCACTTCTCGGTCAAGCCAATCAGCCGCATGCAGTGGTGCACGCGCCCCGGTCCGAGCCGGCCCTGCGCGATCTCGAAGGCCCGCCCCGGACCGCCGATGATGTGATCGACGGGCAGCCGCACATCGGTCAAGGTGACCTCACCGTGCCCGAGCGGCTCGTCATACTGCCCAAGCGTGGAGAGCATCCGCTCGACCGTGACCCCGGGGTGGTCCATAGGGACCACGACCATCGAATGCCGGTGGTGGCGATCGGCATTCGGGTCGGTGACCGCCATATAGATGCCAACCTTGCAGTCGGGATGACCGGCACCGGAGGACCACCACTTACGGCCGTTGAGGACCACCTCGTCGCCGTCGATCTCGGCGCGCGCCTGCATATTCGTCGCATCCGAGCTCGCGACTCCCGGCTCGGTCATCAGGAAGGCCGAGCGGACCTTGCCGTCGAGCAGCGGCTCGAGCCAGCGGTCCTTCTGAGCCTGCGAACCGTACTTCAGCAAGACCTCCATGTTGCCGGTGTCCGGCGCGTTGGAGTTAAAGATCAGCGGTGCGATGAACGAACGGCCCATCTGCTCGGCCACCGGCGCATAGTCGAGATTCGACAACCCGGCGCCGCCGTCGGTGCCGAAGCGCTCGGCATACGGCCCCTCGTGCCCGGCGGGCAGGAAGAGATTCCACAGGCCCTGGCGGCGCGCCTCGGCCTTCGCCTCCTCGATCCGCGGATCGATGCGCCACGGGTCCTCCCCGTGCAGCCGGCGGGCCGCGATGTCCGCGACCAGCTCGGCCTCCAGGGGCTCGACGTGGGTGTCCACGAACTCGCGAACGCGGGCGGACAGATCGGCGGCGCGGGGCGAGAGGCTGAAGTCCATGTCCTTGACCATAACGGCTTATTGAGCAATGCTCAATAGCGTGCCGAGTCGCGACGATCACACCGCCTCACCGCCGGGACGGGTGCGGCTGAGCCCGGACGAGCGGCGCCGCCAGCTGCTCGGGATCGGCTTGCGCAAATTCGTCGAGCGGCCCGCGATGGACCTCTCCCTCGACGAGGTCGCGACGGAAGCGGGCGTCTCGCGCGGCCTGCTCTTCCACTACTTCCCGACCAAGGCGGCCTTCCACGAGGCCGTGGTCGCCGCAGCCGGGCGCCGGGTGTTGCGCACGGTTCGGCCCGATCCCGGGGTCGCGGGCGAGGCGGCCGTTCGCCAACTCGCCGAGCGCTTCATCGCCCAGATCGTGCGCCGGCACGACTTCTATCTCGCGCTCGTCTATGGCCAGTCCGGCCCGCTCGCCGACCTCGACGACCCCGGCGCCACGGCCACCAGCCTGCGCTCCGGCATCGCCGATCTCGTATGCCGTGCCCTGCCCGGCATCGACCCGCGCGTCGCGCACGCGTGGGTGGCGTATGCCGAGGACCGCGCCCTCCAGTTGCCTCCCGGCACCGAGGCTGAGACCGAGGCGGCGCATTGCGTCGCCGCCCTTGGTGCGCTGTCCGCGCTTGCTCTCCGCCCGTGACTGCGCACCCCTGACCCCGCACCCCTAACGCCCGGGCTACCGCCTGGTACTGGCCGCGATCACGGCTCATACCAGGCGGTAGGTCGGTGGTTAGCCGTCAACCTCGCGACCCGACGCGCGGCCGCGAACCGGCCCGCCGAGCCGCGTGATCGCGACCCCGACCAGGCACAGCACGCCACCGAGGACAGTCAGGAGCGTGGGCGCTTCGCTCAGCAGCTGCCACGACATCGCGATCGCCAGGGCCGGGACGATATAGCTCGTCGCGGCCGTGCGCCCGGCCGAGGTGCGGGCCAGCACATAAGCCCACGTCGTGAAGGCCAGGGCGGTGGGGAAGATCCCGAGATAGATCACCCACATCGTCGCCGTCGCCGGCGCCGTCTGCAGATCCGACACCAGGCGGCCGGCCCACGGGAGCAACGCAATCGTCCCGGCGACCGCCCCGAGCCAGGTCAGCGTCGTGGAGTCCACGCTCGCGAGGAGCCGCTTCTGGCCGAGGGTGCACCCGGCATACATCACGGCGGCGAGCAGCGCGAGAGCGAGCCCCGACAGGGCGACAAGCCCACCGCGCGACTGGGTCGCGATGATCGCGACGCCGAGGAACGAGATCGGCGCACCGATCACCAGCGCTCGCGGAAAGCCTTCTCCGAGAACGAGACCGCCGACGATGACGACCATCAGCGGCGCCAGGTTGACCACCAGCGCCGCCGTGCCGGCGTCGATGGCCTGCTCGGCGGTGTTCAGCGCGAAGTTGTAGACGCAGAACCACGCCACGGCCCATGCCGCGATCCCCGGCAGCGACCGGCGCGGCGGCCACCGGATCCCCCGCACCGCGGCGATGACGCCGAGGACGACACTCCCGACCGTCATCCGCAGCAGCGCCAAGGCGCCCGGATCGAAGTGCTGGCCCGCCGCGCGGATCCCGATGAAGGCCGACGCCCAGAAGAGCATCGTGACGACGGCCGCCGCGAGCGTCCGCGGCTCATTGGCTCGGTCGACGTCGCCGCTCATGCGGTGAATCCTGCCCCACCGACGCACCGCTCCCCGGAGCCTACGATCGGGAGGCATGAAGGCGATCACGATCCCGACCCCCGGCGAGCACGACGCGCTGATCCTGGCCGACGTGCCCGACCCGACCCCCGGCCCCGGAGAGGCGCGGATCCGGGTCGCCGCGGCGGGAGTGAATCGCGCGGATGTCATGCAGCGCAAGGGGTTCTATCCGCCGCCGGCGGGGGCATCGGCATACCCCGGCTTGGAAGTCAGCGGCACCATCGACGCCCTCGGGGAGGGGGTTGAGGGCTGGGCGGTCGGCGACGAGGTGTGCGCGCTCCTGACCGGCGGGGGGTATGCCGAGCTGGTCGCCGTCCCCGCGACGCAACTCCTCCCCATACCCGCCGGCATCTCGCTCCGGGACGCGGCCGCTCTCCCCGAGGTGACGTGCACGGTCTGGTCCAATGTCTTCCTCACCGCGAATCTCCAACCTGGAGAATTCTTTTTGTGCCACGGTGGCTCCTCGGGCATCGGCACGATGGCGATCCAGTTGGCCCGCGCGGTCGGCGCCCGGGTCGCCGTCACCGCCGGCTCCCAGGACAAGCTGGATGTATGCCGTGACCTCGGCGCCGAGGTGCTGATCAACTACCGGGACGAGGACTTCGTCGCCCGGGTCAAGGAGGCCAGTGACGGGCGGGGCGCGGACGTCATCCTCGACAATATGGGCGCGAAGTACCTCCCGCGCAATGTCGATGCCCTCGCCGTCAACGGCCGCCTCGTCGTCATCGGCCTGCAGGGTGGGGCGGTGGGCGAGCTGAACCTCGGCCAACTCCTGACCAAGCGCGCCGCGGTGATCGCCACCTCGCTGCGCGCCCGGCCGGCCGGTGAGAAGGCCACGATCGTCGCCGCGGTCCGCGAGCACGTGTGGCCGCTCATCGCCGCCGGCGACGTCACGCCGGTGATCCAGGCGAGCTACCCGCTCGCCGAGGCCGCGCAGGCCCACCGCGACCTCGAGGCCAGCCAGCACATCGGCAAGCTGCTGCTCCTGCCCTGAGCGGCCCAACCGGCTACAGAATTGAGTGCGCCGGGTCGTGAGCAAGCCCCTGACCTGCATGTATGCCCGTGCGCCCGGCCAGGGTGGCGCATACCTGTAGTCCGTCGGCGCGCCCGGCACCCAACCGCCCGCCACCGCCGGAGCCGTCGCGAGCGTGCCGTCCAGCACATTGATCGAGGACCACCGCGACCCCCCAGAACCCCGGCCGGCCCACAACCCGGCGGACCATCCATCCGGGGCCACCGAGCCCGTCGACCCGTCCGCCCAACACGCAGTGTGGGATCGCAGCACCGCGGTGGATCTCCACTGCTCCGGCGCCTGATCACCACTGCCGAGGGCATACAGCCCGGCGGGCCCGCGTCGGCCACCCGGCGGAGCGGACAGAACGACTCCGCTCGGCGCAACGGCCAGGTCTGTGGTGGGGCCGGGGCCTGCCGGGATGAACAGGGCAGTGGCGTCGGCCGACCAGCGTTCGCCCGCCGGGTCGGTCATCTGGAAAAGGCCGAAGCTGCCGGGTGTCGCCAGGGCGTACGAGCCCACCACACCGGTCGCGAGGTGACGCAAGGCCACGCGATCTGCCCCACTGGCCGGATCGGCGATCGCCCCGCCCAGCACGCGTCCGTCGGGGGACAGCGTGGCCCACCGGCGCAGATCAAGACCCTGCGGCTCGGACCAGCATCGACCGTCACCGTCGACCAACAGGGCTCGCGCGTCACGTGTCCTCACGATCGCCGCAAGCCGCTCGACGGTCGCCGGCAGTGGCGCCGACACCTGCGGGCACCGGATGACCAGGAGCGGCGGTGCCTGCACCGTGGCCTGGGGCGAATCACTGCCAGGTGGGCGCAGGTCGACTGCCACCCACATCCCCGCCCCGAGCGCGACCGAGGCGGCGGCGAGGCCGCCGAGCCACTGCATACGACGGGAGCGGCGGGAGCGGGCTACGCGCGTGGTGATCGCCGAGACGACCAGGTCCGGTGCGGGGCCGGCGGGCAGGTCGAGATCCCCGGGCCGGTCCGCGGCCTCGCGGATCACCGTCTCCAAGACGTCACTCATGACTCCTCCTTCACGCCGTCCTCGACGGCCAGCAATTCCGGCGCCACGACGCGCAGCCGCGCGAGCGCATCGCGCGTCTGCGACTTCACCGTCCCCACGGCGACCCCGAGCGCCTCGGCGGTGGCCACCTCGGTCAGGTCCTCGACATACCGCAGCACCAGAACCGCCCGCTGCTTGGGCGTCAGCCGGGCGAGCGCCCGGGCGAGGGCGACCCGCGTGGGCACCGCGACCGGCTCCGCTGCGCTCTGCAGGAGGTATGCCGTGGCCTCCCCCGCGGGCACCTCACGGTGCCATTTGCGCCAGGTGTCGATGGACTGGGTCACGAGCATCCGCCGGACATAAGCCTCCGGATGACCGCGATCGGTGATCCGGGGCCAGCGGGTGCCGGCGCGCACGAGCACGTCCTGCACAAGATCCTCCGCACCCTCGCGGGAGCCGGTGAGGAGGAAGGCCGCCCGCACCAGGGCGCCATACCGCGCCCGCACCAACTCCTCGACCTCCATGCCACCTCCCCACGGGATTGCCCCCACCGCTATTACACGGCCGAGGCGCACCCGACGGAGGGGTCCATTCGGTCACCTACTCAGTATTGACGCAAGCCAATACCCGGTATACGGTTGCCTCACCTGGCCTGATACTCGGTATCTCGGCCCCGGCCGGGCAGATGGGAGCGGATGTCATGTCGGTCAAATTGGGAATGCTGGCGCTGCTGGCGGAGAGTTCGATGTATGGCGCGCAGTTGCGCAGCGAGTTCGAGGCGCGCACGGGGGGGACGTGGCCGCTCAATGTCGGGCAGGTCTACACCACCCTCGCCCGCCTGGAGCGCGACGGCTTGGTCGAGCAGGATCCGCAGGCCGACGACGAGGGGCGCATCCTCTATCACCTGACGCCGCTCGGCCTCGAAGAGGTCACCACCTGGTGGCGCACCCCCGTCGACCGCGACGAGACGCCGCGCGACGAACTCGTCATCAAGCTCGCCCTGGCCGTCACCACGCCAGGCGTCGACGTGCCGGGCGTGGTGCAGACCCAGCGCACCGCGACCCTGAAACATCTGCGCGACCTGACCCGGCTGAAGGTCCAGGCGACGGACCGGCAGGCCGCGGAGGCCGCCAGTTCCAACGACCTCGCCTGGCTGCTGGTCCTGGAGAACCTCATCTTCGCCGCCGAATCCGAGGTCCGCTGGCTCGATCACGTCGAGTCCCGGTTGGCGCTAGAGGCCGCCCGCCCTAGGACCCCGGCCGCCCCCGACCCAGGAGCCGGCCGGGAGCACACGGCACACGACACGAGCACGGCATACGAATCCATCACCAAGGGGGCCCAGCAGAAATGACCGCACCGATCCTTCGCCTGGTCGACGTCGTCCGCACGCACGGAGAGGGGGAGATGGCCGTCCACGCACTGCGCGGGGTGAGCCTGCAGGTCCAGCCCGGCGAGCTCGTCGCCGTCATGGGCCCCAGCGGCTCCGGCAAGTCCACCCTGCTCAACCTCGCCGGCAGCCTCGACAAGGCCACCAGCGGCGAGGTCTGGATCGAGGACGCCGAAGTCGGGCGCCTCGATGCCACCAAGCTCGCCGCGCTCCGCCGCCGCCGCGTCGGCTTCGTCTTCCAGGACTTCAACCTCATCCCCTCGCTCACCGCAGCCGAGAATGTCGCCCTTCCCCTGGAACTGGACGGTATGTCGGTGCGCGATGGCCGCCGCGCCGCCCGCGAGATCCTCGAGGTGGTCGGGGTCATGGAACTCGCCGACCGCTATCCCGACAAGATGTCCGGCGGCCAGCAACAGCGCGTCGCGATCGCCCGCGCGCTCGTCGGCGACCGGCGCCTGGTCCTGGCCGACGAGCCGACCGGCGCGCTCGATTCCCAGACCGGCGAGGGCGTCCTGCGCGTGCTGCGGGACCGCTGCAATGCCGGCGCTGCCGGGCTGCTCGTCACCCACGAGGCACGCCACGCGGCCTGGGCCGACCGGGTCGTCTTCCTGCGCGATGGCGTCGTCGTGGACACCACCGGCTCCGCCGAGTCCGCCGAAGACATCCTCGCCGGCACGGGGGCCTGACGATGTCCGCCACCGTCACCGAGCGGCCGACCGCGCCGCCCAGCCCAGCACCCACGGCACGCAGCAGCCGCTTCCAGCGCTGGCTCTCCAGCTGGCGCGTCTCGTTGAAGATGGCGCGCCGAGATGCCTTGCGCTACAAGGGCAGAAGCGCGCTCGTACTTGTCATGGTCGCCCTGCCGGTGGCCCTCATCGTCGGCGGCCTGAGTTTCGCGTCGACGTCGATGCGCAGCATTGCGGAGCGCCTCGACGCCTCCGTCGGCTCGGGGCAGGCGATCATCTATTCCATCTCACCGGAAAAGGTCATCCAAGGAATCGACGGCCAGAGCCAATGGGGTTACAACGAAGACGACAGCGACGCGAGCCGCAAGGCTAAGCCCATCCCCGGCTTCACCGAAGACGGCACGACAGCCGAGCGCACCGCGGCCCTCGACGCGCTCATCCCCGGCAAGGTCGTGTCCGTCCAGACCGGCGAAGTGCGTTGGGTTAACGGCACGAAGTTCCCCCGCGCACTGGTGATGTATGTCGATCCCACCGCCAACCTCGGCCCGAAGCTGACCCTCACCTCTGGCCGGTGGCCGACCACAAGCAGCGAGGTGGTCGTCACCCCGCTCGGCATCCACGAGGGTATGCCGACCAGCGGGACGCTGGGCGTGCGCCTGGGCACGGAGACGACGCCGCTGACCATCGTCGGCACGGCGAAGGTCCTCGACCCGGATTTCGGGATGCCACACCTGATGTCGACGGCGCCACTGCCCGCCGCCGAGGGCAGCGTCTGGAGCACAAACTGGATCATCACCGGTGATCCCGTCACCTGGTCCGAGGTCCGCCGCCTCAACGACTACGGCCTGGCCCTGACCAGTCGCTATGTCGTCGAGCACCCGCCGGCGGCGTCCGAACTGCCCGGGGAAGCCTGGGACGAGCAGAACAACTTCGACAACGAGGCGAAGTTGATGGCCGCCATGTTCGGTGCCGTGCTCTTCCTGGTCACCGCCCTGCTCGTCGGTCCGGCCTTCGCGGTCAGCGCCGGCCGGCAACGCCGCTCCCTCGCCCTCGCCGCGAGCAATGGCGCCGAAGTCCGGCAATTGCGCCGCTCCGTGCTCGGCACCGCGCTCGTCCTGGGCGTCCTCGCCGCCGTCGTCGGCGCCGTCGTCGGGGCCTTGGCCGTCGCCGCGGGCACGGCGATCTGGTTCCGAATGCGACCGTGGTCGACCCTGTTCGGGCCGCTGGACATCCCCATCGTGCCGTCCCTCATCGTGCTGATCTGCGCGATCCTGGCCGCCCTCACGGCCGCCATGATCCCGGCGCTGCGCCTGGGCCGCTTGGACATTGTCGGAGTGATGAAGGGCCAGAACGTCTCGCCCCCGCACAACCGCCTGCTGCCGCTCATCGGCGTCGTGCTCTTCGCCCTCGGTGCCGTCGGCGTCTTCGTCGCGGTCACCAGCACCTCCACGGCTGCGGGGGTCGCGGGGGTCTTCGGTCTGGTGACCGGAGCCGTCTGCCTGATCCCCCTGCTGCTCGTATGGGCGGGCCGGCTGGCCGGGCGTTTCCCCGTCGCCATTCGGATGGCCACCCGCGATGCCGCGCGCCAGCGGCATCGCGCGGCCCCCACCGTCGCGGCGCTGATGGCCGGTTCGGCCTTGCTTGCCACCTTCTCGATTGCGTTGGAGAGCAACACCCAATTCGAGGCAAGCCACTACGAACCACGAAATATCGCCGGAGAGGGCCGGATCGGCGTCGCCCCCAACGATCTGACGGGCACGACCGAGCAGATCCGCAGCATCGCTCCAACCTGGCGCTTGGTCCCCATGCCGTACATCGGTGCCGAGTGGCAGGGGAACACCGCACCATCTGCCGAGCCGTGGGTGTCGCTCATGACGCCCGGCTGCTCGGTCCAGGAATCTTTGCCTCAGTTCGACCCTCCAGACGGCATGGTCGAGCCAACCGCAAACCGCTGCCAGCAGGTCGGCAACCAGGGGATCTATAACGCCGGTCGCAGCCAAATCACGGTGATGCCGGCGGCCGAGATCGTGCGCCGCTTCCAACTCGACAAAGCTGATGGCGCCACGATCGCCAAGGACGGTGTCTTGGTCTATGACGCGAAGCTCATCCCCGACGGCAAGGCTCGCCTGCTCACGGGTTCCTTCCGCTACGACGAGAGGTCCGGAAAGAGCACGCTGGTGAGCGAGCCTCGGGAGATCGAGGTTGCGGCCGTGCCGATGCCCGCGAATGCCACCAACCGGGGAGCTGCCTCGTCGAGCCTCGGAATGGTTTTGTCCACCGAGTTCACGCAGCAGCACAAGATCCCCACCGTTATCAACGAGTTCCAGGTCTTTGACACCCGCGGCGCCATCACCCGGGCCGACCAGAAGAAGGTCCAGGAGGCCCTCGGTGACGCTGGCTATATGGAGGTCGAGCGCGGCTACGAGCGGCCCGACAAGTGGCTCATGCTCGGTGTGCTCGGCATCGCCGGCTTCCTGCTGGTCGTCGTCACGCTGATCAGCACGGCACTCGCGCTCGCCGAACAGCAGGCGGACATGGGCACGCTGGCCGCGGTCGGCGCGACGAAGGGCACGAGGCGGCGCTTCGCCGCCGCCCAGGCCGCGACTGTTGCCGTCATCGGCGGTGTGCTCGGCATCGCCATCGGCCTCGTCGCCGGCGTCGCGATCGCCTACCCGACAACGACGAGGTGGTGGGACCAGAGCGGGGTAGAGCACACCGTCGACCCGACGGTCGGCATACCCCTGATCCCGATGGCGATGATCCTGCTCGGCGTCCCGCTCGTCGCGGCCCTCATCGCCGCGCTCAGCATTCGCCGCGCCCCCCACGTCACCCGCCGCGGGAACTGACCCCGTCCGTATGTCGTGACCGGGCCCAGCAGGGGAGGGTCCGGTCACGACATACGAACTGCTTGGCGGGCGACGGTAGCGGGGACCGGCTAGGACCAATAGCCTTGGAGGACGGCCACTGCGGTGGCCACCGGCACCGCCCATCGATTCCGAGGGAGCCCCGATGAGCACGACCGCATGGACCCAGACCGCGCTGCTGCACGAGCTCAGCCCCGTCGTCGAGGGCGAGCTGAACCGGCATATCAAGGTGGCCAAGGAGTGGTTCCCGCACGACTATGTGCCGTGGTCGGACGGCCGCAACTACGACGGGCTGATGGGCGGCGAGCCGTGGAGCCCGGATGACGCGCCGATCTCCGATGTCGCGCGGTCGGCGCTGATCGTCAATCTGCTCACCGAGGACAACCTGCCGAGCTATCACCACGAGATCGCGATCATCTTCGGTCGCGATGACGCGTGGGGCGAATGGGTGCACCGCTGGACCGCCGAGGAGGGCCGGCACAGCGTGGCGATGCGCGACTATATGTCGGTCAAGCGGCTCGTGGATCCCGTTGACCTGGAACGGCATCGGATGTCGCACATGTCGACGGGCTATGAGTCCCAGCACTCCGGCGACATGATGCGTTCGCTCGCGTATGTCAGCTTCCAGGAGCTCGCGACGCGCATTTCGCACCGCAACACCGGGACGTATACGAACGACCCCTTGTGCGAGCAGTTGCTGCAGCGGATCGCCGCCGACGAGAACCTGCACATGATCTTCTATCGCAATCTGCTCAAGGGTGCGCTAGACCTCTCGCCCGACCAGGCGATGTGCGCGATCCGCGATGTGGTCGTCAATTTCGCCATGCCCGGCACCGACATTCCCGGCTTCCAGCGCAAGGCCGTCGAGATCGCGCTCGCCGGGATCTACGACCTGCGCTCGCACAAGGACGAGGTCGTCGCCCCCGTGCTGCGCTTCTGGAAGGTATGGGACATCGAGGGCCTCGGCGCCGAGGGTGAGGCCGCCCGCGAGGAACTCGACACCTTCCTCGCCGACCTCGAGAAGCAGGCCGCCCGGTTCGAAGACAAGCGCGAGCTGCTGAAGAAGCGCATGGGCGTCGCCTGACCGCTTGCGCCCGCCACACCCGCCCCAGCTGTCACTCGTTTCTCTCCGGATGCCGAAAGTGTGCGCTTCACCCTGCTCTAAAGCAGGGGCTTAGCGCAGACTTCCGGGGCAAAGGCACCCGCGGGCTCTTGAGCTGCTGCCGTATGCGGGGTGGCAGGATTGGCAGGCATGAGCGACCAGCCGCAGCCGCAGCCCGACGAGACCGCCACGGACAACCGGATCGTCGTGCTGACGCCCGAAGGGATGGGCGTGCACGAGTCGGACAGCGACGAGCGTGGCCCGGCCGAACTCGTCGAGCAACCCGCCAAGGTCATGCGCGTGGCGTCGATGATCAAGCAGTTGCTCGAAGAGGTCCGTAGCGCCCCGCTCGACGAGGCTGGCCGCGCCCGCCTCGCGAAGATCCACCAGCAGTCGATCGCCGAACTCAAGGACGGCTTGGCGCCCGAGTTGGTCGAGGAACTCGACCGACTCGCCCTGCCGTTCGGCGCGGGGACAACGCCCAGCGACGCCGAATTACGGATCGCCCAGGCCCAGCTCGTCGGCTGGCTCGAGGGGCTATTCCACGGCATACAAGCGGCGCTTGTGGCGCAACAGATGGCGGCGCAGAACCAGCTCCAGCAGCTGCGCCGAACCCTCCCGCCCGGCCACCCGGCGGCCGAGGAAACGCCCAGCCCGGGTCCGCGCCCGAATGGCCCGATCACCGGAATGGTGCCGCCCGATGCCGCCGGCGGCACGGGCCAATACCTTTAAGGCCCAACCGCTTTCGGAACGCGCACGTCAGCGGAGTCGACTAACTTCTGCTAGCAGAGGTTCCTAGTCCCGTCAGGCGCCTAGCCACGCCTCGCCGCCACGGCCGGCCAGGGTTAGAGGTCGGCGGCGGCGGAGCGGCCGGCGGCACGGCCGGAGAAGAGGCAGCCGCCGAGGAAGGTGCCCTCCAGCGCGCGATAGCCATGCACGCCACCGCCGCCGAAACCGGCGCTCTCGCCGGCGGCATACAGGCCGGGCACGGGCGAGCCGGAGAGCGACAACGCCCGCGAGCCAAGATCGGTCTCGATGCCGCCGAGGCTCTTGCGGGTGAGCACATGCAGGCGCACAGCGATGAGCGGGCCGTATGCCGGGTCGAGGATTCGGTGCGGCGGGAAGGCTCGCTTGCTGATCCGGTCGCCGCGATAGGCCCGCGCATTGTGCAATGCCATGACCTGCGCGTCCTTGGCATAGGGATTGGCGATCTGGCCGTCGCGATCGGCCACGACTTTCTCGATCAACTCCGGATCGAGCACCGGCACGTCCGGCGCACCGGCGACGAGCGCATTCATCTTCGCGACCAGTTCGCCGATGGTGTCGGCCTGGACGAAATCCACGCCCTTGTCGAGGAAGGCCTGCAGCGGCGGCAGCACGTCCTGACGCGCCCGGCCCAGCGTCGCGCCGATGGACTTTCCCGTCAGGTCCGGGTTCTGCTCGGACCCCGAAAGCGCGAACTCCTTGCCAGCAATCGAGCGATTGAGGATCAGCCACGAGTGATCGAATCCCGTCTGGCGCAAGTAGTTCAGCGTTGCGAGCGTGTCGAAGCCCAGCCACAGGGGCGCAGGCAGCCGGTTGCCGAGCGCGTCGAACCACAACGACGACGGCCCGCCGAGAATTCGAATGGCATGGCCCGGCCAGATCGGGTCGAAGTTCTCGATGCCCTCGACGTAATGCCACATCCGGTCGCCATTGATCAGCCGCGCACCCGCCGACTCCGCGACCGCGTGCATCGAGCCGTCGACGTATGCGGGGACACCGGTATGCATGCGCGCGGGCGGGTTGCCCAGCCGCGCCGGCCAGTGCGCGCGGACCAGGTCGTGATTGCCGCCGATGCCGCCGGCCGTGACGATGACGGCCCCGGCGGTCAGCTCGAAATCACCGATGACATCCCGCGAGCTCGCCACCCCGCGCGCGGCGGCATCCGGCGCCAGCACATCGCCACGAACACCCGCCACCGCTCCCTGGTCAACGATCAGTGATGTGACTCGATGCCGTTCGCGCAGAAGGACTTTGCCGTCAAGAATGCCCTGTCGGACGATCGCCTCGAAAGGCGCGACGACGCCCGGACCGGTGCCCCAGGTGACGTGAAACCGAGGGACCGAGTTGCCGTGCGCATCGGCATACCCGCCTCCCCGCTCCGCCCAGCCGACGAGGGGGAACCAGCGCATCCCCAGCCCGTGCAGCCAGGCGCGCTTCTCCCCCGCGGCAAACTCGACATACGCCCGGGCCCACTCGCGCGGCCAGTGATCCTCCAAGCGATCGAAACCCGCGGTCCCGGCCCAATCGGCCATCGCCAGATCGACGCTGTCCTTGATGCCCATTCGACGTTGCTCGGGGCTATCGACGAAGAAGAGGCCACCGAAAGACCAGAACGCCTGCCCACCGAGATTGGCGCGACTCTCCTGATCCACGAGCAGGACGCGCTTGCCCGCGGCGAGCAGTTCGCTGGTCGCGACCAGACCGGCTAGGCCATGGCCGACAACGATGACATCCGCATCCATGCGGCGAATGCTACCCGTCGGTAGCAGCCTGGTCAGCGGTCCGGCGACAACGCTTCCACGCGCACCCCGTCAGGGCCGGCCACGAAGCGCACCTCGGCCAGTGTCCCGACAACGGCATCGGCATCGGGATTGGCGAGCAGGTCGGCAGATGCCGTGGTCGTCGTGACCGCGAGGGTCGTGCAGCCGGCCGCCTTCCCCGATCGCAGGCCAGCCGACGCGTCCTCGACGACCAGGCAGTCGGCGGGGTTGACCCCGAGCCGCTCGGCCGCCAACAGATAGGGCTCCGGGTCGGGCTTTCCGTGCGTGACATCGGACGCCGTGACGACCACGCGCGGGTGCGGCAGGCGGGTGGCGGCCAGGCGCGCCTGCGCCAGCGCATCGGTGCACGACGTCGCAATCGCTGCGCGCCCGCTGGCCGCGAGCGCGGTCAATGCCGCCACCGCGCCGGGCAGCACCTCGATCCCCTCGACATCGGCGATCTCCAGTTCGGTGATATGCCGCTCGGCCTCCGCATGCACGGTCGGGTCCAGCAATCGGGCGATGACCCCGCGCGCGGGTATGCCGTGCAGCCCCCTCAGTGCCGCCACGTCCAGCCCGTAGGTCGGGGCCCACGCCGCCCAACTGCGCTCGACGGCCGGGGTCGAATCGATGAGCGTGCCGTCCATATCGAAAAGCACGGCGGCGAAAACGCGACCGGTCAAAGCATCCAAGGGCCCTGGCGTTGCGGACATGTGGATCACCCTAGGTCGCCGATTCCCTCGACCGTTCGCCGCGCCCAACGGGCGGTCAGGAGTCACACTGACGGCATGGCTGAATACACCGACACCGAGCACGAAACCATCCGCAATAGCGCTTTCGGCGCGATCGCCCTGGTCTCCAAGGCCGATCCCGGCTTCTTCGCGACCTTCAAGGAATCGATGGCTGGCTCCCGGGCCTTCACCGCGGCCCCGCCGGCCGTCCAGGAACTGCTGAAGTCCGGCGGCTTCCCGTCCCCGCCGCGCGGCGACGCCGCCGAGGTCGAGCGCCAGGTCATGGACGGGCTCTCCCAGGCGATGAGCATCCTCAACGCCAAGGACGCGTCCGCTGCGCAGGGCTATCGGGAAGTTATTGAAGCCGCGGCTGACGCCGTCGCGAATGCCGCTGGCGGAGTAGCCGACTCCGAGAAGGCAGTCATCGACAAGATCCGTTCGGCCCTTGCCGGTGGCGGTTCGGGCGCCGGTCCGGCTGCCCCAGCCGACGGGACGCAGGACTCCATCGTTTAGGCCCGAACTCGGCATATGTCGAGTTCGGGGAACACGCCGACGCACGACGCGTCGACTCGGCGTGTTTCCCGAACTCGACGAGGGGTGGAGGTCAGGTGAGCAACCTGGTCTCGAAGGTCACCGCGACCTTGTCCTCGGTCGCGAGGCAGGCGCGGCGCGCGGGCGGGTCGACGCGGCGCCGCACGAGCACCGGGATCTCGGCGCCGTGGGGATGACCAGTGACGCTGACGGTCCAGGTGTGCGCTCCCGCGCCGTTGTCGATCCGTCCGCGCAGGAGATATGCCGGGGCCGGGCCCCGCGTCCGCAGCACCTCCGTGACGGCGGCCTGGACTCGGGGGTCTTGCGTCGTCACACCTCGCAGAAATTGTGGGTCGCTCTGTCCCGCAAGATGTTTCGCAATGACCTTCGGTCCCGAGATGTCATCGAGCCGCCCGAAGTAGGTGCCGTCTGGAAGCACCAAGATATTGGCGCCAAAGCGGTCGCCGCCGAGGTGACTGCACTCCCATACCTCCGTCGGCCAGGTCTGAGCCAACACGCTGGCCACCGGTCGGCCCCGCACGGCGCAACACTGATCGTGCATGCCATGCGCACACACGAGGAGCCGGGCCGGTGATGGATCGGTCAGCGGAACATCGGCATCAAAAGCCGCCACGGCTGCGCGCAGGTCGGCAGGACGGGAAGCAGTGCCGGGGAGCCACGTGCCTGCGGTCTGCGTGCGCGAGAGCGCATCCACCACAACGAAAGCCCGCGGCGCCTCGTGACTTTCACTGCGGCCCGGGCGACGGATGAAAAGGACTCTGCCCGAACGGGATTGCACGATGGCATTGAGTTGCGGCACCCAACCGGCGACCTCAGGGCTCTTGAGGATCTTGTCCGGCCATGCGCGCGGGACTTCTAGCAGGAGCCACCGCTGCGTCGGTGGAGCAGTCGCCACCATGGGTTCCCGCATTCCGAGCGAACGCACGGAGCAGGCATCCGGCGCAAGCGCTGCAGCGGGATCACGGGAAGGCACGACAGGTCAGGCTAATCGAGATTGCCGGCACCGTCCGGTGCCGCCGGACTCGAAAGGCCGTTGACCTGGGTATGCCGTGTGACGAGCCCGGCCAGCAGCAGCCGGCGAGCCACGTCCATACCCACTGTGGCGACGTCAACATGTCCGTCCGCCAATAGCTTTCGGATGGTCGCCAGGTCCACGGGCTCGATAGTTCGCCGGCCAGCACGCGTGACAAGGACCGCAGACTCAGGGCCGTCCATGAGTCGCGCCGCGAGCCGTGGCCGTAGCCGCAGTATGTCCTCGTCCGTGAGGGAGTCGGCGGCAGCTACTTGCGCGAGCGGGCCGACGGGCGCGGCGCGCTGACTGCCCCGGTGTGCTGTCGCGAGAGCGTTCGCAATGCGAGCTGGATCGATGGCCTGGACGGCGTCGATCAGCGCCGCCTTCACGCGCTCGACCTCACCGGGATCTAGCGCCTCGCGGTCCCAGTCGAGACCGAGCGGCAAGGAGTCGCGCACGGCGGCCACCGAGGCGAGGTCTGCGACGGCCGCTTGGACAAGCTGCTCGGCCAGGTGGGTCCTGGTCCAGGGGTGTATGCCGATCGTCAGGTGAATGCTGACCTCGCCGAGCGCGGCAGCGCTGTGGATGTACCCGCGGGGCAGATAGAGGCAATCGCCAGGTGCCAGAACAAGATCCAGCAGCGGATCGGTCGAGGCCGCCGCCTCAACAGCTGCCCGGCGGCGCTCCCATGTCTGGTCGCGCAAGGGCAGCGGGTGGACCGGTTGGCGGATGAGCCATCGCTTGGTCCCGGCGATCTGGAGGACGAAGACATCATGGACGTCGTAGTGCGCGCTGAAGCCCTTGTTCTGGGCTGGCGTGACATAGGCGTTGACTTGAACGGGATGGCCGAGGTCAGCGCCGAGGTCGCCAGCGAAGTCAATGAGCGGGCCCCAGGTGCGGTGCAAGCCCTGAAGGACGATCGTCGAGCCGCTCGCGAAGAGGTCCAGCAAACGGTCGTCACTGACCTGATCCCCGATCGCGGCACCCACACCACCGGGCCGGGTGAAGGCCGAATCCGGAAGCGTGACACCGTCTTTGGCCACGCGCAGGAATGGCGCACGCAGGCCACGACGTCCGATGAGTTCATCGACCGCCTGGCTATCGAAGAGGTCCGAGAAGTCTTGGTCGAGATCGGCTGCGCGGGCCGCTAGGGGCCGCTGACTCCAGTAGTTCTCGGCGAATTCCGCCACCGGCAGCGGCAGGAGACGTGCGAGGGCGGGGCGGCCACTGGCAGCCACCCCGCCCTTGCCGTCGAAGAGGTCGGTCACCGAGTCAGGTCAGAGCCCGCGCGCGACATCATCGGACATGCTGCCGTCTGCCGGGTCCGTGGCGGAACGCTCGCCGACGGAAAGGTCACCGGCACCGCCATCGGCCCCACCGTCCGCGCCGCCATCACCGGCACCGCCATCGGCCCCACCGTCCGCGCCGCCGTCACCGGCACCGCCATCGGCCCCACCGTCCGCGCCACCGTCACCGGCACCGCCATCGGCCCCACCGTCCGCGCCACCGTCACCGGCACCGCCATCGGCCCCACCGTCCGCGCCACCATCACCGGCACCGCCATCGGCCCCACCGTCCGCGCCACCATCACCGGCACCGCCATCGGCTCCACCGTCCGCGCCGCCATCACCACTCAGGGCGGGGGATTCCTCGTCCATGGTCTCGATCGGGGCCTCGGTGCCATTGCCAGGAGGAATGCTCATGTGCCTGTCCTTTCGCCACGGGATTGAGGCGGTTCCGCCCCAGGACTATCGAACCGCACCGGCACTGACCGTGGGCCTTCTGACGTGCGGCAACTTTCGATGACTCTGCCAAGAGCACCCTCAGGGGTGGGCGGTCAGGCCGACACCCGAACCGCGCATCAACACTCGATCCGCGCATTGACACCCGGTCCAGCGGGTGTCAATGCACGGATCGGGTGTTCACGCGCGCGGCGGCCACCGGGAGCGCCGCGTCAACTCGTCGAGCCGGGCTCCAGGCGGGCCCCGGCTGGCACCGTCGTCCCCCGCCGAATCCTCGAGTCAGCGCCGCACAAGGTCACCGCCGACTCCGACGGTGGCCAGCGCCTCGGCACCGCCCCCACGACAGCGTCCGCCTCGATGACAACCCGCTGGTCAAGCACCGAGCCGGCCACCACTGCCCCTGACTCGACGCGCACGCCCGCCATCAGCACGCAGTCCTCGACGCGGGCGCCAGCTTCGATCACGCAACCCGGCCCCAGCACACTGCCGCGCACCATGCCGTCCACGACGACGCCTGGCGACAGTAGGGAATCATCAACCGACCCGCTGGCCCCCACGCGTGCCGGCGGCAGCTCCGGGAAGCGCGTGAGGATCGGCCACCTCGGATCGTCGAAGACATCGACCCGCCCGCGCAGCAGGTCCCGGTGCGCCGCAAGGTATGCCGAAGGTCGCCCGAGATCTTTCCAATAGCCTTCCAGCGCATAGGCATCCGTCCGCCCGCGCGCCACCAGCCGAGGCAATAGGTGCTCCCCGAAGTCCCCCAACCCCTCCTCCAATCCTGGGTCAACCGCGGCCCGGTCGCGGCGCAGCGCGTCGAGTTCGCGCAGGAGGGTGGGGGCGTCATACACAAAAATCTCCGTGGCGATCCGCCCGGAGGCGGCGACGGACGGTTTGTAGTCGATGCCGGCGACTCGCCGTCCACGACCCATCCGGACCACCGCTTTGTGCTTGGCCTCCGCCAGCGACACCTCGGTGGTCACGACGGTGCACTCGGCCCGGCGCGACAGGTGGGCCTCGATGACGGAGCGGACATCGAGCCGGAAGATGTGATCGGCGCTCGTCACGACCACGACATCTGGCGCAGCCGCGGCGATATCGTCGGCCATCCGCATCAGATCGTCCGCATTACCGGTGCTGAAGCCTTCGAGCCCGGACGAGTCGCCCTCCTCCGGCACCAGCCGCCGATAGCCGCCGCGCGTGCGGTCCAAGTCCCACGGCCGTCCCGACGCGAGATGCTCATCGAGCGAGGCCGCTTGGTATTGCACGGACACCCAGACATCCGGGATCCCGCTATTCGCGAGATTCGACAGGGCGAAGTCGATGAGTTGATAACTCCCGGCAAAGGGCAGGGCCGGCTTGGCGCGCTCTCGGGTCAGCACGTCCATCCGTGAGCCCTTCCCCCCAGCCTGCACGATCGCGAGGATGCGCGGAGTGCGCGCGACAGGGACCGCTTGGAGTCGGGGCATGAACTTAGACTGCCGGACATGACGAGCGGCGAACGCACATACGACATCATTCTTTTCGGAGCCAGCGGCTTCGTGGGCGCCCTGACGGCGCAGCACTTGGCGGACCACGCCCCGGAGGGCACCCGCATCGCGCTGGCGGGCCGGAACCAGGCCAAGCTCGAGGGGGTGCGGGCCGATCTCGGCCCGGCCGCCGCTAACTGGCCGATCGTCATCGCGGACGCCGCCGACGAGGCCGCCCTGACGGCCCTGGCCCAGGACACGAAGGTCGTTGTCACGACCGTCGGGCCCTATGCGAAATACGGCATGCCTCTCGTCGCCGCCTGCGCCGCCGCGGGCACGCATTATGCGGACCTGACCGGTGAAGTCCTGTTCGTGCGCCGCAGCGCCGATGCCTATCACGAGACGGCCGAAGCCTCGGGAGCCAAGATCGTCCACGCGTGCGGCTTCGACTCCATCCCCTCCGACCTCGGCGTGCTACTCACCGCAGAGCGTGCGGCCGCCGACGGCACGGGCGAGCTCGGCCAGACGGTCAACTATGTCCGCAAGCTGCGCGGCGGCTTCAGCGGCGGCACCATCGACTCGATGCGCACCCAGGCCATCGAGATGCGCGCCAGCGCGGCGGATCGCAAGATCGTCGGCGATCCCTACGGCCTGAGCCCGGATCGCGGCGCCGAGCCCTCGCGCGGCAGCGGTCACAAGCCCAAGGCCACCTCACCCCTCGATGTGGTCAAGGGCGTCGTCAAGGGCCTGCCCGTCCGCCGCACCGACGATGGCCACTGGACGGGTCCCTTCGTCATGGCCGCCTTCAACACCCGCATCGTGCGGCGCAGCAATGCCCTGCTCGGCCACGTCTACGGCCGCGGCTTCCGCTATCAGGAGGTCATGGACTTCGGCACCTCCGCCAAGTCCCCCGCCATGGCGACGGCGATGACCGCCGGTCTGCTCGGCGTTGCCGGAGGTATGCAGTTGCCCCCCACCCGTGCCCTCCTGGACCGCGTCCTGCCCAAGCCCGGTGAGGGCCCAAGCGTCGAAGACCAACAGCGCGGCGCCTTCCGGATGGAGATCGAGTCGACGACGACCACCGGCGCGCGCTATCGGACGACGGTCGCCGCCAAGGCCGACCCGGGATATTCCGGCACGGCGATCATGCTCGGTCAGGCCGGTCTGTGCCTCGCACTGGATTCCCTGCCCGATCGGGCCGGAGTCATCACGCCCGCCGTCGCCATGGGTGACGTTCTCGCGCAACGACTTCGCGATCAGGACTTCACGCTGACGACGGATCGCCTCGACGCCTCCGCTGGCTGACACCACAAGCCGTCCCCGACGATGAAGCGCTTCCTGGCGGGCATGCTGACGATGGCACTTCTCGTCGTCGGCGCCTTCTTCGTCCTGTTCGGCATGCTCCGCGAGCCGGGCACCGGCCGGATGCACGATGTCTCGCTGGGGCCCGGCATCCGTCCCAGCCAGCCGCCGGCGGACCTGCGCCCGGGCGAGACCTGGCTCGGCGATGTCGACCTGACCTCCTCAGCGCTCGTCACGCCCGATGGCCCCTTGCGTGATGTGCGCGCCAAGGCCACCAATGTGCGGGTGATGGATTCCGGCCTAGCCGTCGGCGATGTCACGCTCGTCGCGACCCTGCCCTTCGCCGTCGCCGCGAAGCAGGTCGGCGAGGGCGTGGCGCTGTATGACGCGGGCGGCGGCCTCGCGGGCGTGCGGCGCAGCGCCGAGGTGCTCGGCCTGGAGCTGGCGATCAGCGCGACCGGCCGGGTGAGCGTCGACCATGGTGATCTGCTCATCGTGCCCGAGACGGTCGACGTCGGCCTGCCCGGACTGGTCAACGACGCCTTGAGCAGTGCCGCACGCGATCTGGTCACCGTGCGACAGGCGATCGAGGGCCTCCCCGAGCGCCTGGTCCTCACGGCAATCACGGTGCGCCCCAGCGGCTTTGAGGCCACCCTTCGTGGCACGGATGTTGTCATCGCCCGGCCGGGCGCCTGAATCGGCGCGCCAGGGCGGACCGAATGTGCGTGCCCCACGCGACAGGACTAGCGTTGAGCTAGGAACCCGCTCCGGCACCGGCCGGGGCCGCCGAACAGGAGGGGTCATGAACACCGAATCGCCGATGCACCAGATGACCGATGAAGAGGCGTGGGCCTTCCTTGGTTCGCACGAATTCGGCCGCCTGGCCTTCCACCTGGCCGGCGAAGTGCACATCACGCCGATCAACTACTGCGCCGACCGCGGGCGGCTGATCTTCCGCACCGCCGAGGGCAACAAGCTGCTCGGCGTGACGATGAATCAGGATGTCGCCTTCGAGGTCGATGAGTTCACCGAGACCGAGGCGACCAGCGTCGTGCTGCGTGGCTTTGCGCAGACCCTGGAGGGTGACGAGGCCGACTTCGCCGACGAGCTGCCCCTGCGGCCGTGGGTCCCGACCGAGAAGCATGTCGTCATCGCCGTCACCCCGAGTGAGATGAGCGGCCGCCGCTTCGACTTGCAGCGCCCCTGGCTGCATCAGCGCACCGACTGACCCGTCAGGCGGACGGCACGTTCTCCAGTTCCGCAAGCCACACGGCAGACGAAACATCCGACGGTGCCCGCCAGTCACCGCGCGGCGAGAGCGAGCCGCCGGGGACGACCTTGGGCCCATTGGGCAGCGCTGAGCGCTTGAATTGGTTGGCGAAGTAGCGTTTCCCGAAGACCTGCATCCAGTGCCGGATCGTCGCCAGGTCGTATGCGGACCGCTTGGCTTCCGGGAACCCGGGAGGCCACTCCCCCGCGGCCGCATCGGACCACGCGTGCATGGCGAGGAAGGCGATCTTGCTCGGCAAGTACCCCCGCCGCAGGACATGGAAAAGTGTGAAGTCCTGCAGTGAATAGGGCCCGATATTGTCCTCGGTGCTCTGCGGCTTCTCGCCCTCCCGGGTCGGCACCAGCTCCGGAGTGATCTCGGTGTCAAGGATGGACCCGAGGATGCGACCGACTTCCTCGTCAAATTGCCCCGAGGTCGCCACCCAGCGAATCAGGTGCTGCATCAACGTTTTTGGCACGCCACTGTTGACGCCATAGTGCGACATCTGGTCGCCGACGCCGTAGGTGCACCACCCGAGCGCCAGCTCCGACAGATCGCCGGTGCCGAGCACGATGCCGCCGCGGTGGTTGGCAATTCGGAACAGATAGTCAGTGCGCAGCCCGGCCTGGACGTTCTCGAAGGTCACGTCATAGACCTCCTCGCCACGGCCGAAGGGGTGGTCCATATCGGTCAACATCTGCTTGGCTGCAGCGCGAATGTCGAGAGTCTCGAAGGAGACGCCGAGCGCCTCGGACAGCAGCGTCGCATTGTTCTTGGTGTGCTCGGTCGTCGCGAACCCCGGCATCGTGTAGGCCAGGATGTCGGTCCGCGGCCGGCCCAGCCGGTCCATGGCCTTGGCCGCGACGATGAGCGCGTGCGTCGAGTCGAGGCCGCCGGACACGCCGATGACGATCTTTGGCTGGCCGATCGCGCGTAGCCGCTGCTCGAGCCCGGAGACCTGGATGTTGTAGGCCTCGTAGCAGTCGAGCGCCAGCCGCTCCTCCTCGTCGGGGACGAAGGGGAAGCGGTCGACCTTGCGCAGCAAACCGATGTCACCGGCCGGCGGGTCGAGAACGAACTCGACCTCGCGGAAGCCGGGGCGATCGGCATACGTCCGGCGGTTGTCGTCAAAGGTGCCCTGCCGCATCCGCTCCTGGCGCATTCGGTCCAGATCGAGGTCCGCCACGGACCGGCGCGCCCCATCCGGGAAGCGCTCGGTTTCGGCGAGCAGCGCGCCCATCTCATAGATCAGAGTCTGGCCGTCCCAGGACAGGTCCGTGCTCGATTCACCTTCTCCCGCAGCGGAATAGATATATGCCGCATTGCACCGGGAAGACGCCGACTCGCAGAGCATCTTGCGGTCATAGGACTTGGCGACGGTGATCGGGCTGCCCGAGAGATTGACGAGAATGGCCGCGCCCGCCAGTGCCGCCTCGGCGCTCGGCGGGATCGGGACCCACATGTCTTCGCATACCTCGACATGGATGCTCAGGCCACGGACATCGCCAGCGCGGAAGATCAGGTCCGGACCGAAGGGATAGTGGGTGCCGCCGAGCGCGATCGTCTCGCCGCGCTGGTCGTCGCCCGGAGCAAAGTGGCGCCGCTCATAGAACTCTCGATAGGTCGGCAGATAGGACTTCGGGGCGACACCGAGGATGGACCCACGATGAATGACGATGGCGCAGTTGAAGATTCGGTTGCCCTTGCGCAGCGGAGCCCCGACGACGGCGACCGTCATCAGCTCGGCGGTCTCGGCCACAAGCCGCATCAGCGCAGCTTCCGTCGCATCGAGAACCGGGTCCTGGAGGAAGAGGTCCTCCAACGAATAGCCGGTCAGGCCCAGCTCCGGAAAGACCGCGAGCGCAACCGACTCGGCGTCACAGGCGCGCAATTGCTCCAATGTCGCATCGACATTGCGCTCTGGCTGCGCGAGGGCCACCGGCAAGGTGACCGCGGCGGCGCGGGCGAATCCATGGGCATAGGCCGAGCGGAACTCCATACCGCCCGATCCTAAGGTGGCGCGGCGGGCTCAGCGGGCGCGCGGGGCGTATGCCGGGGCGACCTTCTCCTTGGCCGCTTGGCGGGCGATCTTGGTGTTCGTCGCGAGGAGCAGGCGCGCCTGCTCGATGCGCTCGCGGGCGAAGGTATGCCGGGCCCGCCCCGGCGCGGCGGCCTCGAAGACGCGCTTGGTCGCGGCGACCGAGTCCGGGCTGCGGGTGAGGATCTCATCGATAAGTTCGCTCGCCGCCAGGTGGGGATCGGCGGCGACGCGGGTGACGAGCCCGAGGTGCTTTGCCTCCGCGCCGGTGATCGTGCGGGCCGTCATCGACAACTCCTTGGCCGTATCGAGGCCGACGAGTTGGGCGAGCGAGTGGACGCCGCTCATGTCGGGGATCAGGCCCCATTTCGCTTCCATCACAGACCATTTCGCGTCCGGCGTGGAGAACCGGAAGTCAGCACCGAGGGCGAGCTGCAGGCCCGCGCCATAACAATGACCGTGCACGACAGCAACGACCGGAGCAGGGATGCGACGCCAGGCCCAACACGCCTCCTGGAAGACATTGGTGCCGAGCCACGGCCGCGGCACGAAGGAGGGCAGCACGACCGGCAGGCCGCCGGCGAGCACGCTGGTGTCGATGCCGGCGCAGAAGGCCGGCCCCTCCCCGGAGAGGACGACGGCGCGCACGGCCGTGTCCTTGCGCAGCTGGTGCGCGGTGGCAATGAGGCCCTTGAGCATCGGCAGCGACAGCGCATTGAACTTCTCCGGCCGGGCGAGCCGGACGAATGCGACCTCACCGGCGATCTCGCACTGGATCTCCTCAGACATGCCAGCCACCCTAAGGCGCCCGCCGTATCCTCACCGGCGTGATGTCGGGCACCCACACATCCGCGCGCGAGCGCGTCGCCGCACGCGATGTGCTGCGGGCTGCGCTGGCGGTCTGCGCCCTGACCGGCCTGGTCCTCACGCTGGTGCGCGTCATACCCGCCGCCCAGCGGCTCCCAGTCCTGCCCTTGCTGGCCTCCTTCGTGCCCTTCGGCATCCTGCCCTGGGCCGTGGCCGCGATCCTCGCCGCCGCACTCCGCCAGCGGATCGTGGCCCTCCTCGCCATCGCGGCGCTGGCGCTGCACATCAGTTGGTTGGCCCCCTACTACCTACGCACTGCCCCTCAGGACACGGCGGCCGCGGCGCTCAAGGTCGCCTCCGCCAATATCCTCGGCGGCGCCACCGATCTCGACCGGCTCTCCGCGAACACGGCCGATCGCGATGTCGTGGTCCTCATCGAGCTGGATCCAGCCTCCGAGGCCTATGTCGATTCCATCGGCTGGCTGGATCGCTATCCCTATCGGATTGGCCGCTCCGATCCTGATGGCGCTCCGGGGCTGAAGATCTACTCCCGCTTCCCGCTCACCGAACGAGCGAACCTGGACCTCCAACTCGGTGGGCGCGCCGTGCGGGTGGATCTGCCCTCCGGGGATCAGCCGACCATCCTGGCCGTCCACGCCATCAACCCGCTGTTGGGCATCTCGCCATGGCACACCGAAGGCGAGCGGATCGCCGAGGCCGCCGCCACGTATGGCGATGGTCCGCTCGTCGTGCTCGGCGACTTCAACGCCACCCCGGACCACCTGACCATCCGCACGATCCGCTCGCGGGCCCATCTCACCTCCGCCGCGGACGCCCTCGGCGCCGGCTGGCTGCCCACCTGGCCCGCCGACTCGTGGCTGCCCCCGATCTTGCCGCTGGATCAAGCCCTCGTGAGCAGCGCCCTGACCCCGACCGCGGTCCACACGATCGCCGCGCCCGGGTCGGACCACCTCGGCATCGCCGTCGACCTAGCGCTGACCGCACAGCAGGGCTGAGCCGACCGCACCACGTCCCGGGCGCGGGCAGCGGGCTGGCGCGACGGCATACCCCGTGGTCCGCGACAATGGTGTGGTTCCCCGATCCGCCACCCCACGAGGTCGACGTATTCCGCTCCCCACCGCCCGCGCCGCGCACGGCTTGCGCCCCATGAGCGGCCGCGACCCCCACGAAAAGGGCCGCGTCGCAACACCTTTGGAGCTGCTGTTCGACCTCACCTTCGTCGTGGCGTTCGCGAATGCCGGCTCGTGCAGTGGCTGCGCGCCGCGCAGCAGGCGCCGCAGGCGCGCGCCATGTGCCGTTGGTATGCCGTGACCCTCGCCATCGCACAGGTCGGCTGGGTGCTCCTGGCCGTGGTGGCCAGCCAGGGCTGGGACCTCACCTCGGCAGCCTTTGTCTTCGCCTCGATGGGGTTGACCTTCGGCATGTGGTGGATCTACTTCGCGGTTCCCTTCGGCGAGATCCTGCACCACCGACGGGAGCGATCCTTCGTCTTCGGCTATGGCCACATCCTGCTCTTCGGCGCGATCGCCGCCGTCGGCGCCGGACTGCACATCATGGCCTATTACCTTGAGGCACACCACGATCCGGAGGAGTTCGGGTGGGTGCACATCTCGCAGACCGGTGCCGTGCTCGCCGTCGCCGCCCCGGTGATGCTCTTCTTCATCGTCCTGATCGCTACCTGGCGATACCTCTTCCGCAGCAACGACCGGCTGCACAATGTCGAGTTCGTTCTCACGATCGCCGTCCTGGCCGGGGCCATTGCGCTCGCGGCCGCGCACGTCTCGCTCGCCGTATGCCTGCTCGTCATCGCCCTGGCGCCCGCGATCGTCGTCGTGGGCTTCGAACTCGCTGGGCACGAGAGCCAGCAGGCCGCACTGGAACGAGAGACCCGCGCCGCGTAACCTGGCCGTCGATCAGCCTGTGGTGGGCCGGGACGCCAGGGCGTCGAGTCGGGCATGCAGCCGGGCCATCTCGGCGCGGAATTCGCCCTGGCTGAGGGCTTGTTCCTCATCCTTCAGGTCCACGGTGAGCGATCCGCCGGGATCCAGGGTCGCGGTCTCCACCTCAGAGACTCTGTCGGCGCCCTGATGACGCAGCGCCCAATTCAGCTCCCCCCTCGTCATCCCCAGGCGATCGAGCGCCCCGTCGATGACTTCGCCATCGCGCACGACGGGCGTCGGCCGCCCCTCCACGACCCGGCGGAAGGCCGGAAACACTTGGGCTATCCGCTCCAGACCGGCATTGGCGGCCACGAGCACGACCGCGCCGAGAACGCCGCCGACCAGCGAATTGTCGTCGCCGATGATGGCGTTCTGGACGACATTGCTCAGCAGCAGCACGACGACCAGGTCGAGTGAGTTCATCTGCGCGAGAAGTCTTTTGCCGGCGACCCGGACGATAACCAAAATCGCGAGGTAGACCAGGACGGTGCGCAGCACCTTCTCCAGCGGTGGGATCTGGAAGGCCCACAAGTCGTTGCTGATCGAACGCGACATAAGGGTCGGGACCGATCCCGCGAGCATGGTCGTCATGCCCGGCAGGCTAGCCCTCGGATGAGGCTGGGTGGCCTACGACGACGCCGCGAGTGCGGAGGCGAAGGAGGGCGTCAGCGGCAGTCGCGGCAAGAGCATGGCCTGCACCGCGTGATAGGTGTCCGGCTTGCCGACCCAGGTGCCTGCGTGCGGGTGGTTGGTCTGGTCCAGCTCGGAGATCCACGACCCGCGCTCGGTGTCGACCAGATGGGCCTTGGCGTACTCCCACCACTGCTCGAACAGCCGCGACCAGTCACTCGAACCGGTGACGTGATGCAGCGCCCACGCCGCCCCGAGCGCCTCCGTCAGCACCCAGTGCATGCGCGCATGCACCACCGGCGCCCCATCCCAATCGGTTGTATAGACAAAGCCGTCCGCGCCATCGGCGGCCCAGGCATCCGCGATGGCGCCTCGGACCAGCGACTCGGCCGCCGGGAGCGCCCAATCCCAGGCCGGCCCACCGAGAGTGCGCGCGGTCGCGAGGGTCAACCGAGCCCACTCGAGGGCATGACCGGGCGTGGCGCCATACGGCCGGAACGGGTGGGCGGGCTGGTCGCGGTTGTAGTCGGGCAGCGGCGTGAAGTCCGCCGTGAAGTGCTCGGGGATGCGCCAGTTGGACCCGCGGGCCACGTCGTCGATCGCGCGCGTGACGATCCGCCCGGCGCGGCGATGCCAGATGTCGTCACCCGTCACATCGCCGGCGGCCAGATAGGCCTCGACAGTGTGCATATTCGCGTTGATGCCGCGATAGTCCTCCTCGATCCGCCAGTCGCCGGAGAAGGACTCACGCGCCATGCCCTGGTTCTCGTCCCAGAAGTACCGGTCGTGGACCGCGAGCGCATTGGCCAGCAGATCGTTGGCTCCCTCGACGCCGACCGCGCGTGCACTGGACCCGGCGAGGACCACGAAGGAGTGGGCGTATGCCGCCTTGGTCGCGTCGGTCGGCCGGCTGCCGTCGGGGGCGATCGCGGCATACCAGCCGTCGTGTCGTTCGTCGTGGAAGTTCTCGGAGAGCGCTTTGACCCCGTGCTCGACGAGCTCGTGGAAGCCGGGCTTGCCCAGGGCGGCCCCCAGGGCGCAGACGTGCGTCATACGGCAGGTGATCCATAGCTCGAGGTTCCGCTCGACGACGGCGCCGTCATCATCGAGCCAGCCGAAGCCGCCCGGCACCGCCGCACCAGTGGTGAACTGGAGCAAGTCATCAGCATTAGCAGCCAGCTCGGCCGCAACGGTCTCGGTGCACAGGGGCGCGTTCTGGCTCATGTCGGCACTCAACCACATGCGGGGCGGCCGAAACAGAGCGGTCGCCCGGGCGGGCGGGCCCGGGCGACCGACGAAACTCCGGGGGAGCTGCCGGAGCTGGACAACCGCCCAGTCCCGACGGTGCCAGGATTTGCCTATGCAGCGACCACTGGCCGAGTCCGAGGCGCCAGCCGTCTACACCCGCAGGGCCTGGCTCGTCGCGGCGGTCGTGCTCTCTGCGCTGGTCGCCTCCGCCGCTTTCCGCTCCTCGACCGGCGTGTTGATGGAGCCGATCGAGAGCGAGTTCGGGTGGAGCCGCGCGACGACGGCCGGCGCGGTCAGCCTCAACCTGGTCCTCTTCGGCTGCATTGCGCCCTTCGCCGCAGCGCTGCTGGAGCGCTACGGGCCGCGCCGCGTGGTCACTATCGCCTTGCTCATCGTCGGCGCCGCCTCGGCCCTGACGACCTGGATGACCAGCCCGTGGCAGTTGTGGGTGCTGTGGGGGCTGGTCATCGGCACCGCGACCGGTTCGACGGCGCTGGTGCTCGGGGCCATCGTCGCCAATCGCTGGTTTGTGGCCCGGCGCGGACTGGTGGTCGGCATTTTCTCCGGCGCCAATGCGACCGGCCAATTGCTATTCCTGCCCGCGATTGCCGCGACGGCGACGCACGCCGGCTGGCGCGCGGCCGCGCTGATCGTGTCGGGGCTCGCCGCCCTAACGGCGTTGTTCATTTGGCTGCTCATGCGCGACCGGCCCCAAGACATCGGGCTCATCCCGTATGGCGCCCGCCCCGGCACCCCTGAAGCCGAACCGGCTCCGCCGCCGGCCGTCTCGCCGGTGCGCGCCGCCCTTTCGGTGCTGCGGGAGGCTAGCCGCACCTGGGCATTCTGGGCGTTGATGCTGACCTTCTTCGTCTGCGGGTGGTCGACCAATGGCCTGGTCCAAACGCACTTCATTCCGGCGGCGCACGACCACGGCATGCCCGCGACGACCGCGGCGGGTCTGCTGGCGCTCGTCGGAATCTTCGACCTGGTCGGCACCATCGCCTCAGGTTGGCTCACCGATCGCGTCGACCCTCGGCTGCTGCTGCTCGCGTATTACGCGCTGCGAGGCCTGTCGCTCTTCACGGTTCACTCGCTGCTCGCGCCGGGCGTCGAGCCGGGGATGTGGATCTTCATCATCTTCTATGGCTTGGACTGGGTGGCGACCGTGCCGCCCACGGTTGCCCTGTGCCGCATACATTTCGGGCTCTCGCACGCCGGCATCGTCTTCGGCTGGACGTATGCCGCCCACATGGTTGGCGCTGGCCTGGGCGCCTCCTTCGCGGGCTGGATCCGGACCGCCGACGGGACCTATCGGACCGCGTGGATGAGCGCCGGCGTGCTGTGCATTATGGCGGCATTCGTCTGCCTGACCGTCCCCAAGCCAACGACGCCCGAGGCAGTCGAGCCACCCAAGCCAGCCCCTCCGTCCTATCCGGACGAGGTCGACGACGCCGAGGAACTCACGTTTACCTAAAGGTCGTGGGAGAGAACCTGGACATTCGCAACGGTAATGATCCGTTGCGTATGTCCATGTTCCGGCAATGGGCGGGAATCTGTCACCCCCGGGCGAGCGACGGTCAGTGGGGGGCCGCGCCGGCGGCATACCGCTGCAGCAGCTCGATGACGCGGCGGGCGGCGGGAGTGCCGCCGATGGCATTGCGGATCAGGACGTAGATCTCGCGGTGGGGGGCCGGCTCGGCCAGCCGCACGACCCTGGTGTCCGGTGGCAGGTCGGCTGTGGCGAGGACCGGCAAGAAGGTGACGCCGATGCCGCGTGCGACGAATTCGAGCGCCATCCGGTGGTCGGAGGCCTGAACGATATAGCGCGGGGAGTAGCCCGCGGCGGCGAAGGCGAGGGCTTGGATGCGACCGACGAGGCCCTCGGCGACGTCATTGGCGACGAACTCGTCATCTCGGAAATCGGCCAGGGCCACCGGCTTTCGTCGGCGGGCGAGGGCGTGGGATTTGTGGACGACCATAACGAAGGGATCGTTCAGCAGGTCGATCCGTCCGAAGCCATAGGGCGTGGCCTCCCCCACCGCGCCGATCCGGACATCGATATCTGGCTTGGTCTGCAGCGCCTCGCCGACGAGATCATTGAGCACCAACTCGATCATGACATCGGGATATTCGCGCCGCATCCGCGCGACGATGCCGGGCATCCACACCTGGCCGACGGAGGCGAAGTGGCCGAGAACGAGATGGCCGGTCTTGCCCTCACGCAGGTCGCGGACCAGCGCTCCGAGGCGGGTCAGGCTGCGCAGGGCATCGCCGCTGGCGATCGCGAGCGTCATACCCGTTGGGGTCGGGCGGACCCCGCGTCCGACGCGTTCGATCAGGGTCAGCCCGGTCTCGCGCTGCAGCGCCGCCACCTGCTGACTGACCGCCGAGGGCGTCAACCGCAACTGGTCGGCAGCCGCCTGCACCGACCCGGTCGCGACGACGGAACGGAAGGTGGCGAGTCGTTGCGCGTCCAGCATCCATCAACAATACAGAACTGCTTAAGTGAAGTGCAGATTTTCTCGCTTGTGCTAAATGATTGAGCATCGCACCATAGAGACATGGATCGCCCCATTGACCGTGACTACGCCCGCATGATGACCGAACTGCGCACCGCTCGCCAGGACTGGCACACCACCGTCCAGAGCCCGAAGCGCAGCCTGCTGCACCGCCTCACCCACCGCTCGCACTGAGCCGGGTGCGGACCGTTGGTCCGCTTCCTGACGGGTGGGTATGCCGCCCGTCAGGCCCCCTTGCGGGACTGCCGCTCCTCGCGAATCGCCTGGAGCCGTGAGCCCGCCCGCACCACCGCCGGAGCCACCCCCATGGCCCGGGCGGACAGGTGCGCAAAGCCCCCGACAATGATGACCGGCTTGTCCCTCTCGATCCCCGAGAAGGCTTTGCGCGCAACGACTTCCGGCGTGAGCAGCCGAGGCTGCAGGGCCTTGGTGTTGCGCCGGAAGCTGCCGCGGACATAGGACGCCGTCGGCTCGAAGACCTCGTCGATCAGCTTGGTGTCGACATATCCGGGGCACAGCACATTGACCTGGATGCCGTGGCTGGCCGCCTCGTGGCGGACCGCCTGCGAGAAGCCCACGACCGCCCACTTGGTGCTCGTGTAGGGCGCCATTCGCGGCGCCGGAATCATCCCGCGAGCGAGCCGGTGTTGAGGATGACTCCCGCCGGCCGCCCGCGCCGGCTCTCCTGCTGCGCCATCACGGCGTATGCCGCCCGCGTCCCCGCGACGACTCCCCGCAGGTTGACATCGATCGCCGTCGACCAGTGGTGATCGGTGAACTCCTCGAGCGGCCCGCTGAACAGAATGCCGGCGTTATTCGCCATCAGATCGAGCCGCCCGTGCTCCGCGGCCACCTTCTCCACAAGCGCTTGCACAGCCGCCGAGTCGGCGACATCGAGGTGCTCGGCGACGGCCCGGCCGGGGCCTAGCGCCGTCAGCTCCGCCGCCGTGGTTCGGGCACCCTCATCATCACGATCGGCCAGCACGGCCAGACCTCCACGGGCCACCACTTCGGCGGCGAGAGCCCGTCCGATCCCATGGGCACCGCCGGTCACGATGCCGACCCGAGGCGCGAAATGCTCCATAGCGCGACACGCTACCCGCCGAGCCAACGAGCGACAGCGCTCCTCTACACAACGAGAATGCCCGGCCCCGAGAGTGATTCGGGGCCGGGCACTTTCACGGTGGGGGGTAGCGCGCGGCGCTATCCCCGGTGGAGATCAGCTGCGACCGAGGTAGGTCTGGCTGAGTTACCGGCGGATACCTCACTTTGATGATTGACGCAGAGCTTCGGGCCGGTCAGGAGCCACCCACACGCGGGACGTGGAGGAGGTTCGGCGGCAGGCCGGCGGCGCACCCGCGCGTCGGGTCCACGGGCCGAGTGTCGATCGCGGACCCATTGACGAGCGAAATGTCATCGAAGCTGGGCCGGCCCTCCACGACTTGGGAGAAGCGATAGCGGGTCAGGGCGCTGACCCGGCAGTCGTGGCCGATGTCCAGGATGTCGAAGGCGGAGGGCTGCCCGACCAACTCTTCACTGCCTTCTCCGGCGATGAAGTGCGTCAGCGGCCCGCCCCCGGTGAAGGTCCCGACCTGGATCCGGTTGCCATCGCGGAAGGCCGAATGCATGTGGCCATTGATCAGCACACCGGCCCCCTGAATCCCCTGGACGGCCCACGGCTCGTGACTGACGATGATGTCCGGGACGGGACGGCCAGCAAAGCTGGCGAGCCACCGCTCCTTGGCTGGCTGCTGCTTCTGCGCCGACCCTTTCCCGTCATCGCCGAACCACCGTGGATCGTTGAAGCCCGCGATCCGGACACCGGCAATGCTCAGTTCCTGATAACGCGTCGAGTCGGGCTGCAGGAGAATGACATTGGGTATGCCACGCAGGCGCCGGAGCACGGCTTCATCGTCGGGACCGGTGGCATCGTGATTGCCCCGGACGAAGACATAGGGCACTTTCAGGTCGGCGATCCCGCGGAAGACACCGGAGATCTCCCCCTCGGCCACCGTCCCGAAGTTGACGAGATCGCCGGAGTCGATGACCAGATCCACCTGCTCAGACTCGATCAGCGAGCGGAGCAGTGGGTACTGATTGCCCGCGTGAACATCGCTGATCAGCAGGATCCGCAACACGCGGCTCTGCTCGATGTCGGCGGGTTGATACCGCTCGCGCAGCGCCTCGGACACGGCAACGACATTGCGCAGGTATGGCGCGACCTGGGCCGACCGGATCGCGACATCATCGAAGAGGGTGGAGTTGCGCTGGACCTCCCCCAGCAGGCCGGTGGCACTGAGTTGGTTCGGGGCGGTGCCCCGGTAAGTCTTCGCCACGGCCGCGCCCGTCAGGCCCAGCGCCAAGGCCGCCGCGCTGATGGCGACAAGGGCGGTTCGTGGCCCGGGCAGCTTCCGCCGGATCCCCGCGCGGATGGCCACGGCGGCCAGCGCCACGAGCAAGCACCCGAAACCGAAACGCAGGCCAAGTCCAGTGACCGCTTCCCGCACCGCCGCGTCGATCTCGGCCGGCGTGGGCCGCAGCATGTCCAGGGAGGCATTCGGCGTTCCGAGTGCGCTGGTGATGTCCGCCCGGACCTGCAAGTCTGCACGCACGCCAGGAGCCAGTCCGGTGAAGCGGGCTTCGACATCGCCGAGCACGGTCGGCACAACGACGCGTCCCGAATCAGCGAGACTCGGCGAAAAGCTTAGCCCCACAACGAAATTCTTCGTCGCAACCGGTGCCGGAGCGATGACCGTGGTGAGCACTCCCCCGACGGCACACAGCAGGGAAAGCGCGGCGGTGGCGAGCGTCATACGCACCGGCAGGGGGCCGAGGCGATGCCCGACATCCCACCAGCGTCGAGCGGCGACAAGGACCAGGTGACCGAGCAGGATGAGGGCGACGGCGCGCTCATACGCGCCATAACTCGGGCCACGAGCCGCCAGGACGAGTGAGCCGACCAGCGCCAGCAACAGCATGCTGCGGCGCCAGGCGGCGTCGGCAATTGAGCGGCTTTCGGCGGCGGGCCACAGCGCCAGCCCCGCCACCGTCGCACCCGCGACGAGGACCACTGGCACGGGCGTCTCGGGGGACGGCCGGGGCAGCAGGGCGAGCGCGATCAGCCCGACGCCGGCCATCACGATCAGCCCACGCGCCAAGCGGCCGGCGCCGGGGATGGGCCCGATGGCACCGCGCGGCCGGCGGCCGGCTGGCTGAGCCGGGGCTGCTGGCAGGGCCCACCCGGCGATGCCGACGAGCAGTCCGGTGCTCACGAGGGTCAGGACGGTGAGCCAGCGGTATGGCGTGCCCGTGGCTGTGAGCACGAGCGCCGACTCGCGGCTCGCGGCATACCCGGGCGGTTGCAACCGCTCGGCAATCTGGAAACCGGCGATGAGGGTGGCGAGCGCGGCTGTCGCCGCGATCACGGCAGCGCGCGGGGCACCTCGACCCGATAAGGGACGAGCGGTGCTGGTCGGCGACATCATTCGACCCTAACCAGCAATGGTGAACTCACGCTGGCGCGGAACTCGGCTGGATTAGCTCGCCGGCGACACCGGTTCGCGGCGGAAGTCTCGGACGAGGTCGACGAAGCGGCTGGCAAAGGGCCGCCACTGCGCCCGCAACTCCTCGCGCGCCGCGTGGATGGCCGAGGATGCCGCTTCTGCCTCCGCCTTGCGCACCGGGTCGGCCGCGGACGGCTTGTTGACCCACCAAGAGTCGAACTGCTCGGGCGTGACCTCGGGGTGGAATTGCACGCCATACGCCCAGGGCGCGAAGCGCACCGCCTGCGGCGTGCCATCCGGGGCCGTCGCCAGGACGGTCGTCCGTCCCGGAAGGCGCGTGGCGACATCGCTATTCCATTGCACCGCAACGCTTCCCGCGCAAGGTCCCAGCAACGGATCGCGCTCGCCAGCCTCCGTGAGCGTCACCGGCGTGAGGCCGGTCGCCATCCCGAGAGGATTGCGTCGCACCTCCCCGCCAAGGGCGACGGCGGCCAGTTGGTGGCCGAGGCAAACCCCGAGATAGGGGACGCCGGCCTCCACGGCCGACGCGATGAGCGCGCGCGTGGCGGGCAGCCAGGGATAGTCCGCATCGTCATTCGCCCCCGCCTCGCCGCCTAGGACGACCAGGGCATCGGCGTCGCCGACATCGGCCGGGATGGCGTCCGCCTCGGCGCCGGGAGTGTGGGCGTGCGCGCGGATTCGCCGCAAGGTCACGCCCTGCTCTTGCCACCATTCGCCCAGCCAGGCCGGCGGGCACTCGTCCTCGTGCTCGATGACGAGGAAGGTCAGCGCGCTCACCCGATCGCGATCTCCTCGTCGGTGGCCCGGCGCACAACGATGCGGGTCCAGGCGCCGACATAGACGCGGTTGTCCCCGACCTCGGTCTTAGGGCCGACCGCGATCGGGTCCTTCGGGAGCGGTCCGAATGCCGGGCCGACGAAGGTGCCATTGGAGGACTGCAGATCTTCGACGAACCAGCGCGAGCCGTCGGTCGTCAGTTGCGCATGCCGCCGGGAGACGCCGGGGTCAGCCGAGCAGTCGATATCCGGATGGATCTGGCGGCTCGCCGACTCGCGCCCGATGAGGGCGCTCGCGACGCGCAGCGGCACGACGATGGGCAGACCGGCCGAGGGCAGGGGTTCTTCGGCCTGCTGATCGGCATACCACTCCGGGTCGATCCACACCTCCGCCACCCACTGAAAGGCGATGCGCGGCGGCACATTCGGGTCCGCCCCGCCGTATGCGGAGGGGGCGGGCAGCCCGGTCGCGGGCTCCGGCGCCGCGGCCTCGCCCCCGAGGGGGTCGCCGGCTTCCGGTGCCGGTATGCCGTCCCCCGCGTACGGGTCCAGGCTCGGGTCCGCGCCGTTCCCGGCCAGCTCCGCGGCAGCCTCGGCCGCCGCACCATCGGGATCGATCCCGGACTCAGATGCTTCAGGCTCGGATGCGTCGAGGTGAGTGCCCGATTCCGCACCGGCGCCCGGCTCCTCGCCGGCATCCGGGGCGGACCAGTCGGGGGCCTCCGGCTCGACAGGTGGGGCCGGAGATTCGGCGGCGGGGGCCGAAGTCTCGGGGGCGGGGGCGGCATACAACCCGGACTCGACAGAGCGGGCGCCGGCGGGCAGCGCGCCGGTGGTGAAGTCGTAGCCGCAGGCCTCGCAGAACAGGCTGGACTCAACATTCGGGGTGCCGCAGTTCGGGCACTCCTTGGGGCCGGGCGCCGGTGGCAGGTCGAGGGAATTGCCTCCTGAGGCCGGCGCGGCGGCGGGCGGTGGTGTCGCCGTGGCCCCGGGCGGGATCGGGGCGCCGCAGGTGTCGCAGTAGTCGGTGGACTCGCTGTCATGCCCATTTGGGCAGACGGCGCTCACTTGCGCACCCGCTGGGTCTTGGTCGAGGCCGTGTCGAGCGCCATCTCGTCCAACTTCTCCACCTGCTTCTTCAGCCGGACCGTGCCGGTCTCGGCGTTATCGATCTCGACGACCTTCTTCAGACGGGTCGTCATCTCCTCGTTGCCGGATTGCGTCGCAAGTTGCACGGCGCGGCCGAGCTTGCTGGTCGCCTCGTCGTCGCGGCCGGCGGCCTTGGCGGCCAGGCCGTCCTGGATCGCGGCGGCGAGTTCGGCCTGGCCGGTGTACTGCGCAACCTGCGGGTTGATCCGGGCAGTGAGGGCGTCGTCATTGGACCAGAGCGCCTTGACCAGGGCCTGCGCCTGGACCTCCTCGCCGATCGCGAGCTGGACGCGGGCGGCGAGTTGCTCCTGACCGACCGACTTGGCCGGCAGGCGCACCGCGACGTGGTAGTCGCGGGACTCATCGGACCACGCGCCGGTCGGATAGGCGCCGGTGAGCGGGTTGACCTCGCGGCGCCGGCTGGTCAAGTCCTCGAGATTGGGCGAGACCTGCTTGACGAAAAGCACCTGCGCGCCCGCGGGCGCCCAGACTCGCAATTCGGCGTTCGCGATACCGCGCGACATCGAGGCGCGCATCAGGGAGCGGAACTCCTCGGACATCTCCTCGGGCCGCGGGATGAGGTCGACCGTGCCGAGCAGCGCGGAGGCGATTCGGCGCACCTCATCGACTTGCCAGCGATCGCCGACGCCGCGGCAGTCGGCTTGGTAGGCGCCCATGCAGGACTGGATGGCCCAAGTCAGTTGATCCGGGGTTTCGTGTTCGTTGGCGCCATCGGTGAGCAGGATCGCGTGCTTGCGATAGGTGTCGGGCACGGTGAGGAAGACCTGCCGCGCGGCAAGCAGCCACTGCCCCATCGCGGTGCCGCCATCGGCCCGGAAGCCGCGGACGGCGTTGATCGCGGCGGCCCGGGTTTGCGGATTCATCGACGCCGTCCCAGGCACGGGCGAGGTCGGATAGACCTGCCAGGCAAGGTGATTGCCCGCGATGACCGCGAACGCCGTGCCATCGGCGATCTCCTGCAAGGCGGCGGTCGCGGCCGCCGCACCCTCACGAATCCCGCGCTCCCCCATCGAGCCCGACGTGTCGACGATGATGACCTCGGCGGCACCCCCGCTGCTGGTCATGGTGCTCGCCGCCCCGGTCGCGTCGATGCGCACGATCGCGTGCACATCCGTCGCCCCGTCGGCGAGGTATTGGTTCTGGAACGCCTCAGCCGTGAATTGCGCCATCGTTCTCCCCTTCCGTCGTGCTCGATCCTGCCAAATCCCCGACGCTGTCCGCCGATTGCTGCCCCGGCGATGCCGTGGGCGCGTCGCCTGCCACCTCGGCCGGCGCGACCGCTGCGGTCGTTGTTCCCGCAACAGGCGTCGCCGCCGACGTCCTGGTATCGCCGCCGACCCGCAGCAGTGCCACGGTGATGTTGTCGGCGCCGCCGGCGTTATTCGCGAAGCCCACCAAGGCTCGGCCGAGGGCGAGCGGCTCGGGCGGCATACCGCCGCTCATAAACTCCCCGATCTTGGCCTGCAACTCACTCGCCTCGGAGCAGTAGTTCCACAGCCCATCGGAGCAGAGCATCAGCCAGCCGGGCGCGTCCAGGTCGACGCTGGCCGTATGCGGAGTCAGATCGTCCGGCGCATCGACCCCCAGCCAGCGGGTGATCGAGTGCGCCATCGGCCCGGTCTCGGCGACCTTGCGCTCGACGCCCGTGGCGATCCGCTCGGCCGCGACCGAGTCGTCGGTGCTCAACTGCCGCGCGCCCTGGCTGCCGTCGGGCAGCCAGTAGATCCGGCTGTCCCCGACATTGCCGACATGCGCCGTGCGGCCATCGACGATGGCGCCGGTGAAGGTGCACGACGGGGACGCCGGATCGCCGGACTTGGTCGTGCCGATGACCGCTTGGTTGGCGGCGGCGACTGCCTCCCCGAGCCGGCGGTATGCCGCAGCGCGCGCCGCCTCCGCCACGCCCATCCCGGCGCTGACCGGTTGCTCAAGAACCTGCCGGGCCGCGCGGGCCGCCGCGAGGCTGGCCACCTCGGAGTCGGTGGTGTTGGAGACGCCATCGCAGACGACGAGCGCGGCAAACGAGAGCGGCTCGCTGCGGGCCGCGAGCGCGAGAGCATCCTCATTGCGTTCGTGGCGGCGGCCGATATCGCTGACCCCAGCCACCCAGGCGCTGGGCGTCTCTTCGAGATGGTCGCGCGGGTTGGGCTGCTTGGCCCCGCACTGGTCGCAGTAGCCGTCCTCGTAATGCCCGGCCCCGCACGTGCCGCAGGGCACGAGGACGGGGGTGGCGTCATACGCATTGGCCCGGCCGGGCACGACACCAGTCCAGCCGATGTCGAGCGGCGACTCCTCGCCCTGCGCGGCAGCGGCGGGTGGCACAGCCCGCGCGGGGATCGGGGTGGAGGTGGCCGTCGGTGCGGGCGCCCCTGGCATACCGGGTGCTGGGGGCACGGGCATCGGCGCGGGGGGCACCAAAGCGGGTGGCGGGCCCGAGGCGGGTGCGGCAGTCGGCATACCTCCTGCGGCGGCGGGCGCGGGCGGCATACCCCCTGCGCCGGGGGCAGCGCCGGAGACCAGGTCGGCTCCGCAGGCCTCGCAGAAGGCCGAGCCGGCGGGGTTGGCGGCCCCGCAGGCGGCGCAGGTCAACGTCTCGGCAGGAGAACTCACACCAGGCTCCAGGGTCGGATCTCATTGGCCTCGTCGATCAGCCGCATGCGCTCCAAGGGATTCTCGGTGGCGTCGGCGAGCGCGCGCAGCGCCGCCTCCAGCCCGGAGCGCGCACCATCGGCGGTGACGGCATAGGCACCGATCCGCTCGCCCGGGGTGGGCCCGTCCTTTTCAATGCGCGCGATCGCCTTGCGATAGACATCGACGGAGATCTCGGCACGGCGGCGCCGGCCGAAGCCGGCCGAATCTGCTGTCAGGAGAGCAAGATTGAGGTCGCTCGCGGTGCGCGGGTGAGCCGCGAGGTGCTCCGCCCAGTGCTGGCGGGCCAGGGGGTATGACGAGGAGTTCGGCGGCACGAGGGTCAGCGCAGCCTGCACGCCGTCGGTGTCGTCGATGGCGCCGCGGATGCGGGCGAGCGCGAAGGCCGACTGCGGGACATAGGCCGCATCGGTGCGCGCGCAGATCGCATAGAGGCGTTCGGCGATCTCGACATTGCCGGACAGTTCGCAGGCCAGGGCGAGGCCGAGTTTGGGCGCGAGTTCGCCGGGGACCTGCCCGTAGACCGCATTAAAGGCGCTTTGCGCCTTTAACGGCTCGGTGCGCGCGAGGGCGCCAAGTCCGGACATCCAGACGGCGCGCCACTCCCACGGATCATCGGCGAGCATCCGCGCGACGACGCCATCGAGGACATCCCAAGACCGCAGCTCCAGTGCCGCGCGGGCCTGGGCGAGCAGGACTTCGGGGCTGACGGCGGGTGGCGCGGCGAGGGCGCGCAGCCGCTGCTCGGGTTCCTGGTTCTCTATCGTCGCGAGCCAGCCGGACTGGGCGTCGCCGCTATCGGGTCGCAGCGGCGGCAGATCTTGGTAGGTCGTCTCGGCATCCCCGGCGGGCGGCGGGCCGAACAACAGCGAGGCCGCGGACGTCGAGGCCGCGCCGGTCCCGCGATCCTGCGCGACGACCTCGCGCAGCACGCCGAGCATCTGCACGCGCAATTCGTCGGCGGAGACGAAGCGGTCATCGGGCGATTCGGCGCAGGCCTTGAGCAGCAGCCGGTAGAAGCTGTCATACGTCTGGAAGACCGGCACCTCCTCGACCGGCGGGAGGGACTTGACATAGGTCGACTGGTAGCCGCGGAACTCCATCGTGAGGACCACGAGCGTGCGGCCGATCGTGTAGATATCCGAGGCCACGCTGCAGCCCTGCTCGGCCACCTCGGGCGCCTGATAGCCGACGGTGCCGAAGATGGCCGAGTCCTCGTCGTCGATGCGCCGCACGCCACCGAGGTCGATGAGCCGGACCTCGTCGCCGATCTGGATGACATTGTCGGGCTTGAAGTCGCAGTAGACGAGGCCGAGATCGTGGAGGTATTGGAAGGCCGGCAGTATCTCTAGGACGTAGGCCAGCGCCTGGTCCACCGGCAGCGGGTCGTACTTGCCGGCGGCCCGCATCCGCTGCTTGAGCAGCGACTTCAGCGAGGTGCCGCCGATGTACTCCATGACGATATAGCCGGAGCCTTCGTGGCTGACGAAGTTGTAGATCTCGACGATATTCGGGTGGCTGACCTGGGCGAGGAAGCGCTGCTCGGCCAGAGCGGCGGCGAGCGCGTCGGGGTCGCCGGAGTTGAGCAGACCTTTCAGGACCACCCAGCGGTCGGAGACATTGCGGTCGCGGGCGAGGTAGATCCAGCCGAGCCCACCGTGGGCGAGGCAGCCGGCGACTTCATACTGCCCCGCGACCAGATCGCCCGGCTTGAGCTTCGGGGAGAAGTCGAAGGGCGTGCGGCACTTGGCGCAGAAGCCGCTGGTGCGGCCCTCCTGGCCGTCCCGGCCGCGGCCGACCGGCTCGCCGCACTTGGGGCAGAAGCGCTTGTCCTCGGGGACGACCGGGTTCTTCAGGACGGCTTTCGCCGCGTCGATTTCGGGGACCGGCGGGACGCTCGTGACGCCGGCGCCGATGCGGGCGGCCCGCATCCGCGTCGAGTGCCCGGAGATGCGGCGGGTGGAGATGGTGCCGCCGCTGCGGGCGCGTGCCGAGCCGAGTGCGGTGGCTTCGAGGCGCGAAGAGACTTGGGAGACAGCGCCTTCCATCGGCGTCTCGCCGCGGGCGAGGGGCTGGGTCGAGGTGGTGCTGGTGGGCCCGGCCGGGGTCCCGCAGACATCGCAGTAGCCGTCGACGATGGTGCCGGTGCAGCCCGGCTGGCGGCATTTGGGGCCGGTGTGCCCCGCCACCCCGCGGCCAGGCGCCTGGCCCGCCGGGGTCGGTCGCGCGCTGGGCGGCGGCGGGGGTGGGGGGACGGGCGGGCCGGCTGGTGCGGCCGGCGCCGGGGCAGGGGTATGCGGAGGGCTCGACGCCGCGGGCGCGGCGAGCTGGTCCGGCTCACCCGGCATACCGCAGACATCGCAGTAGCCATCGGCGATCGTGCCGGCGCACCCCGGCTGCCGGCAGGCGGTCAGGTCACTCATAGCGGGGCCCTTCCGTTGTTGGTGACGGTCCGGACATAGGACTGGTATGCCGCCATCAGGGCCCGCGCACGCACGAGCGGGACCGGGGTGGCAGCGAGGACGGCGGCGAGTTGGTCGCGCATCGGTTTGAGGTCGGCGCGTTCGGCGGCGGTCACGGCGGGCGAGCCAGCCACCTGGGCGTCCAGGGCGCCGAGCAGGCCCTGGAGTTCGTCGCGCTCGCCGAGGGCGCGGGCGTAGGTTTCGTGCGCCTGATCCAGCGCCTTGCCGACCAGGCCCAAGCGCGCGAGCAGCGCGTCGATGGCGTCCGGGTCGTCGGGCACGGCCCCGAGCGCACGGACATCCGGGACGGCGAGTTTGGGCGCCGGCGTCACCGCGGCGAGGCATTGCGCCTGCAAGCCGCGGATGGCGTCGCCGCGGGCGGCCAGGGCGGTGATCAGTTCGCGGGCGCGGGCGGCATCACGTTCGCTCTCGTGACGGCGAGAGGCGGCGACGATCAGGTCGCGCTCGCGGGCGGCGACCTCGACCTCCAGCGGCCCGAGGAAGCCTCCGACATCGGCGCCGCGCTTTGCGCGTTCGGTGACATCGAAAAGCCGTTGCTCGAGCGCGATCAGCTCACGCTGGGTGCGGTCGCGGGTGGCGCCGAGCGGCATCATCGACACCTGATCGCGGATCCGCTCGACGCTCTCGCGAATCCCCTTGACCCGGATCGAGACGTCGAGTCCCGTTGTCTCCAAGGCCAATCGGGCGCGCAGCGAGGAACTCATCGCATCGGAAAGCCGGCAGGCCTCGGGCAATGACACGGCGAGATTGCTCTCGGCGCCGCTGGGCATCCGGGCCCGCGTGGCCTCGCGTCCGTCGCCGGGTGCGACATCGAGACGACCCCAAATCAGCGTCGACAATTGCTCGGCCTGCACCGGCCCGACGCGGCCGGAGTCGAAGGTGACGCGCAGCAGTTCGTAGCGATCGGAGATGGCTTTCCACAGCGCCATCGACACGGTGATGTCGTGCGTCAGGGCCTCGCGGTCGCTCTGATCGGGCGCGGACAGCGCGGCCTGGTCGATGGCATCGAGTTGTTTGCGGCGCTCATCGAGCCACATCCCGAGGTCGGTGAGGTAGCGCAGCGCTTCGGCGGCGCTGACGGGCACGCCGAGGCGCCCGGGGGCACGCGGGGTGCTCCCGGGGGCGTTGGTCATGCCGAGGTCGAGACTCACGAGCGGCCGTAGACCGGGGTGGGCGGCTTGGGGGCCTTGCCGAGGCTGCTGGCGAACCAGCGGTCATAGATCGTGGTCCACTCCCCATCAGCGCGCAGGTCGGCGAGGACGGCGTTGACATAGCGCACGAACTCGACATTCGCTTTAGCAATGCCGAGGCCATAGGGCTCATCGGTGATGGCCGGGGCGCTGGTGACCTCGGCATATACATCCTGCGCGGCGAGCCCGGCGAGCACCGTGTCGTCGCCGGTGATGGCATCGGCCTTGCCCTGCTGGAAGAGCACAAGGCAGCCGGTGTGATTGGCCGCGGTGACGATATCGATGCCGCCGACCTCGTCGTTGACGGCCTTGAGCTTGGCCAGGCTCGTGGTCCCGGTGGGGGCGCAGACGCGCTGGCCCTTCATATCTTTCAGGCCGGCGTCGGGGTTCGCTGCGGCCGCTTCTCGGGTCACGAGCAGCTTCTGCCCAGCGTGGTAGTACTCGCTAGAGAAGGCGATCTGATTCCAGCGGTCACAGGTCATCGTCATATTGCGGGCGACGAGATCGACCCGGCCCTCCTCGAGCGCGGGGATGCGATCGGCCGCCGTGATGACGATCAGGCGGATCTTGTCCTCATCGCCGAGCAGGCGCTTGGCGATTGCCTTGGCGATATCGATGTCGAAGCCCTCGATCTGCCCGGTGAGCGGGTTGTTCGCCCCCAAGAGGTAGGAGTCGGCGGAGACCCCGACCCGCAGATAGCCCCGGTCAACAATGGAGTCGATGAAGCTGTCCCCCAAGGAGGTGGCCTTGGCCGGGAGCGAGGCGAGTGGATCGTAGGACTGAGTCGCGTTGTCGCACGCGGGCGCCGTGGTCGTGGCGGACGATGAGGAGGTCGACGACGAGGCGCTGGAGGGGGTAGGCCAGGTGGTGTCGTCATAGGACCCGCCCGAGCAGGCGGCCAGCCCGAGGGCGGCCAGCGCGGAGCTGACCGTGAGGGCCACCGGGCTGCTCCAGCGGCGGCGGGCGGACGGCATACGGCTCATCGGAACTCCTCGATCCGCTTCGACATCGCTCGGCCGGCGAGCAGTGCCGCGAGCGCCGCGCCGAGCCCGACGAGCAGCGGCAGCAGCCCCCCGCCGATCCGGTCGAAGGCGGCCACGATGCTCTTGAGCTTGGCGTCCAGCACGCCATCGGCGGCGGTGGAGAAGGCCCGGAAAGCGCCATTGGAGGAGGCGGTTTCGGTGTCCGGTGTGGTCGCGAGGTCGACGGCCTCGTTCCAGTCGCCACCATCATCGGCGGTGCGGATGGCTTGGTGGGTGTCGGTATAGGCCGCGAACGTCCGGCGCAGATTGTTCTGCGCGGGGTCCGCCTGCAGCAGGTCGTCGAGTTGCTGCGAGGCGAGGGCGACCGAGGCGTCATAAGCCTTTTCGTAGGCCGCGCCACTGCCGCGGGCGATCAGGGTCAAGGACTCGTTGGCCTTCGCGTCGTATGCCGCCGCGCGTGCCTGCGCCAGGCTCACCGCGGCGCGGTAGTCGCCATCGGCGACCTTGTTCATCGTCGAACTCACCTGCGCGATGTGGCTGATCGACATGGCGAGCGCGGTCGCGACGAGCAGCAGGGCGGCGCTGAGCGGGACGTTGAGATATCGGTGGGTGCGGCGCGCCAGCCAGATGGCGATCGCGGCGAGCACGCCGAGCGTGAGCACGCCGACACCGACGACCAAGCCGCTGTAGCCGCTGAGCTTCAACTCCTGGTCCGCGCGGGTCTGGTTGGCCTCGGCGATGGCATTGGCGATCGGCAGGCCCTCGGCGCGCAGCTCGGTGCCGGCGATCCGAAGGTACTGCGCGCCAACGGGTTTCGCCTCGCGGTTGTAGGTGCGGGCGCGGTCGACATTGCCGGCGTATGCCTGAACTTCGGCATTGAGGACGGCGAGCGCCTTGCCATCGGCCGGCTGGGCGCTGGCGGCAGCGGCGATATTGGTGGCGACGCGCTGCATCGCGTCGTCATAGGTCTTGCGGTTCTCGGCGCGCTCCTGGCCGCCCTTGAGGAAGCCATTGGTGACGGCCGCGTCGGCGGCGAGTAGGTCGGCATAGATCGCCCGGACGCGCACCACCTGTTCGGTATTGGCGCTAGCCCGATCGACGGCCCCGTCGACGCCGCGCAGACCGAGGAAGCCGGCGAGTGCGAAGGCGACGCAGAGGGCGGCGGCGACGGCGGAGGCGATCCGCATACGTCCTGGTGTGCCGGTGAAGTAGTGCCGGCGCGCGAGGGCGCGGCGCTGGGCCGCCGTCCCGCCGGCGAGCCCCTGTTGCGGGGGTGCCGGCGCGGCGGGCTGGGTGGCGATCTGCGTCATACCCCTGCCTCTTTCTGGTCCTCCGCGGGCGGCGGCGCGCCCTCGGCGGTCATCTCGGTCTCGGCTTCGACGTCATCGTTGGGAGTGCCGGTTTCGTCGTCGTCGGCGCTTGGTGCGGGCTCGTCGAAGGGGACGACCTCGGCGCTTTCGTCGCCCTCGCGGAAGTCCGCAGCGAGCAGGCTGCGCAGGTCCTCGGTGCTGACCTCGGCGGCATCGCGCAGCCGCCACGCGTGGCGGCCGATGGCCTCTTCGAGCAGATTGCGCACGAAGCGGCCATTGCCGAAGGTGAAGTCGCGCGGGGTGGCGACGAGGATGTCGCGCACGGTCGCCTCGGCGTCCGCGGTGATGTCGTAATCCGCTTTCTCCGCAAGGCTTTTCATGATCGCGAGGAGCTCGTCGTCGGTGTAGTCCGCGAACTCGATCATCGTCTTGAAGCGGCTGGCGAGGCCGGGATTCTGCGCGATGAATTCCATCATCGGCGTGGGATAACCCGCGACGATGACGACGAGATCGTTGCGGTTGTCCTCCATCTCCTTGACCAGGGTGTTGACGGCTTCGAGGCCGTACTGGTCGCCATTGAGGCCATAAGCCTCGTCGATGAAGAGCACGCCGCCGAGGGCCTTGGCGACGACCTCGCTGGTCTTGATCGCCGTCTGGCCGAGATAACCCGCGACGAGTTCGGCACGGTCGACCTCGATGAGGTGACCCTTGGAGAGCAGGCCGAGCGCGCGGTAGATGCCGGCGACCATTCGCGCAACGGTGGTCTTGCCGGTGCCGGGGTTGCCGACGAAGACCAGGTGGCGGGTGATCGTCGCCTGCCGCAGGCCGGCCTCGGCGCGCTTCTTCTCGACCTTGAGGATCGCGACCTGCTGGTGGATTTCGCGCTTGACCGAGGCGAGGCCGATGAGGTCGTCGAGCTCGGCGAGGAGTTCGTCGAGGGACTTCTCCGGCTCCTTAGGGAACTCGGGCTGCGTGGCTGGGGCCTCACCTTGGGTCTGGGTGGGGGCGGCCGTCTGGGTCGGGTCGCCCGGGGCTGGCGGGGAGCCGGGTGGGAGGCCGGGGGCCGGCGGGATGGGCTGTCCGCTGGGCGGGATCGGCCCGGAGGTGGGCATGCCGGGTGGGGTGAGCATCGGGCCGCCACGGAGGCGTTCCATCGCGGCCAGTTGCTCGGTGACGCGGCGCTGGTTCTCCAGCATGAGCTCGGTCAGATTGGGGATGTCATTCGGATTCCCCACTCCCAGAACCGGATCCACGCCGGCGCCGGTTGCTGGCGGCATGGGGCGAGCGGGCGTCTGGGAGGTGGGGGGCGGGGGCGGCGTCGCGGATCCGGGGCCTGGGGTGCTGGGTCCGGCGGGGATGCGGGGATCGCCGGTCACGGAGCCCACCGGGTGGATCGACTGGTGCAATGGCAGCGCGCTGAGCTGGGCGGCGGAGGCCAGCGCGGCATTGCCCGCAACCCGAGGGGTCGGGGTGCCGAGCAGGCACGCGGCGCTGGCGATATCCCCCAGTGCTTGGGCGTATGCCGGCGCCCCCGCCGACCCGGTCGCGACCAGTTCGCTGATGATCGCCGTCGGCGCCTGGCGCCACTTGCGCCCGCCCGAGGCGGCCTCGAAAAAGGCAACATTCGCGGCTGCTGCGTCGCTCGGGTCGAGGCCGGCGGCCGGTGCCCAGTCGGCGGCCGCGAGTGGCGCGGATTCGGCGATGGCGGCAGCGAAGGCCAGGCCTTCGGCGCGGGCGGCGGCGCCGTCCAGGCCGGCCGCCGTGGCGGCCGTGACGAGGGCCTCGACGGCACCTGCGAGGGTGTCGGCGGGTGTGGTCATGAGCGGGCGTCCCTTCCGGTGGGAGGCGTCAGCGGTGGCGGTTGGCTTGGGTTCGACTGTGCGGCAGTGGGATTCGCCGTCAGGTGGGGGATGTCGCCGGTGTCGGGGTCGTGGTCTGGGATGAGCCAGTCGTCCCCGGGCGGGGGCGGCGCGGGGCGCGACGCGGACGGTGCGGGGGGCGCGAGCGGGCCACCCGGCATACCTCCTGCACCGGGCATGGGCGGCGTGATCGCCCCGGCACCCAGGCCGAGCTCACCCCCGGCCGGAGTCCCGAACTTCTCCTGCAGGAAGCGGCCGTGGACGACCAGCGCCTCGGCGTCGGCGCGGTTGATCGCGTCATAGACCTTGTCCATCGTCGCCCCGAGCAGGTCGAGTTGGTCGATGAGGATCAGCAGCGAGGTCTTGCCGCGATCGACCGGGCGGGTGTCGGCCCAGTCGCGCGGCAGCCGGAGGTAGCCGCCGATCGCGCCGGGGAGGTAGTCGGTCGCCGTCGCCATCACGTTGTATGCCGAGGCGCTCCCCCCACCGAGGCTGTCGAGGCGCGGGATGGTCGCGCGGACGAGATTGGTCACGCGCTTCAGCCGCGCCATCACCATTGGTGGGACGCGCCCCGCGGCGGCCATGGCTTCGACGGAATCCAATGCGGCAGCGAGAGATTCACTAGTCGGGGCAGCGGGCACCTCAATGATCGGCTCGGGCTCCTTCTTCTTCCCGAGACCGAACCAGTCCCCGATTCCCATATGTCGTCAGCCTTGTCGAAGCCGGCCGCGCGGGTGCGCGGTCAGGCGTTCGGCCGCCCGATGTCGAGGCTGCCGGAGATGACCCGCTGGTCCTGCCGCTGCACGCGGTCGAGGTAGGTGCGGGACTTCGCGACCTCGGTTTCGAGGGTGCCGATCGTGGCGGCCATATTGTCGAGCGCCTGCACCTTGAAGGTGTCGATGGCGTCCATGGTGGCGTAGATGTTCTGGAAGGCGCGCTGCAGCTGCGGCAGGCCGATCGTCGCGCTGGCCGCCTGCTCCTGAATGCGAATGCTGTTGTCCTTCAACATTTCCGACGTGCGCTCGATGAGGCCGCTCGTCGTGGTGTTGAGGGCGGTGATCTGGTCGAGAACGAGCTGCTGGTTGGACAGCGCCTGGCTGACGATGACGGCGGTGCGCAGCGCGCTGATCGTCGTCGTCGTCGCGCGGTCGACACCCTTGATCAGCTCGATGTTGTTCTTGATGACGATGTCGATGGCCAGATAGTTCTGGATGCTGACGGCGAGCTGGGTCAGCAGGTCCTGGTGCTTCTGGCGGACATAGAAGAGCACATCCTCGCGCAGCGCCTTGGCCTTCTCCGGGTCGGTCGCGTCGAGGGTGGCGATCTGGGCCGCGAGCTTGGCGTCGAGCTTCTCGGCGATATAGACGTATTGGTTTAACCGGCCCATCGAGTCCCAGAGCTGCTGCTTCTCGAGGTTGAGGGCGACATTGTCGCGCTGCAGCTCGTCCTGGCCATTGCGCAGGCTGTGCAGGATGCCATTGAGGTGGCTCTGCGCGGATTGGTACTTGCGGAAGTAGTCGCTGATCTTGTCCCCGAAGGGGATCATTCCGAGCACCTTCTTGGCGCCCTGCGCCTGGCTCGGGTCGAGCTCCTCGACGGTGCGGCGCAGCTCCAGCAGCGTCTTGCCGACCTTGGACCCGCTGGCGAGGCCGCCCTCCTGGAGCGCCTTGACCGGGCTCTGCAGCAAGCGGTTCGACGACTCGGCCGCGCGCCGGATGTCGTCGTCACCCATGGTGCGCATCTCGGTGGCCTTGGCTTCATACTCCGGGCTCTTGGTCTCGGACTTCATCAAGGCATCGAGATAGCCGTCGACCTTCTGGTCGAGCATCGGCACCGCGCTGGCCGGCACGGCCGGCGCCATCTTGGGTGCGGACGTCGTGGGGATCGCCAGGACCGCCGGGGGCGCCTCGAGCGTGAGGGTCTCCATGGGCGGGGCGAGCGGCTGGACGGCCGCGTCCTGGGGCTGCTCGGACATACCTTGTGCTCTCCCTCTGGCCCGCCCCTGCGGCCGGCCGTATGCGGTGTGCTTTCCCCCGCGCGGCAACGCGCCACGCGAGGAGTAATGACGTGTCAGCAATCTACGTGGTTCCCGCACGCTTGGGCAGCGCGGGCTTGCCCGGGCCTGGCCCTGAGCGACGGCGCTGGCGGGCTGTGTCGGCGGTCGGGGTGCGCCGGCGCGCCTGGCCGGGCCAGCGGGCTACAGGATTCGCCGCGATCGGCCGGTCGTGAGCGTGCGCGCGGCTCCGAGGCGGCGATACCTGTAGCCCGCCGGCCCGGATCGGAGCCGACCGTGCGCCCGACTGATGTATCAGCAGCTCCGATTCGCCCTCTCCTTATGAGGACGTGCCTCGACCACGAGGCGCGCGCGTCGAGAGGGCAATGTGGAGAACGATACGAGGTCACCTTTGCATCGGGCGATCTGCGTCGCGTGCTGATCTATGTCGGGCTGTGGGGAGTCGGCCCAGACGCGTGGATCCAGATCGATGACTTCGGCATCTGGCGGTACAGCCTAGAAGACGACCACACCTCTGGCTCCGAGAACTGACGCGAGGACGCCGATCGCGAGGCGACGACCCAAAGCCACCTACGGCGCTCCCGCGTGGTTACCGGGTGACATGGCCTAGGGGGACGGCATACACGCGGTCCGACACGGAATACACATCTGTGCCGGTGTGAAAGACCACGCCCTGAAGGAAACGCTCTCCAAGGGAGTCCCGGAGCCACGCAAGCGGCTTCGCGTCCTCACTCCGAACCCGCCGCGCGAGCTTGATCTCGACCCCCACGACTCCGTGCCTGGTCTCCACGACGGCATCGACCTCGTTCTCGCCCGCGCTGGAGCGCAGGTGCATGAGGTGGGCGCGCGCCATGTCGACATGGGGACGCAGCTGCTGCACCACATAGGACTCGAGATAGCGGCCCGCCAGTCGTGGATCGCTGGCCAGTTGGGTGACATCGAGTCCGGCCAGGGTCAGCGCCATGGCCGTGTCGGCCAGGAATCGCTTGGGATAGCTCGTCAGTCGCTTGAGCCGATTGCTCTCGAATGCCGGCAATGGGACACTGAGGTGGACCCGTTCCAAGAGGTCGTCATAGGCCTTGAGAGTCACTTTGTTGACGTCCGCCGCTTCCCAGATGCGCTGATCGGGCACCGCCTGACCAGTGAGCGTGGCTAGCACCCGCAGGGTGCGGAGCAGCCGGCTGGCGTCCCGCCCCTCCTCACCGGCGCGCTGCGCCACGAGGCTGGCATAGGCCTCAAGGAAGACTGCTGGCTCGGGCATTGCGCGGGCGGCCGGAAAGCCCGATGTGGAGACCTGGTCAATGGTGAATTGCTCATCAGCCCCAGATCCCAGGGCTGGTGCTTGGCCTGCGAGCAGAGCGGACAGCGGACTGGACAGGTCTCCCGTGCCGTTCAATTCGGCGGCTGTCATGGGGCGCATCACGAGCCGAACCGCGCGACCGGTCAGCGGGTAGGTCGGGCCGTGTGCCGCAGGCTCGACGCTTCCGGCCAGGATGAAGCGCCCGGGCGACGGATCGGCGTCGACGATGCGCTTGATCGCCCAAAGTAGTTCTAAGCCGGCCAGCTGCCATTCATCGAGGAGGACCGGAGGCTCCAGCTGGCGTAGATAGGCCTCCGGGTCGTAGTGCAGCTGGTCCATGTCCCGGGGAAGCATCACGACGGTTCGGGAGACTCGAGCAGCCGTTGTGGTCTTCCCGACACCGCGCGGACCATCGAGTAGCACCACCGGTGCCGACGCCATCGCCTCTACCAAACGGGCATCCAGGATGCGTGGCAGGTAGCCCATCGGCTTATCCATG
>NZ_BAAAPO010000026.1:138677-156609 GCF_039531185.1 Nostocoides veronense
ACCCTCGGAGGTGCGGCATGAAGCCACCCCTGCGGGCTAGCCTCATCGCATGGCCCATTCGACTTGCCCCGCCATTCCGAGGGGATGAGCCACTGTTGGCTAGCCTGTTGTCCAACCAGCTGGTCACTCGCCCCGCCCCTGCGGGGACTAATGGCTCAACCTGTTATCTAGACTGTTACGAGAAACGTTTACCATTGAAATCCGGTATCGCAGTCCACTAGTTTGCAGACAGCTACTCGCTGACGTGCGGTTAGGAGGTCCAACATGGGGACCTACCAGGGGGGATTCTGGCCGGGCTCGGGCGGCACGCGTGCCGCCCGAGCTTCGGGCGTCTACGGCGCATACATCCCTCACCGACTGCATGATCTGAGCTTTGCACTGACCTCTGACAACGAGTCACTGCTCCGCGAGGCCGAGGGCGCCGTTGCCCGCATGGACGAGTCCCTCAATGCCCCCATCGCGGGAATATCACCCCTCCTGCGCGGCTGGAAAGCGGTGGCGAGTTCATGGATAGAAGGCATCGTCCCCGGCGCTCAGCAGATTGCTCTGGCCGGACTAGCGCTTGACGAAGACATTCGTGGAGTCAGCGATTCGGCACGCTCGGTGGCCAACAACCTCCTCGTAATTCGTGAGATGGCCCGCCGATGGACGGAGGAGCCAACTCTTCGGGTCTCAGACTTGGTTGCCGCGCAATCGGCCCTATTCCCCGACCGGCCGCGCCTGCACGGCATACGAACGGCGCAGAACTGGATCGGCGGCTCGTCCCACAACCCCCTGACGGCAGTCTTCGTACCCCCACCGCCGGAACAGGTCGAACGACTCCTGGTCGACCTTCTTGCATTTGCCGAATCACGCGCTATGTCTCCCCTCGTTCAGGCAGGCATCCTGCACGCACAGTTCGAGACGATTCACCCCTTTGCCGACGGCAACGGACGTGTCGGCAGGGCGCTCATCCAGGCAACTCACGCGCGGCGCGGTCGGCACCAGGCGGTGCCCTTGCCCATCTCGCTCGTCCTGCTGACGCGCACGGACGAATACATGGCCGGGCTGGAACGCTTTCGGTTCGAGGGCCCACCTACCTCATTCGAGGCAGATCGCGCCGTGAACGGGTGGCTCGACGTCTTCCTCCGAGCAACAGTCGACGCGGCGCACCAGGCCCAAGAAATCGCCTCCGACGTGGCGACCCTGCGGGACGAGTGGGACAGGCGCCTCACACAACTCCGACAGTCCGAGGGCAAGCGAGCTAAACCCCGCGGCGACGCGGCCGTGCTTCGCATTCTCGACACCATCACCCAGGCACCTGCCATGACGACCGAGACGGCCGAACGCTTGCTCGGGATCGGGCCAGTTCCCGCGAATGCTGCTTTCCGCGAACTTGCGGATGCTGGAATCGTCACGAGGAGAAGTGATCAGGCCCGGGCCCTCTACGTAGCCCCGGATGTCGTCGAGTTTCTCGACGTGTCGCAGCGACGCCTGGCCTCGGTGCACTTCGACACCGCCCAGACTCCCCCGAGCCGACCGGTTCCGGAGTTGCCGCAAGCTCGCGCCGTGGCCGCGCCCACTCCGTCCTTCTCCGAGGCTGCGGACTCCGTCTGGGCGAAAACGAATAAGGATGCGGGCACCTGGATGCCGCTCACCCGTCACTTAACAGATTCGGCCGCCGTCGCCGCGTTGCTCTGGGACCAATGGCTCGCCCCAAACGTCCGAAGGGTGATCAGTCGTGGCCTTCCGAACGGGGACCTCGATGGTCGTCTGCTCGTGACCTGGCTCGCCGGAGTCCACGACATTGGCAAGGCCAGCCCCGGCTTCGCCGTGAAAGCGCGTATGACGCGCGGCTACGACGATCTCTTGGACCGTATGGCGCGCCACGGCTTGACCTGTCCTCCGTATGCCGTCGGGGGGGGAATCAAGTTGCCACCTCATTGCCGGATTGGTCAAGCCTTCGTCACGGACTGGCTTGAGCGGCGCCATGGCCTACACCGAGACATTGCTAGGACCTACGCTCTGCCTGTCGGGATGCACCACGGAGTTCCGCCGACGTGGGGAGAACTAGAGGATCTTCGACTCCGGCGAGAGTGGACCGGCGCCGACGTGCCTGCTTGGGCCGCCGTCCAGGATGAACTCCTCACGGTTTTGGCAACCATCACCGGCGCCGAAGCCCGTTTCGCTCAGTGGTCGACTGTGCCACTCTCGCCCGAGGCCCAGGTCCTAGTGAGCGCCGTCATTGTCGTAGCAGACTGGCTGGCGAGTGATGACATGCGCTTTCCACATCAGGATGCGACCCCATCACCAGAGCGAGCACGTCGTGCACGCATTGGCCACGACCTACGCAGCCCTCTGCGGCTTCGCATCGATGACGCGAACGCCGAAGCCCTCATGCGGCGACGCTTTCCCGAGGTGGGAGCCACCCCAACCGCAGTTCAGGTGGAAGCCGTTCGAATCGCCCGCGAAGTCACCGAACCCTCCCTGCTGCTCATCGAATCACCGACGGGCTCCGGTAAGACCGAGGCCGCCTTGCTCGCCGCGGAGGTACTCGCTGCGCGTTTCGGATGCGGCGGGGTCTTTGTCGCTCTCCCGACTATGGCGACCTCGGATGCCATGTTCGAGCGCGTTCATGCATGGACCGGGCATCTCGACACGACCGACCCTTCCACCATCTTCCTAGCGCACGGCAAGGCCCGCCTGAACGAGAGCTACCGAGGCATCGGGCCCGGTGCGCGCATCACCGGGATCAATGCCGCCGAGCGCGAATTCGGCGATCTCGATGACGTGCGGGAGGCAGCCATCGTGTCGAGTTGGCTCAACGGTCGGCGTAGGGGCGTCCTGGCCAATATCGTCGTGGGCACGATCGACCAGGCGCTCTTTGGCGGGTTGAAATCACGATTCGTCGCCCTGCGACACCTGGGCCTCGCCGGCAAGGTGGTAATTGTCGATGAGGTGCATGCCGCTGACGATTACATGCGGACCTACCTCGTCCGCGTCCTTGAGTGGCTGGGTGCCTTCGGCACGCCGGTGATCCTGCTCTCCGCAACCCTGCCGCCTGCACAGCGCCGAGAACTCGTGGCGGCATACGCCAAAGGACGACAGCGTGGGGTTCCCCGCCAACTTGACGCCCCGGGCTACCCACAGATCACCGTGCAGAACGACCACACCGAAGTCCGTGCCGTCCCCTGGGATGGCGAGCGTCGCCAGCTACGAATCGAGAGGTTGCAGCAGGATTGCCTGATCAGGACAGTGACGGACGCCGTTGAGGCGGGATCGGTCGTCGTCGTCGTGCGTAATACCGTGGCCGCAGCTCAAGAAACCTATTCGTCGCTCGAAGCCGCCCTCGGCGATCGCGTCACCTTGATCCACAGTCGGTTCCTGGCCAGTGATCGAGCAGACAGGGAACGAAGCCTGCGTGACCAACTCGGGCCGCCACGCCCCGGCCGCGAGAGACCGTGGGGTTTGGCGGTCGTCGGCACCCAGGTTCTTGAGCAATCCCTCGACATCGACGCTGACCTCATGGTCACGGATTTGGCTCCTCTCGACCTTCTCTTGCAGCGCGCTGGACGCCTCCATCGTCATCGGCGCGGAGACGGGGAAGTTGATCGCCCGGCGAATTCGCGACGTCCCCGGCTACTTGTCATGGGTTCCCCTGACCCGAAGTACACCGACCCGCCCGAACTCGACCCGGGGAGCCGGGCGGTGTACGGCGAGAGTCGCCTCCTGCGGGCCGCAGCCGTATTAGCACCCCACCTCGCGGGCATCGACATCTGCCTGCCGGACGATGTGCCAGTTCTGGTTGGGGCTGCATACGACCCGGATATGCCCCCCGTGCCGGGTTGGAGGCGAGAGTGGGAGAGGGCGGAAAGCGACGCGGCCACCAGACGGGATCAGCAGACGCGCCGGGCCAAGACATTCCTCCTCGGCGGGCCACGCGCCTCGGATGTCTTGATGGAGTGGCTCGCTGGGCGTGCTGGTGACTCCGAGAACGACGAAAAGACGGTTGGTCACGCCCAAGTGCGCGACAGCGAGGACGGCCTTGAAGTGATTGTTGTCCAGCAGACGCAGGGAACCACCCGCCTCCTGCCTTTCGGCACGCCATTTCCGCATGCCAACCTTGGGCATGTCTTGCTGAGCGCACCCCCGGACGACTTGGCACTCACTGCGGCAAACTCCACGATTCGTCTGCCCCAAGCGATGACGACTCCCTGGCTCATCGACCGAGTCATCAGCGAGCTCGAGGCACTGGGACGCGACTTCGTCGGGTGGCAGCGTTCACCGCTGCTGGAGAAGCAGTTGATCCTCCCACTCGACGACAACCTGGAGGCCAGCGTGGCCGGGTGGCACTTGCGCTATGACCGGGATTTAGGGCTCGTCACAACACGAGAGGCAACGCCATGAGGCACGCAGCGACATACGACTTACGCACGCAACCCTGGATTGCCGTACGCACCGCGGGCGGCACCGAAGAGATCTCACTTCACGATGTCTTTCGCCGCGCGAGCGAGGTTCAGGCCCTCGCTGGCGAGATCCCGACGCAGGATGTCGCCATCCTCCGGCTTTTGCTCGTTATCCTGCGCCGTGCGCTCCCCGAAAGCTTTGACTACCCGCACGAGCGCTGGGCAAGCCTCTGGGAGGCGGAGAGTCTGCCTATCGCCGATATCGAGGCGTACCTGAAAGAGCACGCAGACCGCTTCGACCTATTGCATCCCGAGACACCCTTCATGCAGGTAGCAGGGCTGGCCGCAAGCAAAACCTCCGGACTGGTGAAGCTCATCGCCGAGGTTCCCGCCGGGAGCCCATACTTCACAACCCGAGCCGGTGAGGCGGTCCGTTCCCTGTCGTATGCGGAGGCGGCGCGATGGGTTGTGCACTCCCAGCAATTCGACGTCTCCGGCATCAAGACGGGAGCGCACGGGGACGAGCGGGTCAAAGGCGGCAAGGGCTACCCAATCGGCACTGGTCTATCTGGCCGACTCGGGCTCGTGGTGTTTGAGGGAGGGACTCTGCGAGAGACCCTGCTCCTCAATCTTGTCCTGCCCCCGGAGGAGGACTACGAGGCGGACCGCCCCGTTTGGGAGCGCGCTCCCCTCGGACCGGGGATTGAAGCTGCTCATTCGGCCCCGCGAGGGATCGCCGACGTGATGACCTGGCCGAGCCGACGCATACTCCTGCATCATGACGGCTCGGTTGTCACCGATGTGCTAATTGCCAATGGCGATCCGATTCATGCGCGGAATCTCCACGATCTGGAGACCATGACCGCCTGGAGGCGCAGCGCGAATCAGGAGAAGACCAGTGGTGTGCCGACGTATATGCCGGTTCAACACGACGTGACGCGGAAAATGTGGCGCGGACTGGAGGGCCTGCTGGCATTCGGTGTTCAGAACGGCTCTGTCCGAAGTGAAGCGCCCGTTGCGCTGAAACCTGGCGTCATCGCGTGGATCCAGCAACTGACGGGACGCAAGAAAATTGACCGAGATACCCCGATCAGTCTGAGAGCGGTCGGAATGTCCTACGGCACGCAAGATTCGATGATCCTCTCCATCTATGACGACGAACTCCGCTTGCGGCCAGCCGTGCTGCACGACGAGCGTCTCGCCGGCTTGGTCCTGACGGCGGCTGAAGAGGCCGTCGCCGCCGTTCAACAACTGGGTCGCTTCGCAGCAAACCTTGCCGAGGCGGGAGGTCGTGAGGCCAGCGGACCCCGTGAGGGCGCACGATTGGCTGGCTTCGCGCGCCTGGATTTGAGTTACCCGACCTGGCTCGGGGGTCTCCGTTCATCCTCTGATCTTGCTGTAGCACAAGCGCAATGGCGTCGGACGGTAGCCAGGGAGATCAGTTCCATCGGTGATGACCTCCTTCGCGACGCCGGCGATGACGCCCTCATCGGTCGCAAAGTGAACGGTAAGCACCTCGACGCGGCGCTGGCTGACCTCTGGTTCCGGTCCTATCTGCGAAAAAACCTGACCGAGTTAGCCAATCAACAAACACCTGAGAGGACTGGTGATGACCATGACGGACACGCCCAGACAGTCTCCTGAGCGCCAGGTCGGCACGATCGTCGCGACGCGAGTGCAGGAGCTATATGCAGGAGCGACTTCTGAGCATCCCGGCTTTAGCGCCCGAGCGCGCGCCAACTTGGCCCAGTTGCGCCAGCTCGATACGGCCGATCCAGTCAGTGATGTGCGCGCTTGGAACCTCACGCTGTCGTCGATTCCCGGCGAACTCCAAGGCGCTGCCGACACGCCGAATGCCGTAGAACGAGCCGTCCACAGTGCACTTGTCCTCTACGCGATCCATGCGCAGTCGGCCAAAGTTCCGGCTCACAAGCCCAAGAAGCGCGTAGGTCAAGCGGTCCGTGAGGTCGCGATCACGCAGAAGCCAGACGATCCGACGGACGCTGCGATCATCGCGCGCTTCCATACCTGTGCCAAGGCTTCGTCATATAACCAGTTGGTGCGCCACCTTCGCGGGTTGATCACTCTGCTGCGAAGTTCCGATATCGCGCTGGACTACGGCCTGCTCGCACAAGATCTCTATCGCGCTCAGCAACCCGACGGGATGCGCATCGTGCGCCTCCGCTGGGGCAGAAGCTTTCACAACATCTCGCCTCAACAAATCACCTCCGCCGAAAGTGAGAACGCAAATGTTCGTTGACATTCACATCCTTCAGTCCGTTCCCCCGAGCAACCTCAATCGCGACGACACCGGCAGCCCCAAGACCGCGACGTATGGCGGCGTCATGCGCGCCCGAGTGAGCAGCCAGGCGTGGAAGCGCGCTGTCCGGAAGTCGTACAAGGCCAAGCTCGACGCCTCCGAACTGGGTGTCCGAACTAAGCGTGCGCTCCAACTGCTCGTTGAGCGGATGCAGGCCAAAGACGAGTCGGTCACGAGCGAGGTGGCCGCGCAGAAAGCCACGACGATCATCAAGGCCTTGGGCATGAGCGTCGATGAGAAGAAGTCGAAGACGCAACAGAAAGCGATCGACGCTGGTGAGCCCAGCCGCACACACCTCGGCACCACGCAATACCTCGTCTTCTGGAGCAACAGGCAACTCGACCGCCTTGCTGACCTTGCTCTCTCCGCCGGGGAGAAGGTGACGAAGCGTGAGGCCGCCGAGGCCGCGGACCAGGAACACGGAATCGACGTTGCCCTATTCGGTCGAATGGTTGCTGACGCCGCGGATCTCAACGTCGATGCTGCCGTCCAAGTCGCGCACGCACTCTCAACCCACGCGGTCACACCCGAACAGGACTACTACACCGCGGTGGACGATCAGAAGGTCGAGGAGGAGACGGGTGCCGGAATGATCGGAACCATCGAGTTTTCCTCTTCAACGCTTTACCGCTTTGCGACGGTCGACGTCGAGGGACTCTTGGCAAACCTCGGAGACGCAGCGGCAACGGTGCGAGCAGTCGAGGCATTCGTTGACAGCTTCGCGACGAGTATGCCAACCGGCAAGCAAAACACGTTCGCCAACCGGACCGTTCCCGATGCGGTGCTTGTTTGTGTTCGGGAAGACCAGCCGGTCAGTCTGGTGGGGGCATTCGAGGAGCCGGTAGTCAGCGGAGGCGGGTTCGTCCGCGGGTCCGCTGAGCGCTTGGCCAAGGAGTACCAGGACGTCGCAGCATTCCTGGGTGCGCCGAGCGCATCGTTCTTGGCGCGCAAGGGCGATCGAACTGAAGCCATGGACACCATCGCCTCATCGATGCCTCTCGCCACGCTTGTGCATGCGGTTGGCGATACCGTGCGCGCGAGCTTGAACTCAGCGGGCTCATGAGCACGCTGCTCCTCCGCCTGGCGGGCCCGCTGCAGGCATGGGGTGACTCCAGCCGTTTCACTCGGCGGGAGACGCGCTCCGAGCCAACCAAGAGCGGGGTACTCGGCATGATCGCGGCTGCGCAGGGTCGTCGCCGCACCGACCCGATCGAGGACCTGCTGCAATTGCGTTTTGGCGTCCGAACCGACCAGCCAGGTGGCCTCCTTCGCGACTTCCAGACGGCCATTCGACTGACGGATGGCGCAGTCATGCCGCTGTCGGAGCGCTTCTACCTCAGCGATGCCGTGTTCCTCGCCGGTATCGAGGGTGATTCCGAGCTCCTCGCGGGGATCGTGGAGGCGCTGCGGAGGCCGACCTTTCCGCTGTATCTCGGCCGACGCTCATGTCCACCGCACTGGCGTCTCATTGCGTGGCGTGACGAAGAAAAGCGAATTGCCCTGCACGAGGGCGACCTTCTAGAAACCCTGATTGAGCACCCTTGGCTCGCCAGCAAGCAGCACATGCGGGGCCTCGGGCGCACGGTGTCGCTTCCCGTCGCCATAGACCGTCAGGCCGTCACCGACCCGGATAGCCGCGGGGACACCTACACCAGCCGGGATGTACCGGTGAGCTTTGATCCGGTCCGACGAAAGTACGGCTGGCGGGACGTAATCCGTTTCGAAGTGCAGAAGGACAACAACTTGAGTAGGCAATCGTCTGACGACCCGGACTTCTTCGCGGCGGCTCTCGTCGTGTCGTCAGAGGGAAGCTCCTGATGTACCTTTCGCGCCTTCGTTTGAATCCCACCCGCCGAGACGCAAGGCGCCTCGTCGGCTCCCCCCAGGCGATGCACGCAGCCGTTATGGGGTCCCATCACCCCGAATCAAGCTCCAATCCTGCCGGCCGTGTGCTCTGGAGGCTTGACAACTACGCAAGCCACGACTTGCAGCTCTATGTGGTCTCTCCCTCGCGACCCGACTTCACCGGCCTATTGGAGCAAGCCGGTTGGCCAACGCAAATCAGTTGGGACACAACGAATTACGCGGCTTTCTTGGCGAACATCGACGATGGGCAATCGTGGTCCTATCGACTTACGGCCAATCCAGTGCGTGTGCTTGCCAGGGACAGCGCGTCGGTAACGGGCCGCGGCAAGGTTTCTCCCCACTTGACGGTAGGTCAGCAACAAGCGTGGTTGGCGAAGCACTCCCATACCTGGGGGTTCTCCCTGCCGGCCGACGACAACTTTGGCGTTGAGACGGAAGTGCGCGAGCGGCATACGACCTCATTTGGACGCCGGGAGCCCTCCGATGCCGGTCGACGGGCATCGGTTTCGTTGACGAGAGCGACTTTCAAGGGGGTTTTAACGGTAACGGACCCTGATGCCCTCAGGTCGGCGCTTGCTCGCGGGATGGGTCGGGCCAAGGCGTATGGATGCGGCCTGATGACCTTGGCGCCACCGCCGCGATGAAGCCCATCCCGGGACCGCCCCCTGTCGGCATCTCGCAACTGCAGCGTGCACAGGACCGGCTCAGCTTTCTGTACGTCGAGCGGTGCGTAGTCCATCGAGACTCCAATGCCTTGACCGTGACAGATGAGCGCGGAGTGGTGCACGTGCCTGCGGCGACCATTGGCGCTCTCCTGCTCGGTCCTGGCACCAATGTCACCCATCAGGCGATGGTCCTCGTGGCCGAAAGCGGCGCAACGTGTGTCTGGGTCGGTGAGCAGGGCGTGCGCTACTACGCACACGGCCGAACTTTGACGAATTCGTCGCGACTACTGGAGGCGCAAGCGACTCTAGTCAGCAACCAGAGTTCGCGCCTTAGGGTCGCTCGCGAGATGTACGCAATGCGCTTCCCGGGTGAAGACGTCTCGGGATTGACCATGCAGCAGCTCCGCGGGCGCGAGGGAGCCCGCGTGCGCCAGGCATACCGTGACGCTGCTCAGGAGTACGGCGTCGAGTGGAAGCGCCGTGATTATCGTCCAGATGACTTCGCGGGGTCCGACCCCATCAACATGGCTTTGTCAGCGGCCACGACCAGCTTGTATGGCGTGTGCCACGCCGTCATCGTCGCTCTTGGGTGCGCTGCTGGACTCGGATTCGTGCATACCGGCCACGCACGATCCTTCGTCTTCGATGTTGCGGACCTCTACAAGGCAGAGGTTGCGATTCCTGCCGCCTTCAAGGTTGCCGGGGAGCACGACTTAGAGGACATCCCTGCTGAAACCCGCCGACTCGTCCGTGATCTGATTGTCGAACGCGACTTGCTTGTCCGCTGCGCCCGCGACGTGCGGCGTCTCCTCACGGACTCTGAAACCGATGCGATCGAGGATGCCCCCGACTGGGACGTCATCTACCTATGGGACCGCAAGGGCAACCGCGTGGTTGGCGGCCAAAATCACTCCGACGAAGCCCCGTGGTAGTCCTCGTCGTAACAGCCGTGCCTGCCGGTCTGCGCGGCCACCTAACCCGCTGGCTCCTGGAGATCTCACCAGGCGTGTATGTCGGGCACCTGACCCGCCGTGTTCGCGACGAACTGTGGGAGCGGGTCGTCGAGCTATGCAAGGACGGGCGGGCCATCATGATCGAATCCGCCAGAGGTGAGCAGCGCCTCTATTTCCGCGTTCATCGTCATGACTGGGAGCCAGTGGATTTCGATGGCGTGCAACTGATCCGGCGACCAAGCGCTCCTTCGGCTCGGTACTCAGGGATGCGCTCAGGTTGGAGCAACGCGAGCAGGTACCGTCGCAGCAGAAAGTGATGCTGAAACCTGGACTGTGGCACCATTAGCCCTGGTCAGCATGTGACCGCCCCGCCCGCGCGGGGATGAGCCCACTCGGTGTTGCATTCCTACTGCACCGGGTATGACCGCCCCGCCCGCGCGGGGATGAGCCCCCTCTCCTACGCGGGCGTGGCTGACTGGCGCCGACCGCCCCGCCCGCGCGGGGATGAGCCCGACGCCGTTGCCGAGCGCCGTGAGCTGCTGGTGACCGCCCCGCCCGCGCGGGGATGAGCCCTTCTCGATTGCCGATACCCCGCGCCGCCGCAAGACCGCCCCGCCCGCGCGGGGATGAGCCCACCGGGTCGACCTGTGGCACGCCCTCACCCGAGACCGCCCCGCCCGCGCGGGGATGAGCCCACCGTGTTGGTTTTCCGTGGCGGGTGTCCGTCGACCGCCCCGCCCGCGCGGGGATGAGCCCCAAACGAGCGTGCCGGTCTGCTCACCTTGCTCGACCGCCCCGCCCGCGCGGGGATGAGCCCGTAGCCGCCGGGGTCGCCGAGCGCGGCCCAGAGACCGCCCCGCCCGCGCGGGGATGAGCCCGCAGCAAGCGCTCGGAAAGCTCATCGCCACACGACCGCCCCGCCCGCGCGGGGATGAGCCCGAGCGCGTCGGCCTGATTGTCGTCGGTGATCTGACCGCCCCGCCCGCGCGGGGATGAGCCCGGGCACGGCGTCATTTCGCGCGCCCCTTGCTCGACCGCCCCGCCCGCGCGGGGATGAGCCCCCGCCGCCTGGCAGACCGGAAGGTCGGGGACCGACCGCCCCGCCCGCGCGGGGATGAGCCCCCGGAAGTGATTCCGGACAGCTATCGCCACGAGACCGCCCCGCCCGCGCGGGGATGAGCCCCCGCACCCCGACGAGCGCGCCCCCATGGACGGGACCGCCCCGCCCGCGCGGGGATGAGCCCCCGCCCCGACCCGAAAGCATCGCCGCCGCACTGACCGCCCCGCCCGCGCGGGGATGAGCCCATCGAGAAGCACCGGCACGGCCGGAACAACCTGACCGCCCCGCCCGCGCGGGGATGAGCCCCGCCGCCGTAGTAGATCAAGAAGACGATCCACGACCGCCCCGCCCGCGCGGGGATGAGCCCTCGTCCCACTTGCGCACGTCGTCCACCGACAGGACCGCCCCGCCCGCGCGGGGATGAGCCCGGAATCCGACAGCTTTCCGCCTTGGAATCGGCAGACCGCCCCGCCCGCGCGGGGATGAGCCCCACAGCTCGGCCGGGGTCACGTCGAGGTCGGGGACCGCCCCGCCCGCGCGGGGATGAGCCCCCCGGCGCCGAATGACCCCGAGGAACTAACCAGACCGCCCCGCCCGCGCGGGGATGAGCCCCGCTGGGCCGACTCCGGCGCACTCCCCGTCGCGACCGCCCCGCCCGCGCGGGGATGAGCCCGCCTTCGTGATCGCCGCCGTCACCGACTCATCGACCGCCCCGCCCGCGCGGGGATGAGCCCGTGAGCGGGTCGGGGTGGTACTCGCCGTCCCAGACCGCCCCGCCCGCGCGGGGATGAGCCCGAGGCCCGCGAGAGCACTGCCCGGATGACGAAGACCGCCCCGCCCGCGCGGGGATGAGCCCCCTGCAGCGGCCCTCGTAAATCGGTGGCCCATGACCGCCCCGCCCGCGCGGGGATGAGCCCACCTCACCCGGTGGCGGCTCGATCAGCGCGATGACCGCCCCGCCCGCGCGGGGATGAGCCACCGTCCTGACGGACATTTCCGTGGAGGCGCCCCGACCGCCCCGCCCGCGCGGGGATGAGCCCCTTGCAGCGGCCCCCGTAAATCGGTGGCCCATGACCGCCCCGCCCGCGCGGGGATGAGCCCCCGGGCGAGCTGGCGAAACTGCTGGTGCTCATGACCGCCCCGCCCGCGCGGGGATGAGCCCGCTCGCTCCACTTACTAGACGTATTGGTGTTAGACCGCCCCGCCCGCGCGGGGATGAGCCCTGGTATTTGACGAACCCGACGCTCGGCCGGCGGACCGCCCCGCCCGCGCGGGGATGAGCCCGATGCGCGTGGAGCGGCGCCGGTCGACCTTGGGACCGCCCCGCCCGCGCGGGGATGAGCCCGCGGCGCACCTGCCGCGCAAGGCCGAGCGATGGACCGCCCCGCCCGCGCGGGGATGAGCCCATTCCGCGAACTCATGGCCAAGTATGAGGGCTGACCGCCCCGCCCGCGCGGGGATGAGCCCTGGTCGGCCGTCCAGTCGGCAGGGGGCGGAATGACCGCCCCGCCCGCGCGGGGATGAGCCCCGGAGAGACCGTCGAACTCACCGGGCAGCACCGACCGCCCCGCCCGCGCGGGGATGAGCCCCTTGCCGCCGGAGGACATGAGCTGCAGGTAGTGACCGCCCCGCCCGCGCGGGGATGAGCCCGCGGGGAAGTCAGGCGTTGAGGGTGTTTGGTTGACCGCCCCGCCCGCGCGGGGATGAGCCGCTCTACCGGGCCCTGGCCGAGATCGCCTTTCGGACCGCCCCGCCCGCGCGGGGATGAGCCCACGCCTACCGCGGTCAGCAGCCACGACCACCAGACCGCCCCGCCCGCGCGGGGATGAGCCCATCACCATCGCCCTCCCCGAGCACGACCGCCAGACCGCCCCGCCCGCGCGGGGATGAGCCCGACTCGGGCCCTTCGTCAGGATCGGTCCCCTTGACCGCCCCGCCCGCGCGGGGATGAGCCCTGGCCGCGCGCGCCGGCGAGGCGGCCGCCGACGACCGCCCCGCCCGCGCGGGGATGAGCCCATTCCGCGAACTCATGGCCAAGTATGAGGGCTGACCGCCCCGCCCGCGCGGGGATGAGCCCGCAGAACGCCAACCTGCTGCCGGGCGGTGCTCGACCGCCCCGCCCGCGCGGGGATGAGCCCGACACGCCCCCGTCCGACCTGACGCCGGTCGAGACCGCCCCGCCCGCGCGGGGATGAGCCCAAAGAGGCCGGTGCGGTCGATACGTCCTACATGACCGCCCCGCCCGCGCGGGGATGAGCCCGAGCGCCACGGCAGCCGCTCCGGCCGGCACGGGACCGCCCCGCCCGCGCGGGGATGAGCCCGGCCCCTCCTTGACGGGGGAGCCGGGCAGGAAGCCCTTGGACCGCCCCGCCCGCGCGGGGATGAGCCCCGCGCGGGCAGCGCGCTCTACTCAGGACCATTGACCGCCCCGCCCGCGCGGGGATGAGCCCCAGCCGCGCGCAGGCCACGCGCCGCCCTCGCAGACCGCCCCGCCCGCGCGGGGATGAGCCCATCCCCAGCCGCCGGGCGTGGGTGGGGGCAGCGACCGCCCCGCCCGCGCGGGGATGAGCCCGATGAGGACGCGAAGGGCTACGGGGAAGCGGCGACCGCCCCGCCCGCGCGGGGATGAGCCCATTAGCCACGACGATGCGGCTGCGGTCAAGGCGACCGCCCCGCCCGCGCGGGGATGAGCCCGCGACAAACAACACCGGGTGTCACAAACTGAGGACCGCCCCGCCCGCGCGGGGATGAGCCCGCAAGGAGATTGACCGTGGAACGCATCGTCAAGACCGCCCCGCCCGCGCGGGGATGAGCCCGGGGGACTTCTGATGAGCGCCCGCGCGTGGATGACCGCCCCGCCCGCGCGGGGATGAGCCCCCACTCGACCGGACCAACTGCCGACTCGCTCAGACCGCCCCGCCCGCGCGGGGATGAGCCCTCGATTACGGGCGTCGTGCTCGATCCGAGCGAGACCGCCCCGCCCGCGCGGGGATGAGCCCTCGGGCGGGGTCACGTCGAGGTCGGGGATCGTGACCGCCCCGCCCGCGCGGGGATGAGCCCTCGTCGCCCACGCGGACCGTGCGGATCGGCGTGACCGCCCCGCCCGCGCGGGGATGAGCCCCAGCATCCGCAGCGACGCCAGCGCGGACCCCGGACCGCCCCGCCCGCGCGGGGATGAGCCCTTGCCGCGGACCTCGTCGACGACCGACGGGTCGACCGCCCCGCCCGCGCGGGGATGAGCCCTCGTGTAAACAATGCCGCCTGACCAGCAGATTGACCGCCCCGCCCGCGCGGGGATGAGCCCGCTCGATGGCCTTTCGGTCCCACGTCGGGGTTGACCGCCCCGCCCGCGCGGGGATGAGCCCCTTCGTCGCGCTCTCCAAGTCCTTGTCACGGGGACCGCCCCGCCCGCGCGGGGATGAGCCCCGGGCGGATCCGCTACCTCCCCGCCCTGGACCGACCGCCCCGCCCGCGCGGGGATGAGCCCATCGCTTTTTTCCCGACGGGAACCTCTCTGGCGACCGCCCCGCCCGCGCGGGGATGAGCCCGGTTGGGTGGGGAACCATCGGAAGACTTACTGGACCGCCCCGCCCGCGCGGGGATGAGCCTACCTCGCCGACTTCCTCGGCACGATGTTCGAGGACCGCCCCGCCCGCGCGGGGATGAGCCCGTGTGTTCGATCGAACATGTGTTCGATGGGGTGACCGCCCCGCCCGCGCGGGGATGAGCCCCCACGCATGTCGTATGCCGCAGGCGCGTGTCAATGGCCAGGTTGAGGTCCCCGCTGGTGGCCAACTGGAAGTCCCCACCCCTCGTGGAGTTTTAGTTGGTTTTGAGTCGGGTTCCTCCGTTCGCTCGGGCTTGTCTCATTCGGTAGGAGTCGCCGTCGGTGACGACGGTGTGGCAGTGGTGCAGGAGCCGGTCGAGCATGCTGACCGCGGTGGTGTGTTCGGGCAGGAATCGTCCCCAGGACTCGAACGGCCAGTGTGACGCGATACCGAGTGAGCGTCTCTCGTAGGCGGCGGCGACGAACCGGAACAGCAGTTGTGCGCCGGTGTCGTCCAGGGGGGCGAAGCCGAGCTCGTCGATCAGGATGAGGTCGTTGCGAAGTAGGGCGTCGATGAGTTTTCCGACGCTGTTGTCGGCTAGTCCTCGATAGAGGGTCTCGACTAGTTCGGCGGCGGTGAAGTACCGGGTCCGGTGCCCGTGCTCGACGGCGGCGGTCCCTAGGGCGATCAGGGTGTGGGACTTCCCGGTGCCGGCGGGGCCGATCAGGCACACGTTCTCCGCTGCGCGGATCCACTCCAGCGAGGAGAGATAGTCGAACGTGGCGGGCGGGATCGAGGAGGCGGCGATGTCGAACTCCTCGAGGGTCTTGGTGACCGGGAACGCTGCCTGCCGCATCCGGGTGCGGGCGTTGGATGCCTCACGCGAGGCGATCTCGGCCTCGACCAGGGTGCGGAGGAACTCCTCGGGTTTCCAGCGTTGGGTCTTCGCGGTCACCAGGAGCTCGGGCGCCAGCCGGCGCATCGCGGCCATCTTCAACCGCTTCAGCCCCTCGTTCAGGTCCGCCGGCAGCGGCGGCGGCGTGGCGGCGGTCACGACACCCCACCCCGATCGGTCCCATCGATCCGGTAGGCGGCCAGCGACCTGGTCGGGACGGTGGGCAGGGTCATTACCAGCGCCTGCCCGGCCGGTGTGGGCCGGGGCGCGTGGCCGTTGGTGGCCAGGATCGAGCGGACGTCGTCGGCGCGCCAACGGCCGAAGCTGACGGCCCGCTCCAGGGCTGCGGTCAGGGCGTCGGTACCGTGCGCGGCGGCCAGGGTGAGCAGCTCGGTGATCTCGGTGTTCAGCTTGGTCACACCCGCCGCGGCGGCCCCGACCAGGAACTGTTCGGCGACCGGCCCCACCGCCAAGAACTCCCGCTCGGCCGGGGTCCGCCCCCGCGCGCTGCGTCGCGGCGACGCTGCCCTGGGCCGGTCGTAGTGGGCGTCGTCGATCGACGTCTCGCCTGGTGCGACCAGCTGGTGTTCGGCGTGGACCTCGCCGGTGACTGGCTCGATCACCCGCAGCACCCGGTCGCGCTGGTCGACTAGTACCGTCACGACCCGCCCGATCAGAGCGTTGGGCACCGAGTAGCGCGCCGAACCGAACCGGATGCAGGACAGCTTGTCGACCTTCCTGGTGATCGGCGCCGCGCCGACCTGCAGCCGCAGCGACGGCAGCTCGCCCAGCACCTCTCGCTCCGACTCCAGCCGCTCGTCCGGGACCGCGTGGATCTCGCTGTGCCGACGGCCGTTGACCTCCACACCCCACGCCTTCGCCCGCTCGTTGAGCCCGGCATAGCCGTCGACCCACGGATCCTCCTCAAGCTCCAACGGCGTGAGGAGGTCGTCCTTGGCGTAACCGACAAGGTTCTCCACGATCCCCTTCGATTCGGGGTCCGCGGCATGACAGAAGTCCGGCCGGAACCGGTAGTGGGACGCGAACCGGACGTAGTCCGGCGCCGGCACCACAATGTTGGCGACCACGCTGCCCTTCAGGCACGCCATCCGATCAGCCAGCACCAGCTTGGGAACCCCGCCGAGCTCCTCGAAGCACTCCGAGAGCATCGCCAGCGTGGTGCTCTGCTGCTCATCGGGCGCGAACCGGACGAACCGGTAACGCGACCAGGCCAGCACCGCACAGAACACATGGACCCGGCGGCCCGCGACCAGCTCCGTGCCCCAATCGATCGCCAACACCTCACCCGGTGTCCAGATCGCCGGACGCCGCCCCGCCGCGCGGGCCTGCCCGATACGCCACTGCCGCTTCGCGTCGGCGACCAGGCGCCGGAAGTTGCGATCCGACCCCTCAAAACCCGCAGCACGCGCGGCCGGCATCAACCGCTTCGCGCTGATCCGCCCCGCGGTGTCGTTGACTTTCTCCACAACCAGCTGCCTGACCGCGTCGTAGTTACGGCCACGCTCGACCCGCGGCATGGGTGGTTCGCCGCGGTTACTGGCCTGATGGGCCGCGATGACCCGCTTGACGGTCTTGTGGGTCGTGCCGCACATCGCGGCCGCTCCCCGGTAGCTGCCCACCTCACGATAGGCCGAAATGATGTCCATCCGTTCTCTTTCGTTCTTCAATGGAAACCCCTGCGTGGTGACGACGGCTGACTAGGCATCGCTACCGTCGCCACGCAGGGCCTCACGAGCCGCTACGACACGCGCAGAACGAGGAGCGGGGACTTCTACTTGGCCACCACCGGAGACCCGACATGGCCACCAGTGGGGACCGCTACCTGGCCACCAGTGGGGACTTTTTCATGGCCACGGACAGGCGCGAATCGGACCGCCCCGCCCGCGCGGGGATGAGCCCAACATGTCTCAGCAATCAATCGCGGCAACGGCAGACCGCCCCGCCCGCGCGGGGATGAGCCCTGCAGCGCGGTCCCGGGCGGGGTCACCGTGAGGACCGCCCCGCCCGCGCGGGGATGAGCCCCAGTAGCGCGGGCTCTTGGCGAGTAGGAACACGACCGCCCCGCCCGCGCGGGGATGAGCCCGGGCGCGCGACAATCGGGACAATGTGACTACCGACCGCCCCGCCCGCGCGGGGATGAGCCCTCGCCATAGCCGGACTGGACTCGCCAGACTCCGACCGCCCCGCCCGCGCGGGGATGAGCCCCCGGTCACCAGACC
>NZ_BAAAPO010000026.1:156787-214907 GCF_039531185.1 Nostocoides veronense
TGGCGAGTAGGAACACGACCGCCCCGCCCGCGCGGGGATGAGCCCCCGGTCACCAGACCTAACCCACGTCATGAGGCGGACCGCCCCGCCCGCGCGGGGATGAGCCCATGATCGGCTTCCCGATCAGGACGTCGGTCTCGACCGCCCCGCCCGCGCGGGGATGAGCCCGGCAGGCTGTCGTTCGACGGACTCCAGAGGACGACCGCCCCGCCCGCGCGGGGATGAGCCCCACGGGCCGGGCGTCATGTCGCGGCCGTGCTCGACCGCCCCGCCCGCGCGGGGATGAGCCCGGCGACGATGTCGACGACATGAGCGCGCTCCTGACCGCCCCGCCCGCGCGGGGATGAGCCCTGTGCTTCCGCCTCCTCATCGAGCAGGTCCTCGACCGCCCCGCCCGCGCGGGGATGAGCCCCCGCATGCTTCCGCAACGCCGATCTGGGTTGAGACCGCCCCGCCCGCGCGGGGATGAGCCCGCCGTTTCGCCAAGCGGTGGGCTCTAGAGAGGACCGCCCCGCCCGCGCGGGGATGAGCCCCGAGCAAGTCCATGCGGCGCGTGATGGTGACCGACCGCCCCGCCCGCGCGGGGATGAGCCCGTCGGTGGCGGCCTTGTGCATGGCGACCACCTGACCGCCCCGCCCGCGCGGGGATGAGCCCCGCTCTCGACCGATGGTGATCCAGCGGGCGGAGACCGCCCCGCCCGCGCGGGGATGAGCCCGGGGCGCTGCTCGGAACGGCGAAGCGGGCGGAGACCGCCCCGCCCGCGCGGGGATGAGCCCGGGGCGCTGCTCGGAACGGCGAAGCGGACTGCGACCGCCCCGCCCGCGCGGGGATGAGCCCACGTCGATGTCGGGCGTCACCGTCACGATCAAGACCGCCCCGCCCGCGCGGGGATGAGCCCGACGCGCCTCGGTCCACCTGAGCGATGACGCCGACCGGACCGCCCCGCCCGCGCGGGGATGAGCCCCTCGCGCCGGTCGGCACCGCCTTGCCGACGTCGACCGCCCCGCCCGCGCGGGGATGAGCCCAAGGTCTCGTCTTGCGGCGGCGCGTCCGGGGTGACCGCCCCGCCCGCGCGGGGATGAGCCCGGCGAGTGCCCCGCGAAGTCGGGCTGAGCGCAGACCGCCCCGCCCGCGCGGGGATGAGCCCGGCACCGCGCACCCCACCGTCAAGCCGCTCGAGACCGCCCCGCCCGCGCGGGGATGAGCCCATGAGCGCGATGTGCGCGATGTATGCCGCCGGGACCGCCCCGCCCGCGCGGGGATGAGCCCATGAGCGCGATGTGCGCGATGTATGCCGCCGGGACCGCCCCGCCCGCGCGGGGATGAGCCGGCTCCGATATCCAGGTCGCCGCCAAGGACCTGGACCGCCCCGCCCGCGCGGGGATGAGCCCTCCGAGTAGTCCCCGCGCTTCGGGCCGCTGCCGACCGCCCCGCCCGCGCGGGGATGAGCCCGGAACCTTGCACTTGTCGTCCAGCGGAACTATGACCGCCCCGCCCGCGCGGGGATGAGCCCTCGTGCGAGTCGGCTTGTGGGAGAACGCAACTGACCGCCCCGCCCGCGCGGGGATGAGCCCGAGCGCGTCGAGGAGGAGCACCGGACCTGCTGGACCGCCCCGCCCGCGCGGGGATGAGCCCGGCGCGAAGGACACGGCCGGACGTCCGCTGTTGACCGCCCCGCCCGCGCGGGGATGAGCCCGCCGGGGACGAGGTTGGCGCGCAGGTACGCCGGACCGCCCCGCCCGCGCGGGGATGAGCCCTGGATGCACAAGACGGGCGGGCTGTCCAGCTTGACCGCCCCGCCCGCGCGGGGATGAGCCCCTTGCTCGCCGTGAGGGTCCCGGCGCGCATGAGACCGCCCCGCCCGCGCGGGGATGAGCCCGGCAGGCTGCTGTCGGACGGGCACCAGAGGACGACCGCCCCGCCCGCGCGGGGATGAGCCCCGGCGCTCACGAAGATCGACAAGAAACCGCTCGACCGCCCCGCCCGCGCGGGGATGAGCCCAGGAAGGTCCGTGAAGGCGGCTCGGCTTTCGTGACCGCCCCGCCCGCGCGGGGATGAGCCCCGCCAACTTTGGCGAGTTCGCGGGCAAGATCGGACCGCCCCGCCCGCGCGGGGATGAGCCCTCGGCCGCCGCCCTGCTGGAGCAGACCGGCTCGACCGCCCCGCCCGCGCGGGGATGAGCCCCTCGCGCGTCGCGGCGGCTGCACCGGCCATGCGACCGCCCCGCCCGCGCGGGGATGAGCCCCATCCGTACACCCTGAACGCCAAACTCCACCTGACCGCCCCGTGTGGACGGCGCTCGAAAAGTGGGCGGTTTCGGCGTTCGAGAAGTGAACGGTTTTGTCAGTCTATTGAGCCTTGTTCGGCTTTGATGCTGGGCAGGGTGTCGATGCCTCGGCCGCGTAGGCGGTAGGAGGCGCCTTTGAGGGCGATGACGTCGGCGTGGTGGACGATGCGGTCGATCATCGCGGCGGCGACGACTTGGTCTCCGAAGACCCCGGCCCAGGAGCTGAAGGGCAGGTTGGACGTCAGGATCAGGGAGGCGTGTTCGTAGCGGGAGGAGACGAGCTGGAAGAACAGGTTCGCCGCGTCCTGCTCGAAGGGCAGGTAGCCGACCTCGTCGACGATGACGAGGCCGTATCGGCGTAGCCGGACCAGTTCGGCAGGGAGTCGACCGCGGGCGTGGGCCTCGCTCAGGCGGGCGACCCAGTCGGTGGCGGTCGCGAACAGGACACGGTGGCCTTGCCGGGCAGCGGCGACGCCGAGAGCGGTGGCTAAGTGCGTCTTGCCAGTGCCGGGCGGGCCGAGCAGGACCACGTTGCGGTGTTCGGTCAGGTAGGCCCCGGACGCGAGTGCGTGGATCGGGGTGCGGGCGGCGGGTTGGTGTTCGAAGTCGAAGTCCTCGATGGTCTTGATCGCGGGCATCCCTGCGGCACGGATCCGCAGCTGGGCGCCGGAGGCGTTGCGGGCGGCGACCTCGCGTTCGAGCACGGCGGCTAGGTACTCCTCGTGGGTCCAGCCGGTGTCGCGGGCGTGGTCGGCCAGGCGGGCCGCGGCTTCGGTGATCCGGGGCGCTTTCAGCGCGACCGCGAGGTGGGTGAGGGTCTTGATCGTCTCGGCCGCCGAGGCGGGGGCGGTGGTCTTGGCGGTCATGACAGGCCGCCAGCGTCGAGGCCGAAGGCTCGGTCGTAGTCGGCCAGGTCACGCACCAATTCCAACTCCGGGTCGCCGACGGGTATCGGGTCTCGGCCTTGGAAGGCCCGCCGTAGCACGGCCGCGGCGTGGACGTGGGCGGGGTCGGTGACCGTCATGCCGCGAGCCCAGCGGCGGTCGTGTTCAGCCACGAGGCGTCCACCGTGTCGGACTCGGACCTTCTCGAGGTCGGCGGTGACATCGACCCGTCCCCCGATCGCTGAAGGGTGGACGGAGTAGTCGCTGGTGTCGACCCGCACGTAGTAGTCCCGCCCGAGCCGGAGGTGGTTACGCCAACCCAGGTGCAACACCACCGGCGGCAACGGCAGCATGGCTGCCTTGTCGACCTCGACCAGATCGACCGGGCGGGCCTTGATCGTGCGCACCGTGCGCGCGTTCGCCGTGCCCAGCCACGACGTGAACTGGTCATTGAAGTCGGCCGGGGACTCGAAGTGTCGGCCGGGCATGAAGGAGGTCTCGAAGAAACCGTTCCGGCGTTCCACGATGCCCTTGGTCTCCGGGTCCCGCGGCGCAAGAAGCTTAATCGTGGTCGCCAACGAGCCCGCGAACACCGCTGCCGGCTCGGTCAGCTTCCCGCGTCCGATACCGGATTCGTTGTCCCACAACAGTCGTCGCGGCACGGCACCCAACTGGGTCAGCAGCTGCCACATGCCCAACAGAAGGTCCTCGGTCTTCCTCGTCGGGATCATCACCGCGAGCATGAACCGCGAGAACGCGCACGTGAGCACCAACACCGGCAACAACGCGCGGGTCCCGTCTTCGAGGAGGATCTTGCGGGGCGGGAACCACAGATCGCATTGCGCCGCGTCGCCAGCCGACCACGACAACCGGTCCGCCGGATCGATCGGGCGATGGTCGACCCGGACCCGGTTGACGTTGTCACGAAACCAGCGGATCGACCCGCTCCACCCGACCCGCTCGGCCAGCACCGTGGCCGGCATCTCCGGGGTCTCATCCAACAGGGCCCGCACCCTGACCTCGAACGGGGTGAACGACGTCGATCTTGGTGACCGCTCGTACTTCGGCGGCCTCTCCGACGCGATGGCCTTCAAGACCGTCGTCCGCGAGATACCCAACTTCCTAGCAATCTCAGCCTTGGCCACCCCATCAGCAGCCAACCGCCGGATCAACGCCCAGTCCTCCACAGTGATCACTCTCCAATCTCAGAAGGTGTTCACTTTTCAAGCGCCGCAACTGTCCAGTTTTCGCGCGCCGTCGACACCCCGCCCGCGCGGGGATGAGCCCTGCTTGGCCCAGCGGCCAGGCTTAGGGATCACGACCGCCCCGCCCGCGCGGGGATGAGCCCTCCGGCTCTCGCGGCTCCCGCTGACGCGACCGGACCGCCCCGCCCGCGCGGGGATGAGCCCTGCGCGACCCCCGCCCGCTGACCGCTGAGGAGGACCGCCCCGCCCGCGCGGGGATGAGCCCTTTGTCCATCGCGGTTGGCATGTCAGGTGGCTGACCGCCCCGCCCGCGCGGGGATGAGCCCCCCTCCGGGCGTCGTCTGACCACCCGGTCGTTGACCGCCCCGCCCGCGCGGGGATGAGCCCCAGTTTGTGTCCCTGCATGCCGGTGCGATGCAGACCGCCCCGCCCGCGCGGGGATGAGCCCCACCACCGAGGACGTGAGCGCAAAAGCGCCCAGACCGCCCCGCCCGCGCGGGGATGAGCCCCGGCCTGCGACCAGCGCTCGATCGCACCGACCGACCGCCCCGCCCGCGCGGGGATGAGCCCTCGCGGCTATGCGCGCCGAACGCCTCGCCGCCGACCGCCCCGCCCGCGCGGGGATGAGCCCCACGTCGGGGCCTTGGCGGCCGTGCCCGGCTTGACCGTCCCGCCCGCGCGGGGATGAGCCCGGCGTGGATCCGGTTTTCGTGGCCGTGGACTGCACCCACAGGCCGTCGACGTCATACGTGCCGAGGTTGGCGCACGCCCAATTGCGGCCCGTGCTCCGGGGGCCATGCATGAGCGAGTGAGAGGCGCCGTGAGCAGCCAGGTTGCGTCGCGGTCATACAGGCGAAGCAAATGCAACGGCTCGGCCGGGACGAAGGTCGCCACCCAGGGGTTCCCACTTAACGGATCAATCCGTCGCGTCGTCTGGAAGACCTTCGGCGACGGCCGTCCGGAAGTCCGTCGCGGCATACAGCACGGCTTCCGGGTGTTCGCCAAGGGGCGGCGAGTGGGGGTCCCAACGCGTCGAGGCCAGCGGACCGTATGACCGGAACTCATCCCATCGCGATGGGCGGGGGCCGCTCGTTTTGTGGATGCGCCAGAGAAGTTCCGACGTCGGCCGCAGATCGCTCGCCAGCACCTCACGTCGCGGGGGGCGCGTGGGGTTCTTCGTTGTGCTCAGAACGCCAGGCCCTCAAGCAGGTCGGCCACGACGTCCGGGCCCCCACCGGAGGCGAGGTATGCCGTTGGGGCACGGCCGCCGAGTTCCTCAGCTGGCGTCGTCATCACTGTCGCTGCGTCCAGCGGATGTACGCACCGGTGAGTCGGGCGGCGAGTGTCGCCAGACCCGGCAGGACTTGGCCGTCCGCGAACTGCCGCCGAAAGTAACGACGCGCACGACCGATCTTGACGCTGAAGAGAGGGGTTGAGGTGGACCGGTGTGACAGGTGCGACGGGCTGATGTGCAGCAGTGCGGCAGCCTTTGAGGCAGAGATGGTGCCTGCCAAAAGGTCGGACAGCGTGGCTGCAACGATCTCCGCGCGGAGTGCTCGCTTGCGCCCAAGGGTGCGCGGGCCGACCGGCTACAGGATTGGCGGCCGACTGGGGTGATTGAGCCTGGGCGACGGAAGTGCAGAGGGATACCTGTAGTCCGTCGGGCCGCTGCGGCGGCGGCACACTCGGCGACCCCGGCGGGACGGAAGGCGGCGGCGTACGGCCGGCGTGGGAGGGTGGCGGGCATGGCGCAGTGGCATGACCTAACGGCACTGGAGCAGGGCGCCGCAGTGGCGGCGGGCGATGTGTCGCCGCGCGAGTTGCTGGAGCACTTTGCTGGGCGCGAGGACCGAGTTGGGGCCTTCGTCACCCGCACGACGGAGCAGGCGCTCGCCCGCGCGGACGCGCTGGCGGCCGCCGGGCGACCCGCCGACGCCGGCCCGTTGTGGGGCGTCCCGACCGCGATCAAAGACCTCAACGCCACCGCCGGAGTGCGCACCACCTTCGGCGCGAAGCGCTTCGAGCACTACATCCCCGACTGGTCCGATCATGTCGTCACCGCGATCGAGGACGCCGGCCTGATCAGCCTCGGCAAGACCAATACGCCGGAGTTCGGCAGCCCGTGTTACACCGAATCGGCCATCGCCCCGCCCGCCGTAACCCCTTGGGACACAACGCGAATGGCCGGCGGATCCTCGGGCGGCTCGGCGGCAGCGGTGGCGGCAGGCCTCGCGCCGTTGGCCCAAGGCAGCGACGGGGGCGGGTCGATCCGCATACCCGCGGCCTGCTGCGGGGTCGTCGGTTTCAAGCCGAGCCGGGGGCGCATCTCCGCCGGCCCGATGTATGGCGACCCCACCGGCCTCGCGACCAATGGCCCGATCGCGCGGACGGTTCGCGATGCGGCGGCCTTACTCGATGTCATGGCGCGCCCCTTCCCCGGAGACCCGACGTGGGCACCGCCCGCCCCGCCCGGCGCCTTCCTCGCCGCCACCGAGCACCCGCCCGGGCGCCTGCGCATCGCGCGGTTCGCCACCCCGGCCATCGCGGATGCCGAGGTGGATCCGGAGGTGCTGACGGCATACGAACGTGCCTTGACCCTGCTCGAAGACCTCGGCCACGACATCGACGACATCCCGAATCCGTTGCCGCGCAGCGCGGTTGCCGTCTTCGAGACCTGCTGGTCGGTGCTTACGGCCCTCTCGGTCCCCGCCGGCACGGAGGATGACGTGCAGCCCCTCACGCGCTGGCTCGCCCGGCGAGGCCATGCGATCAGCGGCCCGCAGTTCGGCCTGGCCATCGGGGAGTTGCGACGCATCGGCGCCGCGATCGTCCGGGGGCTGACGGCATACGACGCCGTCCTCACCCCGACCCTCGCGCAGCCGCCGCTACCCGTCGGCGCCCTGCGCCATGACGCGGACCCGGCAGCCGACTTCGCCGCGCAGAAGGCCTTCACCCCGTGGACGTCGCTGTGGAATGTCACGGGTATGCCGGCCGCCTCCCTCCCCCTGCACCGGACCGCAGCTGGCCTCCCCGTCGGCATCATGCTCGCCGCTGCGCCGGGGCACGACGAGCTTCTGCTCTCGCTCTGCGCCCAGGTCGAGGACGCCTCGGGAGGGTTCGCACGGCATACGCCTCCCGCCTGGTGAGCACGCGGCGGGCTGGGCAACACCAGCATCACCCGTTACTCTCGTTCGGGCCCACTCCCCCCGCCGGGCCCCCGCACCTCCCCCAGGACGTCCCATGTCACAACCGCTTCGCGCCGATCTGTCGCGCCGTTCCGCCCTGCTGCTGCCCGCCGGCGCCTTCGCCGCCCTGACCCTGCCGACCGCCGCGGAGGCTGACGACGAGCGCGCTCTGGCCATCACCGGCCTGATGGCGTGCACGCGCGCCCAGCGGTGGGTCGACGCCGACGTGCCCTACAGCCAGAGCGCTTACTACAACGGATACCGCACCGACTGTTCGGGATTCGTCTCCTTCGCCTGGGGCCTCGCGCGGCCGGGGCTGTCGACCTACAGCCTGCGCCGCGTCGGCGATTTCATCACCAAGCCACAGCTGCGCCGCGGCGACGCCCTGCTCAGCCCGACCACCCACGTCGTCATGTTCGACAAGTGGGCCGACGCCGGCCGCACGAGCTACTGGGGATACGAGGAGTCTTCCTCCCAGGGCGCCGTGCACCGCGTCATCCCCTATCCCTACTGGCCGGGCTACGGCGACTTCAAGCCCTTCCACAAGCGGGGTATGACGCCCGCCTGAGACCGGCCCGCCCGCCCCGCGTTCAGGCCTCAGGCCGATAGCGCACAATCGCCCGATGAAGCGTCGGCTCGGCCGCGGCATGCTCGCCGCCCTCCTCGTGCTCGGCGTGCTCTGGGCCGCGCTGACCGTCAGTGCTCCGCGCGAGGCGGCGGCCGTCGCGCTCCGGCAGGCGACCGCGCTGCGCATCGACGTCGGCCCTGAGCCGGGCGGCGAGGCGGTCACCCTCGATGCCGACCTCTACCTCCCCAATGGCAGGGGACAGGCCCCCGCCGTCGTCCTCGCCCACGGCTTCGGCGGCAGCAAGTCCGACTCGCGCCGCGACGCGAGTCGCCTTGCGGCGCTCGGGTATGTCGTGCTGGCCTACACCTCTCGCGGGTTCGCGACATCCGGTGGTCGGGTGCACCTGATCGACCCGACGTATGAAGTGGCCGACGCCTCCCGCGTCCTCGACACGCTCGCGCGTCAGCCGCGCGTGCTGCTCGACGGGAGGAACGATCCGCGGGTAGCGCTCGTGGGCACGAGCTATGGCGGGGCGCTCGCGTTGATGGGTGCGGCGGCCGATCCGCGGGTCGATTCGGTCGTCGCTACTGCGACGTGGAACGACCTCGCGTCGGCCTTCTTCCCGTCCTTCACCGCGACCTCTTCCGGTGCGGTCCTTGGGCCGTATAAGCAGCTCTGGGGCGCGAATTTCCTGCTCGGCAGTATGGGGACCGCGAGCCCGGGCGCGGCCGGGTGCGGCCGCTTCGACAACACGACGTGTCGGTTGTTCGTGGCGGCTGCCGAGTCCGGTGTCGCTTCGCCAGAACTGCGAAAAGTCTTGCACCGCAACAGTCCTCGGCCAACGCTCCGCCAGATCAAAGCGCCCGTCTATCTCATCCAGGGCATGGGCGACACGCTTTTCGGCATTGATCAGAGCGAGGCTACGGCCGACGCGCTCCGCGCAGCGGGCACGCCAGTCGCGGTCCGATGGATCAATGGCGGCCACGACACCGCACCGAGCAAGACCGGCCCCTCGGCGGCCGAGCGCACGCAAGTCGAGCAGTCCGTCGACCGATGGTTGGCCGGCACGCTGCGTGGCGCCGGGCGCAGTTCCGCTCTCCCCCAAGGCATCCCGACCTTCGCGTATGCCGTTGCTCCCCGCCGCGGCCAGTCGGTAGCGCCGACTTACGACGAGAGCCGCGAAGACTCCCGCCGCGACATGACGCTGCCGCTGACCGGGCGCGAGGGCACGATCGTCAACCCCCCGGGTGGCGTGCCGGCGGCCATCACCACGATCCCTGGAGGTGATGCACTGGCGGGGCTCGCGCCGACATACTCCCTCGCCGCACTGCCCGGACAGCACCTCGCCTTCGACACCTCGCCGACGACGCAGAGCATCACGATCGCCGGCTCCCCGAGCGTGCGCGTTGCGGTGACATCCACCGGCCGCGAGGTGACGCTTTTTGCGTCGCTGTGGCAGGTCCAGGGCAACAGTGCCCGCCTGTTGCGACCGCTCGTGGCACCCGTTCGCGTGGCGGCGACGCCCGGACAAGAGTCCGTGGTCACTGTCGACCTGCCGCCGGCCAGCTATCAACTCGCCAAGGGCACTACTTTGCGAATCCTGTTGTCGGCCACGGATTCCGGCTTCCGGGGATCGAACCAGACCCGGGTCGACACCATCCATTTGGCCCAGCCGGACATCACCCTCCCCGTCACCGATGGCACCGCGCTCACCACTCCCGCGCTCCTGGACCGCGAAGCGCGCTGGATCGGCGGGCTTGCCCTGCTCGCGCTCCTCGCGGTAGCCGGGTGGGCCTTCGTGGCCCGCCGCGTCCGGAGCCGACGCGAAACCGACGAGTCCGCCAACGATCCGGACGAAATGATCCGCGTGGATGGGCTACGCAAAACCTATGGCGACGGCCACCACGCCGTCGACGGCGTGACGTGGTCGGCTCGTCGCGGGCAGGTCGTCGGTCTGCTCGGCCCCAATGGCGCCGGCAAGACGACCACGCTGCGAATGGCGGTCGGACTGATTCATCCCGACGCCGGCGAGACGCGGATCCTCGGGCGGCGGGTGCAGCCCGGGGACCCCGTCCTCTCGCACGTCGGTGCGCTCATCGAGGGACCCGGCTTCGTGCCGCACCTGACCGGCCGGGCCAACCTCCATGCCTACTGGGCCGCGACCGGACGCCCGTCGAGTGAAGCCGGCTTTGACGAAGCGCTCGACGTCGCGGCACTCGGCGGAGCCCTCGATCGGCCGGTGAAGTCCTATTCGCATGGCATGAAGCAGCGGCTCGGCATCGCGCAGGCCATGCTCGGCCGACCCGAGTTGCTCATCCTCGACGAACCCACCAATGGCCTCGATCCGCCGCAGATCGCCGCGCTCCGACCGATCCTGCAGCGGTATGCCGCCACCGGCCGAACCGTCGTCGTCTCCAGTCATCTGCTGGCCGAAGTCGAGCAGACCTGCAGCCATGTTGTTGTCATGCACGCGGGCAAAGTCCTTGTCGCAGGAGCTGTTTCGGACCTCGGGGTGGCGGGCGACCGGCACCTCGAGGAGGTCTTCCTGGAGACCATCGCCGGCGCGGCCGGACTGACTTCGCGCCCGGACGAGGATCCCGAAGCCCGCGGCGAGCGGCTCCGACAGGTGCGTGCCCGGTGAATCGGCCGCTGTCTTTCCGCACCGAGTTCGCCCGGCAGGCCCGCCGCCCGCGCACGCTCTGGTCCTTCGGCATACTCCTGGCCCTGCCGCTGATCGTCGCCGCCTCCTTCGCCCTCGGCGATCCCGAGAGCGGCGGCGGCACGCGCTTCTCCGACCTCGCGACCAGCGGTGCGCTGAACTTCGCGCTCTTCCTATTGCTCGTCAGCGCCGAGCTTCTGCTCCTGATCCTCATGACGCTTTTCGTCGGCGACTCAGTCCCCTCGGAAGCAGGCTGGGGCACGCTCCGTTACCTGCTCACCGCACCGGTCGCTCGAGCTCGATTGCTCACCGTCAAACTGCTCGTCGGGCTCGCGACATCGCTCGCCGCGATCATCCTGCTCATCGGCTGGTCGCTGATCGTCGGCGGGCTCGCCTATGGCTGGGCCCCCCTGTCGATCCCGCTCGGCGGCGAGCTCTCCGGCGGCGCCGCGCTGCTGCGGATCGCCCTAGCTGCGGCATATGTCGTGGTCTCACTGCTCCCCTTCGCGGCGCTCGCGCTGTGGGTCGGGATCAGCGGCGCGACTCCCCTGGGCGCGGTCGGCGCAGCCGTCCTGGCGGCCATCGTCTCTTCCATCCTCGACGCCCTCGACGCGCTGGGCGACTGGCGGCGCGCCCTGCCGAACCACTATTCGCGGGCCTGGCTCGAGCTGTTCGCCAGTGATCCAGACCCCACGAGCATGGCCCGCGGAGTGGCCTGGGCGGCGCTGTACACAATCGTCCTGACCGCTCTCGCCTACCGCGCTTTCGCCCGCAAGGACATCCTCTCGTGAGGTCGCCCGCCCCTGATGGGCAAGGATGACGCCGTGATCATCCAAGAGGCCATTTGCCTGGGCCTGAACCCCGCCGTCGATGTCACCTATCGCATCGGCACGCTCGTCCACGGCGAGGCCCAGCGCGTCCCGCATGTGCGCGAACAGGCCGGCGGCAAGGCGACGAATGTCGCCCGAGTGGTCCAGCAACTCGGCGAGCGCGCCCATCTGATCGCCGCGCTCGGCGGGCCGACCGGCGAGCAGTTCGCGGCCGATCTCGCCACGGGCGGGCCGCGGCTGACGGCGGTGGCGACCACCCGGCATACCCGCCGGACGGTGACGATCGTCGAGGACGACGGCACCGCGACGGCCCTCAACGAGGCGGGGGCCGCCATCCCGCCCGCCGAGTGGCGAGCCGTCCACGACTCCCTCGACGAGGTCCTGGCCGCCGCGAGCGCCGGCTCGGTGCTCGTCCTCAGCGGCTCGCTGCCGCCGGGCGCCGATGAGGCGGGGTATGCAGAGTGCGTCGCCGCAGCGCGCGCCCAGGGCTTCAGCGTCATCGTCGACTGCGGTGGGCCGGCCTTGTTGGCCGCCATCGACGCCGGTGCCACCCACATCAAACCCAACCGCCACGAGTTGCTCGAGACCGTTGGCTGCGATGGCTTGGCGGGTGTCTCGGCGCTGCGCGAGCGCTCGCCCGGGTTGGTGGTCCTCGTCTCCGATGGACCCGCGGGCCTGATCTGTGCCGGCCCAGAGGGCGAATGGCGCGCCACCCCCTCGCGCCCACTGCGCGGCAATCCCGTCGGGGCCGGCGATGCGGTCGTCGCGGCGGTGGCGACCGGCCTGATGCTGGGTATGCCGATCGAGGCAATCCTCCGAAGCGCCGTCGGCACCTCGGGTGCCGCGGTGCTCAATCCCATTGCGGGACATATCGATCGGGAGGTCGCCCGTGACTTAGCGCCCACCGTCGGCCTGACCCGACTCGGCTGAATCGGACTCGACTCCACCCACGGGGAAGGCGCCGCATACTCGCGCTCCGGGACAGGCCGGGCCAGGATGCCCTTATGGGTATTCCGTCCGACCTCGAGATTGCCACCGCCGCTCCGCTTCGTCCCTTGCAAGAGATCGCGGATCGGCTCGGGATCCCGGAGGACTTCGTCGAGCCGTATGGCCGCGCTGTCGCGAAGATCGACCTCGGTGTGCTGGACGCTCCGGGGCAGCCCACGCAGCAGCGGGCGAAGTATGTCGTGGTCACTGCGGTTACGCCGACCCCGCTCGGGGAGGGCAAGACGACCACGGCAGTCGGGCTGGCCGACGGCTTGGCCCGGCTCGGCAAGCAGGTCGCCGTCACGCTGCGGCAGCCGTCGATGGGTCCGACTTTCGGCATCAAGGGCGGGGCGGCGGGCGGCGGCTACTCGCAGGTAATCCCGATGGACAAGCTCAACTTGCACTTGACCGGTGATTTCCACGCCGTCACGGCGGCGCACAATTTGTTGGCCGCGATGGTGGATAACCATCTGCACCATGGGAATTCGCTCGGCCTCGATCCGAGGAATATCACCTGGCGACGCGTGCTCGATGTCAACGACCGATCGCTGCGCAATGTCATCGTCGGGCTCGGCGCCCGGATCGACGGCGTGACCCGGCAGACCGGCTTCGATATCACCGCCGCCTCCGAGGTCATGGTGCTGCTCTCGCTCGCGACCTCGCTCGATGATCTGAAGGAGCGCTTGCGGCGGATCGTCGTGGGCTATGCATATGACGGTCGCCCGGTCACCGCCGACGACCTCGGGGCCGCTGGGGCGATGGCGGTGATCCTCAAGGACGCCTTGAATCCCAATCTGCTGCAGACCATCGAGGGCACGCCCGCGCTCATTCACTGCGGGCCGTTCGGCAATATCGCGACCGGTTCGTCGTCCGTCGTCGCCGATCTGGTCGCCACGCGGCGCGCGGACATCGTCCTCACCGAGGCGGGCTTCGGCGCGGATATGGGCGCCGAACGCTTCATGAATGTCAAGTGCCGGATCGCTGGCTTGCGGCCCGATGCGGCCGTCATCGTCGTGACGGTGCGCGCGCTCAAGGCGCATTCGGGGCGCTTCAAGATCACGCCCGGCAAGCCGCTGCCGTCGGAACTATTGGCCGAGAATCCCGATGACGTGCGCGCGGGAATCGCCAACCTGCGCAAGCACATTCAGATCATTGAGGGCTTCGGCATCTGGCCGGTCGTCGCGATCAACGCCTTCCCCGACGACCACGACAGCGAGCACCAAGTCATCCGCGATCTGTGCGCCCAGCTCGGCGTGAAGTGCGCCGTCTCCACCCACGTGGCCGACGGCGGGGCAGGCGCGGAGGAGTTGGCCGGCGCGCTGATTGACGCGCTTCGGCATACCCCTCGGTTCCGGTTCACCTATGAATCGGACGCGCCCCTGACGGCCAAGATCGAAGCCGTCGCAACGCAGGTGTATGGCGCCGACGGCGTCGACTTCGCTCCTGCCGCTGCCACGGCGCTGGCGAGCTACGAGCGGCTCGGCTTCGGCGATCTCCCGGTCGTCATCGCCAAGACGCACTTGTCGATCTCGCACGACCCGGCGCGGCATGGCGCCCCCACCGGCTGGCGGCTGCCGGTCCGCGAGGTCCGCGCCGCCCCCGGGGCCGGGTACGTCTATGCGATCTGCGGCGATATGCGCACCATGCCCGGCCTGTCGAGCCACCCCAATGCCGAGCGGATCGACTTGGTGGACGGCGAGATTCGCGGCCTGAGCTAAGTCACCGCGTCCGCCACCCTGTCGAGTTCGGGAAACACGCCGAGCGTCAGGCCCAGCGCTCGGCGTGTTTCCCGAACTCGACCAGGTAGTTGATCAAAGCTGGCGGACCCTTCGCGGCGGGAGTCAGCGCGGGACGAGCTCGATACGGCAGCGCGGGCCGGGGGCGCTGGCGAGCGTGCGGTCCGCGGTGACGAGGGGCACGTCGTGCAGCTCGGCGGCGGCGATGAAGGCGGCGTCATAGGCCGTGAGGTTGTCCCGCAACTCCCAGATCCGAGAACTCAAGCGGGCCAGGTCGAGGCGGTCGATCGCGAGCGCGGTCCACACCTGCAGGACACCTGCCGCATCGTCGGTGTTGAGCGTGCCGCGACGAACCAGGCCCCGCAGCGCGTGCAGGACCTCGACGTCGACATGGGCGGGTGCAAGGAGCCGCTGACCGGTGATGGCCACGCGGGATGGCCGGTGCCCAGTCAGCGCGGCGACGACGACCGAGGTGTCGACGACGATCAACGGTCGCGACCGCTGCGGACCGTCTCGACGATCTCGTCGAGACGGACGTCCCCGTCGGGAGAGGCCCAGATGAGATCGGTATTTCGTCGGAACGCCACTGCGGCCGCCAACTCCCGCACGGCGAGCGCGCTCACTGACATGGACTCGGCCCGGGCCAAGTCCTCCAGGGCTGCGCTGACCTCGTCCGGAACATTTCGCAGATAGAGCGTCTTCATGTCGCATAATGCTAGCAATTCGCAACACGCAGGCGTGACGACGCCGCACCACCGTCGAGTTCGGGATACACGCCGAGCGCCAGACCCGGTGGTCGGCGTGTTTCCCGAACTCGACCAGCTAGTTGTCGAGGTTCCCATTACACCGACGGTTCGGGCCGGAGGTCTCAGTGCCGTCATACGAGGTCTACCGCCAAGGCGTCGACCTCGGTCACGTCGGGCTCGCGAGCACGATCGGCGTGGTCCTCACCACCGTCATCTTCGCGATCTCCCTCGTCATCACCCGCATCGGGGACCGCATGAGGGTCTCCACCGCCGAGCGCTCGATGAATTACGTCGTCCTGCTCCTCTTCGCCGCGTTCGCGCTCGCGCCCTTCGTCGTCATCGTCACCGGCGCGCTGCAGCCGGATGCCGAGGCTCCCGGCGGCCTCGCGAATCTCCGTGAGGCGTGGCGGATCGGGCACTTCGGGAGCTATCTGCGCAATTCGGCGATGGTGTCGCTCTTCGTCGTCAGCGTCAGCACGGTGCTGTCCATCCTTGCCGGATATGCCTTGGGGGCCATGCGTTTTCGCGGCGCCACGCCCGTCTTCTATCTCATGCTCCTCGGGATCAGGATGCCCGCCGAGGCCATCGTCATCCCGCTCTTCTACGACCTGCGGGCGCTGCACCTCACAGACACCTTCTGGGCGCTCGCCATGCCGCAGGTCGCGCAATCGGTCGCCTTCGGCACCTTCTGACAAGGCGTTGGAGAAGCACCTCGGCGAGCGTCTCGGGCTTGGCCCGCGTCGCCCGAGGGCTGACGCAGGACGCCGCCGCGCGCCTGGCCGGCACCTCCCAGCCGACGCTGTCGGCCTACGAACGCGGTGTCCGCTCACCCACACTGGCCGTGGCCGACCGCGTGCTGCACGCCCTGGGATTCGAGCTCGCGCTCACACCACGCATCACCTTCCGCACCGAACACGACGATGAAGGACGATCGTTCGTCGTGCCCGATCAGCTCTGGCGACTCGACCCACGCTGGGTCTTCCGGCCAGTTCGGGCTGGCGGAAAGATCCTGCTGATCGAGAACCGCAGACAACGAGTTGCCGCCTACGCCTGGCTGATCCTCCACGACGACGAGACACTCCTCGTCGCCCACCTCGACGCCGCACTCCTCATCGACGCATGGCGTGACATCGCACAGCTGCTGCCCGAACCGATCCGTGAGGCATGGAACGACCTCATCCGCGACACCGTCGACGGCTGGTTCGGCGACACCTTCCGCGCCGACTGGAAAGCAGGCGGTCCGAAGAAGATCAGCAAGGCCGCGCGGGAACGAGCCATCCGACGCCTCGCCGACCACGGCCTGCCTGACGGGATACACCGCGGCACCGTGAGCGGCGACCGGGCGATTCGCGATCACGCTTTTTCGGCGAAACCTGCGCGTCGCGGCCCTGGCGGTTATACAGTGTTCTGGTTCTTCCGGAGCCGAGCCCGGCCGTAGCCCACGACTGGAGCCGGCCGATCCACGCGGATGGAGGTCAACGATGACCGAGTTGCTGAGATGCCGTCAGCCTTCCGCCCGAGCTGGGGGCGTGCTCGTCGCCGTCGGCGCCGCTCTCATCGGGACCGGCGCTGCGTCGGCCGGCGCCACCTCGCCGGGAGGCAATGGGGTGATCGCCTTCGTCCATCGGGAACAGATCGTCACCGCTCGTAATGTCGGCGCGCAGCTGCAGTACCGATATCTGACCACCTCCGGAGACAACCGAGGCCCTCGATGGTCGCCGAACGGCACCCGCCTGGTCTTCGCCACCGCGCCGGGCACAGTGACGGTCATGAGCGCCAACGGAACCGGCAGACGCACGCTCGTCGCGTCCGGAGCCGCCATGCCGGCATGGCAGACCAACGCCCGGATCGCCTACGTCAAGCCCGCGACCGGCAAGGGTGACATCTACTCGATCCCGGCCGGCGGCGGCGCGGCGACTCGCGTGACGGTGGACGGTGCGAAGGGGTGCGGCAACCGCAACCCCGCCTTCTCGTTCGACGGCCGCTATCTGGCATACATCCACGTGCCCACGACTGCGGGCGCCTGCCCCACCCGCGAGGCGAGCGCACAACTCAAGGTCGTCGACCGAACCACCGGCGCGACCCGCGTGGTGGCCTCCGTCGCGTGGCCGGGTCCGGGCAGCGATCTCGCGGTCCTGCCCGAGCGTGTCGACTTCGACGCCAGTGGGCGGCGGGTGATGTTCCGGGTGCAGGACACCGACACCACGCAGGTCTGGCCGCTGCTTGATGTCCAGACCGGCGCCTTCACCTTTTCGACCGAGGAGGTGTGGTGCGACTGGGATTGCTCTTACGTCGAGAATGCGCCCCTGCCCGACGGTCGCTTCGCCAAGGACGTCTACGACACCAACTTCCTCTCCGATCTCGACGTCCAGCCCGTTCGATCCTGAGTCGCCGTCGGCGCGGAACCGCCGGGCCGAGCGAATCCCGAGGCAAGGAAGGTCACCATGAGACGAACGCAGGTTGCTTGCCTGTCCGCGATGATCGGGGCCACCCTCGCCATCGCCGGCGGATCTCCGGCCGCAGCGACCGCACCCGGCGGGGACGGATTGCGCGTCTTCGTCGACCTGAACCAGATCCTCACCAGCCGAGTCGTCGCCGGCGACACGCAGTATCGGGTGCTGACCACCTCCGGCGACAACCGCCACCCCCGCTGGAGTCCGGACGGCAAGCGAATCGTCTACTCCACCAAGCAAGGTGCGATACGGACGATGGGTCCCACCGGAGGCTCGCGACGAACCGTCCTCGGCTCGGGCGGCTACCAGCCGACCTGGCAGTCGCCGACCCGGATCGCGTTCGTGAAGGTGGTCGCCGGCAAGGGCGACATCTATTCGATTGCAGCGACCGGCGGAACCCTGACCCGTATCACCGTCGACGGCGCGCAGCAGTGCGGCAACGCGCAGCCGTCCTTCTCGTATGACGGGCGATATCTCGCCTACATCCAGCGTCGTCGAACCGCCGGCGATTGTGCGAATCCGAAGCCGGTCCTGAAGGTCGTGGACCGCACGACCGGATCGGTGCGTGTGATCACCGCCGTGCCGGACCTGTTCGGCGGGTCCGGGCGCAGCTTCGCCGTGCTGCTCGATCGGACCGACTTCACGGCGAGCGGGCGAACCGTGATGTTCAAGACCGAGGACGACGGCTGCGTCGAACTCTGGGCGACGCTCGATGTCCTGACCGGTGCCCTGGGCCAGTTGGACAACATCGGATGTGAGGGCGGCAGCTACTACGGCAGCGCTTATCCGACTCCTGAAGGCGGCATCCAGTTCGGAGGCGACGACGGCGACATACAGCCGGTGCAAGCGCGGACCCAGCCTTGACCGGGAATGGTCCGAACGCTGGGGCCCATCCCCACTGAGGAGCCAGACCCGGTGGTTGTTCTCGGGGGTTGGCGGGAGACGCGTCGCGCGCCGGTTGGCGGGAGACGCGTCGCGCGCCCCGGGACGGCTGTCCCGAGGCGCGCGACGACGAGCCCTGAGCCCGTGCTGGGCTCAGGTGGCGGCGGATGCTCCCATCACCGGAGTGGCAGGTCCTGCCCAGGAGCCAGCGCTCGACTCACCAGCGGCGAGACGTCGGCCTTCCGGTTGCGCCAGTCGGCCCTGGACGGATGGGTGACCTGGACAACTGTGATCCCGGATCCAGCGACAAAGGTGCTGCTGGTCCATCCGCGGTCGTTCGTCTCCACGAATGAGTCGATCCGCTCGTGTGCCCCCAACTGCTGGCGCACGAAGTCCGCACCCCGGCGTCCGAAACACACCACGACTTCGACGCCCAGTGTCTCGATCACGGCCTGGTGAAAGGCGCTCTTGTCGGCGTCTGCGGTGGTAGGTCCGCTCGATCCAGGTGACGATGGCGATCCGCAGCTCCTCTCGGGTGTCCCAGCGGCGCTGGTTGAGCACGTTCTTCTGCAGGAGCGCGAAGCATGACTCCAGCTGCGCCCCTCCGAAACTTCGAGGAGTTCGGCAGACGGGCCATCTTGTCCCGCGTGCAGGACGCAAAGCCCGCCCCCGAGACCCCCCCCCGACGCCCAGACTCCACGTCGAACAGCCACCGACGGCGCCCGACGCAGTTGGCCCCTTCCGCCCAGAAGGCCGCGGTCGGTGCGGTCGTCTTCTCTGCGATACGAAACGTGTATCGCAGGAGGTGAAAAGAATGCCGTTGTCGATTCGGTTGACGTCTGAAGAGGAAGCCCGTCTGGACGCGCTGGCGGCGCGCACCGGGCGCAGCTTCTTCCGCACCAGCAGCCGATCGCTCATCGAGGCCGCCCGCCTCGACAGCGCCGGCCACTGGCGCGTCCTGTGGCAGGTCCTCGTGCCGCTCGCCCGGCCGGCGATCCTGACCCTGGTCATCTTGAGCTTCCTGTGGACGTGGAACGAATTCCTCATCCCCCTCGTCCTGGCGCCGACCAATGAGGCGATCCGCACCGCACCGCTGGGGCTGAGCTTCTTCAGCGGCCAGTACACCCAGGGCTTCGCCCTCCTCGCCGCCGGCTCGGTCATCATCGCCGCCCCGATCGTGGTGCTCTATCTCTTCCTGCAGCGGCACGTCATCGCCGGCATGCTGGAGGGGGCCGTCAAGGACTGACTCACCCCTCCGGTGCAGGTCAGCCCCGGGTTGGTGGTGGGTGGACGGTTTGCCGGGCTTGGCCCGGCATGGCACAGTAGTTACCGCTTGGTGGGCCCGCGTGCGTCCTGCCATCCATCGGTTCCTCTGCCCCCCGAGAGATGCCCATGCCGTCCCCTGCTCGTTCCCGTATACCTGCGCGCGGTCGCCTCCCCCTGGCCGCCGCCGTCGTCGCGGCGCACGTGCTCGCCGTCTCGGGCGCGGCGTCGGCTCGCCAGCTCGCGGACGACGTGCCGGGACGCAGCCCGGCGAGTTCCGCGCGCGCCGGCGACACCAAGGCACCGACGGCCCCGACGAACCTCAAAGCCGTCACCGCGACGGCGAATGTCACCCTGACGTGGACCGCGAGCACGGACAACGTCGGTGTTGCGGCGTATGTCGTCACCGTCGGCTCCAAGCGCGTCCGCGTCACCTCGCCGAAAGCCGTCGTCGCCGGGTTGAGCCCGCTCACGACATACGCCGTGAGCGTCAAGGCCGTCGACAAGGCCGGCAACTATTCCATCGCCGCCAAGCTGTCGGTCACGACCAAGGCCGACACCGCCGCCCCGACGGCGCCCGCGTCGCCCGTCGCCGCCCCCACCTCCTCGGGCGCGAACATCACGTGGAAGGCGAGCACCGACAATGTCGGCGTCCACCACTACCGCGTCACCGTCGACGGGACCGCACAGGATGTCACGACGACCTCGGCGACGGTGACCTCGCTGGCGCCCTCGACGGCATACACCGGCTCGGTCATGGCCGTTGATGCCGCCGGGAACACCTCTGCCGCAACGAATTTCAGCTTCACCACGACCAAGCCGTCCGACACCACCGCGCCCACCGTGCCCACCGGGCTGGTCGTCGCCCCGGACGCCACCTCGGCCGTCGCCACCTGGTCGCCGAGCACCGACGATGTCGCCGTCACCGGCTACACGGTGGTGCTCAAGCGCGGCACGACCATCCTGTCGCGCGAGACCGTCACCGACACCACCAAGACCTTCACCGGGCTGACGACGGGGCTGTCCTATTCCGTCCTCGTGCGCGCCCGGGATGCCGCCGGCAATATCTCGGTCTCCGCCTTCACGAGCTTCGTCGCCAAGGCGCCGGCGGACACCACCGCGCCGGGCGCGCCCACCGGTCTCACCGGCACGACGACACCGACGACGGCCACCCTGGCCTGGACCGCGAGCCCGGACGCCGATGTCACGGCATACACCGTGACCCTCACCGGCGGCGGCGCCACCAAGACCGTCGACGTCACCGGCACCACGGCCGAGGTCACCGGCCTCGATCCCGAGACGACGTATGCGGTGTCCGTGACCGCGCGCGACGCCGCCGGCAACACCTCCGTGCCCGCGACGATGTCGCTGACGACGCCCGCCGCCCCGGACACCATCGCCCCGACGATGCCCGGCGCACTGACCGCCACCGCGACGTCGGCCACCTCGGCGACGCTCTCGTGGACCGCGAGCACGGACGCCAAGGGCGTGACGGGATACCGCGTGACCCTGACCAAGGGGACGCAGCCCGTGTCGACCACCGACGTCACCGGCACCGGCCGGACGCTGACCGGCCTCGACCCGAGCACGGCATACACCGTCTCGGTGACGGCGCGCGACGCCGCCGGCAATATCTCGGCCGCGGCCACGGCGACCTTCGCCACGCCCGCCCTGCCCGACACCACCGCGCCGACGGCGCCGACCGACCTGCGCACGACTGCGGGGACGACCTCGGTCACCGCGACCTGGACGGCATCCACCGACGCCACCGGGGTGGCGGGATACCGCGTCGAGGCCCGCGTCGCCGGCACCGCCGTGGCGACCGCCGACACCACCGGCACGACGGCCACCATCTCCGGCCTGCAGCCCGGCACCGACTATGTCCTGGTCGTCATCGCGCGCGACGAGGCGGGCAATACCTCCGAGCCCTCGCGCCTTGGCTTCGCGACCACCTCGAGCACGGTGCCGGCCGCCGACAAGGTGCTCTATGTCGCAACGAACGGCTCGGACACCGCGGACGGCTCGGAAGCCGCCCCGCTGCTGACGATTCAGAAGGCGGTCGACAAGGCGGTCCCCGGCACGACCATCCTGATCAAGGCCGGGACCTATGCCTCCGCTGCCTCGATCACGATCCAGAAGTCGGGCACCAAGGCCGAGCCGATCACCATGCGGGCGGCCGGCGACGGCAAGGTCGTCCTCACCCACCCCGTCAGCGCCGCCTCCTGCGACGCCACGTCGGCCGCGCAGGACCGAACGATCAAGCTGACCAATGGCGCCAGCCACTGGATCTTCGAGGGCCTGACGATCGACAACGGTCTGTGGATCGCCGGGAACCAGGCGCAATTCGCCTACAGCTGGATCACGAACTATGTCAACGCCGAGGACTGGCAGTCGCGACGCGAAGCACCCGGTCATGGCACCAACGACCCGGAGCTCGCCCGCACCGCGCTCGTCCCCTTCCTGCGCACGAAGACCGACAAGCCGGGTCTCGCGTGGGCCGAGGGCATCAAGATCCGCAACAACGAGTTCACCGGCCGCGGCATCCACGCGATCTTCTCCGCATACGGCGAGGCGAGCGGCAACCGCATCCACGACATCGACTGCGGCACCGGACCGGGCATCTGGCTGATCACCTTCAGCACCGGCTGGAAGGTCACCGGCAATGAGGTCTGGAATCTCGCCGACACCACCGCCCATTTCATGCACGAGGGCATTCGCCTGGGCAGCGGCTCGGACTACAACGAGGTGAGCGAGAACTACGTCCACGACATCCCGGGCGATGGGCGCGGCATCAACACCGATGTCGATTCCAGCTGGAATTGGTTGCACCACAACGTGGTTCGCCGCGTTGCCATCGGCTACAACGACCAGATGTCGGGCTGGGGCAACCGCTGGGAATACAACCTCGCGACCGACTACCGCCAGTGGGGCCTTTCGATCCGGATGAAGGATTCATCCCTCACCTCGCCCACCCCGGCGCTCAGCACCACGGACGTCATTGTCCGCTGCAATATCGCGAAGAGCCCCGTCGGCACCGGCCGCGCCATCGGCCTCGGAACGAGCATCCGCGGCACCTTCACCGGCAACGACTTCGCGACGGTTTACGTCGCCCCCAATCTGCGCACCTATTGGACCAGTGCAGGGAACACCTGGAACGGCTCGGGCGCAGTGCCCGCCGCGACCCAGACGTTCGATCCCACTGGCTGTTGAGACCCCCTCCCGGGCGCGCGCGGCCGCGGCGCCCGGGAGGCCGGCATACCGCGGCCGCCCGTATGCCGTGACCCACCCGCTCCGTGGCCGGCCCGGGACCGCGAGACTGGTCCCGTCAATGGATGGAGTCAGCGGCGCCGGCTCGCCGTGTTGCTGCTGCTGAATCTCGCGCTCATCGGTGGCCTGCTGATCGCCGGGCGCGTGAGCGGCGCGGTGAGCCTCTTGGCCGCCGCCGGCGATACCGCCGCCGACTCGACTGCCCATGCTGCTCGCCGCGGTCGTGACGTGCGTCGTGCTGCTGCCCGGCGCGGTGGTGCTCGGACGCGATGCCGATCGCGAGGATGTGCACATGCGCTCGGTGCTGATCGACACCCTCGCCGATGCCACAGCGGCAGGGGCGGTCGCGGTCGCCGGCGGGAATCATCGCGGCGACGGGGCGCTTCCATTGGCTCGACCCGGCCCTCGCCCTGCTCGTCGGTGGGCTCGTCGTCGTGGCGGCGCTGCACCTGCTGCGTGACGGACTGCGCCAATTGCGCGGGGAGAGAGTGGATTTCGACCTCGATTGAGATCTTGCCCCGACGTCAGGTGGTGATGGCGACCGCTCCCACGGCGAGAACGAAGAGCCAGGCTGTCGACAGGGCGCCGAGAGCAAGCGGCCGCCCGCCGAGCTTGCGCAGCACCGAGGCCTTGACGCCGGTGCCGAGGGCGAACATCGCCGCGGCAAGGAGAACGGTCTGCAGCATCCGCGCGGCCGAGATCACGCCATCGTCGAGCGGAACGGCGGTGCGCACCGGCAGCGGCGAGGAAGCCGGCGACGAAGAGCGGCACGAGCGGCGGATTCGACGTCGTCGCTGCGGCTGCAAGCCGATGCCGGCGGCGCGCACCGATCACCATGATCATCGGCGCGAGCATGGCCACGCGGGCGAGTTTCACCGTCACCGCGGCGGCCAGGGCCGCGTGGCCGATGATGCCTCCGGCCGCGACGACCTGGGCAACCTCGTGGACCGCACCCCCGATGACGAGTCCCTGCCGGCGCGTGCTGAGGTCGAGTAGCCCGGTCAGCGCCGGGCCGAGAGCGATCATCGCCGTGCCGAAGAGGACGACGAGCGCGATGGCCGAGGCGACATCCTCCTCGTCCGCTTCGACCACCCCGTCGACTGCCGCCACCGCGGCCGCCCCGCAGATGGAGAAGCCGGCGGCGACGAGCAGGCGCTGCATCGGTGGCACGCCGAGCGCGCGTCCGGCCATCAGAGTGCCGGCGAAGCCGAAAGCCACGATCAGGCGACGGCCACGACCATACGGACGCCGAGCGCGGCGATATCGGCGAGGACGAGTTGCAGTCCGAGCAGCACGATTCCCATGCGCAGCAAGCGTTTCGAGGCCACCGCAAGCCCCGGGGATAGCCGATCCGGGAGCGGGCGGATGTTGGTTGCCAGGATGCCGAGCACGATCGCGACGAGTAACGGACTGACCGCCGGCGCCACGCGAGCGACGATCAGCGCCATCGTGGCGGCGAGAAGGCTCAGCACCAAGCCGGGCCAGTTGTCGCGTCTCATGATCGCCCGGAAGCCTAGCGGGCATACCACTCCAAAGAGGGTGGAAGCCAAGGGCATCCGGACCCGGCCGACAGCCTAGGCTCCGGATAGCGAGCCCGGCCCCCGATCGACATCCCGATGTGGGCCCGCCCGGGACCCGACACGAGAGGAACCCATGTCTCAGGACGCCATCGTCATGCTCAAGGCCGACCACAAGGAGGTGGCCAAGCTCTTCGCCGAATTCGAGAAGAAGGCCACGACCCCGGCGCGCAAGCGCAAGATCGTCACCGAGGTGCTGAGCAAGCTCACCGTGCACACCTATCTCGAGAACGAGGTCATGTATCCCGAGGTGCGCCGGCTCGTGCCGGACATCGAGGACGACATCCTCGAGTCGTATGAAGAGCACCACGTCGTCGACCTGCTCGCCGTCGAGCTCGAGGCGATGGACGACACGGACGAGCGCTATTTCCCCAAGTTCACCGTGCTGATGGAGAACGTCCGCCATCACGTGAAGGAGGAGGAGGACGAGTGGTTCCCGAAGGTCCGCGATGCCTTGTCGCGCACCGACCTTCGCGAGATCGGCACGCGGATGGCCGAGCTGCGCCCTACGGCCCCGACCAAGCCGGAGCAGCCCGGCGCTCTCAAGAAGATGATCGACGCGGTCGTCAGCTGACCCCACCGGCGGCCGCCGGTGAGCGTTCGGTGGAACGCACGCTGGACGGCCGCCATATCGTCGTGGGCGGACGGCGTTGGCGGGCAACGGATCCCGGAATCCCCGAAAAACTTGGGGCCGAGCTCGTCGCCGGATTGATGCACGCCCGCCGCGCCGTGCGCACCCATGCCGCCGATGCGCGGCCGTGGGTTCAGGACGCCAAGGTCGCCCTGGGTGAGCGCGGCGACCCGTGGTGGGAGCCGACCGACGACGGCCGGTCGACTCGCCTCGCCGCGGCCATTCGCACGATCCTGCGCGGCCGGCCGACCGGATCGATGTGCCCGAGCGAGGCAGCGCGCATCGCCGGCGGCGAGTCCTGGCGCGCGCTGATGCCGCTCGTTCGTGAGATCGCCCGGGCCATGCACGACGCCGGCGAGATCCGGATCCAGCAGGGTGGTCTCGACGTCCCACCAGGGGTGTCCGGCCCCATCCGGCTCGCTCCCGGCCCCGCGTTGCGGAGCTGGCATACCCCTCGGTGAGGCGCCGGCATACGCCTGATCGGAGACCGCCGGCCCAATGTCCGAGACGCGAAGAACCCCGGCGACCGACGCGGGTCGCCGGGGTTCTTCGTGCAGCCAGGAGGCGGGTTACTTCGCCTGCTGCTGCACCGTCTCGGCGGAGTCCTTGGCGCTCGCCTTGACCTGCGCGGCGGCGTCCTGGCCCTCGTACTTGACCTTCTCGACGCTCTCCTGAGCGCTGTCCTTCAGCGCGGCGGCAGCTTCCTGGGCGGGCGCCTTGAGGTTCTCGGCGACATCCTGGGCCGCCGACTTGACCTCGTCCAGAAGGGGCTGGCCCTTGTCCTCGATGACGTCCTTGGCGCGATCGGTCAGTTCCTGCTCCCGCTGAGAAGCGGGCAGCAGCGAGCCGAGCAGCCAGCCCGCGCCCAGGGCGACGAGACCGGCGGCCAGCGGATTGCCCTGGGCCTTGCGCTTGGCAGCGGCCGGAGCATTCTCGACCGAGGACTTGGCCGAACCGGCGAGTTCGCCGACCTTGTCGCCGGCGTCGCCGAATTTCGCGGCGACACCGTCATTGCCATAGTCGTCGTCGCTGCCCATGACCTTCTCCTTCAGGCCCTGACCGACGCCCATGACCTTGTCCTGGACCTTCTCGACCTGTCGCTTGGCGACGGCACCGGGGTCGACGGCCTCGCCGAGGGCGTTGACATTCTGGCTCAGGTTCTCGCGGGTGCGCTCGATGTCACGGCGCAGCTCGTCGGGGTCGTTGCTCATGTCCGTATTGCTCATCGGTGGTCCTCATTTCCCTTCAGCGCATCCGGGACCTTCTTGGCGGTCTCGACGGTGCGCGGCAAGCCATTGACATTCTTGAGTTCGGAGCGACCCTTCATCGCGAGAGCTCCGGCGATCGCCGCCCAGAGCAGGCCGACGATGAACGCCGCCCACCCGAAGCGATGCATCCAGGTGCCGAGGGCCCACCACAGAGCCAACGACATGAAGATGAGCGCGAGGTGTCCGGCCACGCCGGCACCGGCGAGCATGCCCGCACCCTTGCCGGCGTTCTGCGCGGACTGGCGAACCTCGGCCTTGGCCAGCGCCACCTCCTGCTGCATCAGCGTGGAGATGTCACCGGCCACGGCGCTGAGAATCGCCCCGATCGAGCCGACCTCGCCCTTGTCGTAGGTGTCGTGCGCGCCATCGATCTGCTCCGCGGGGCGCACCTCGCCCGGGGCGGCGGGCCGTCGCAGGTCCGGGGCGCTCCCCGCAGGCCCGTTGAGCGCGCTCGCTCCGTGTTCGACCGGCGAACTCATCCGCGCCGCTCCATGCCGGCCGGATTGGTCGTCGCCGCCGGGGTCTCGCTACGAGGGGACGTCGTCGGCGTGCCCGTCGGTGCCGTGGTGCGTCGCGGGCCGTCGGCTGCGGTGCCGCTGGTGGTCGCCGGCCCGGGCGAGACGCCCGCTGCTGGGGACGCCGGCGCGGGGGTGGTCGACGCCTGCCCGCCGCCGTATGCCGGCGCGGCGCTCGGCACGTGGGTGGTGGGGACCTCGTGGCGCGGCAAGGCCGCGGCGGGGCGCGGCTGTCCGTATGCGGTCGGCGAGCCATCGTTCGACGCCTGGGCCTGGAGGCTGCGGGTCACGCGGCCACCGACGAAACCGAGCAGCGCGGCGCCGGCCAGGAAGGTGCCGGGGTTGCGACGGGCATACCGTTTGATGTCGTCGAGCAGATCCGCCGGCTCTCGGTTCTCGAGCCAGCCGGCGATCTGCTCGACGTGACCCGATGCCTGGTTGACCAAGCCGGCGGCCATGCCCGTGTCGGCCGAGCGGCCCATCTGGCCGAGTTCGCCGGATAAGGCGCGCAGGAGTTCGGCGGCGCGCTGCTGCTGCGTCGATGCCTGCGCCGTCACCTCGCCGCGCGCCTGGTGGAAGAGGTCCTGAGCGTGATTCTTCGCCTCGGTGGCGACCTGCTGTGCCTCGTCCTTCGCGGTGGCGGCGACAGCCTTACCGCTCTCGCCTGCGTCCTGCGCGACGCTCTTGGCCTCATTCGCCGCCGCGGCGGCCGTCGAGTCGCCGGATGCCGTCCGCTGCACAGGTGCCGCGGGCGTCGTGGACTTCGCCGGAGGCGTCGCGGGCTGCGTGGGCGGCGGTGTCGCCGGGGCGCCGGCGAGCGGGTCGCCCGAAGTGGGGATATTGGACAGCGGATCGGACATCGTGATCCCTCTCTGGGTGTGATCAGGGTCCTGGGCGGCCGAGGCAGCATTCACCGACCCACGGCCGGCCCATCTCGGACAACGCTAGGTTCGCCGCCAACCTCACGGGGGCTTAGCGGCCGCCTGGCAACATGCCTCGGAGAATTGCACCCTTTCGTGCACACCTCTAGGGGTGGACTGACGGCGCATCATCTGGCCCCGACGTCACCCGCGTGGGACGTGGTGTGCCGCTCGCGTCCATCCGCCAGGTGATCAGGCCCGACGCCTCGAAGGCATCCAGCCACCCGCGCATCGGCCAGCGACCCCACCGGCGATGGACGATCTGGGCATTGCGCACGATGTCGTCGAGATGCTCGATCGGCGGGGTCGAGACCGGGTGCCACTGGTGATAGGCGTCGGCCCCGCCGACCCAGGCCAGGCCCACGCCCGCCGCCTTCGCCCGCCACGCGAAATCGGTGTCCTCGCCGCCATATCCGGTGAACTCCTCGCAAAAACCGCCGATCCGGTCCCACGTCGCCGGTGTCAGAGCGAAGCTGAGCGACCAGAAGAGGTCGTGCACGCCGTCGCGCTCGAGATCGCCTGCCTCGGGCGCCGGGCGGGCCGGATGCGGCGCGGTCGCCGCAGCCAGCGCTTCCGGGGTCTCCGGCAGCAGCCCTTGGGGCAAATAGGTCACGGGACCACAGAGCAGGTCGTCCGGAGCCCGACGGCCGGCCTCGGCATATCGCGTGATCAAGCCGGGACCCGGCAGGCAATCGACATCGAGGATGACGAGGAGCTCCGGCTCGCCGCCGAGTTGCCGGGCCGTGCGCACTCCGAGATTGCGAGCCGCCGCGAGCGGCAAGCCGTCCGGAGTCACCGGGATCTCGACGACATGCGCATGCGGGTCGAGGCGGAGGAGGCCGGCAATCGCGTTGTCCCCCATAGCAATCACCACATAAGAGACCTCCGGCGCCACCGTGCGAAGCATCCGCCATTGACGCAGTAGGTGCTCATGACGCCCATGGACGAGCGTGATGACGACCTCAGCCATGTGCGACGTCCAGGATGACGTCGGCGGCGCGGCCGGCCGCTCCCTCCGTATGCCAGTCCGTCCACCGACGTGGCATCGTCGTCGCGCGCCGGACCAGGGCGGCCCAGTCGGCGTCGGCTAGGGAAGAGGCATCGTCGATGCCGGTGCACCAGCCCCCCGCCGCCAGGCCACGCACCATCCAACGTTGCTCGTCGAAGGGTCGCGGCATGGCGACGACGATCGACGGCGCATCGGCCGCCGCGAGATCGGCGACGGCGTTCTGGCCGGCATGGCTGATCACCACGTCCGCTCCCCGAAGCAGGTCCTCGGGATCGTCGAGCCAGTGCTCTCCGCCGAGCGTGTGCCATGTGAGCGCGGGAACGGCGCATGAAATGCGCTGCGGCAGTGTGGGATCGGGCCACCCGTCGCCGCCGGCGAGAAGCACGCCGTAGGGGCACGCGGGGCTGGGCCGTTCTGCCCGTGGACGCGTCGTGAAAGCGCTGATACCCCCGACGGCGACGACCTTCTCCCGCCAGCGGCCAACGTGCGGTCCCGCATCGAAGCCGTCCGGCCAGGGCGCGAGGATCACCTCGGCGAGGTCGTATGCCAGTGCGTGCGGCCGGTCGGTGCGGTCGCCCGGTTGGGTGACGACGACGACAGGCACGCCGAGCAGCCGCACGAGCGCGGCCACCTCGACCGACACATCGACGACGACGACGTCAAGACGTTCCTCGGCGACCCACCGGGCGATCAACTGGCTACGCTCGCGCATTCCGTTGTGCCGCAACGGAGCCCAGTGCAGCGCTCCTCGAGCCGTAGCGTCGCCCTGAGCGGGCGGCTCGTCGTCGCGCGGCAGGGACAGATCGACCACGCCCGAGGATCCTGCGACGCTCACCGCCGCACCGCGCTCCCGCACCGCCTGCGCGATGGACGCCGCACGACGGCCGTGGCCGGACCCGGAGTGATGGACATAGATGCCGACTCTCACGCGGCACCCGCCAGGACCCGGGCGAAGAACTGCTCATACCGCGTGATCGACGACTCGACATCGTGAACTCGGCGCGCCCACCGGGCGACCTGCGTCCGGTCGAGAGCCGCTGCCTGAGCAACCGCGGCGGCCAGGCCCGTCGCCACGGACTCGTCGTCACCCGGAGGGACAAGGACACCGCCGCCGGGGCCGACCACCTCCCTCAGCCCGCCACGGGCAACGGCGACGACCGGTGTCCCGCGCACCATCGCCTCCGCCGCGACGAGGCCGAAGGGCTCGTCCCACCGCGGCGTCACCAGGCAGGCGGCACTGTCGTCGAGAACGGGCCCGATCTGCTCGGACGGGAGATGCCCGAGCAGCTGCGCATCAGCACCGAGCAGCGGCCGGATGACCCCATCCGCATACGCCTCGTCGCTCACAGGGCCGATGATCCGCAGCCGGCGACCCGCGATCCGGGCCGCGGCGATGGCCAGGTCCAGGCCCTTCTCCGGGGTGACGCGTCCGACCCAGACGAGGTCGTCACCGCCCGGTCCCGGCGAATCCTGCGGCACGACAACGCCATTGGGGATGATCTCCGGATCCCGAGGCAGGCAGGTCCAGTCGCGCGCCGCCGCCCGGCTCGCGCAGACATAGCGCGCCCGATCGTCGGCCAGAGCGACACCCAACTCCATCCACGGGAACGGCGGCGTATGCAGAGTCGTCACCACCGGAACGCGCAGGGCCGGGCTCATCGACAGCGGAAGGTGATGCAGGCTCTGGTTGTGGACCAGGTCGATGTCCTGGTCGCGCAGCACCTGGGTCATGGCGGCGGTGAAGGCGGCGTGGTCGCGAAGGAACTCCGGCTCCGGCAGGTGCGGGTCCAGCGCGCTGACTTCCGACAGTGGCGGCAACCGCGGATAGGCATGCAGCTCGTCGGCGAGATCCGGATCGGACCCCGCGGCCGCGAAGAGGACGACCTGATGTCCACGCTCACGGAGTCCTCGTGCCAAGAGGGCGGTCTGCGATTCCTGGCCCCCCGGCCACGGCTGCCGGAGTGGGTGGCGCGAGGTCGCCAGCACGGCGAGTCTCATGGTGCGGTCACCGGCGGCGCACCACCGGTCACGTCTGCGGCCAGGCCCGCGAGATAGTCCGCGAAACCGCCCTCGCAGCGTCCGGTCAGCCGTCCCGAGGAGGAGACGCGGGTGCTGTCGGTGGCGATCCACCGGTCGGTCCTGCGCCGGATCGCCTCGACCAGGGCGACGTCCTCGTCCCGGCGGGTGTGCGGGAAGCCGGCGGCCGCCAGATAGGTGCTCGCGCGCATGCCGAGGTTGGCACCGTGGACATAGCCGTGTCCTTCGCGCAGGTCATGCCGGTCGTGCCACCGGCGCAGCAACAGGCTGTCGGCGACATCGCGTGGTTCGACGGTGCCGATCACGGCATCGGTCCCCGCCTCGGCGAACTCGACCTGAGTGCTCAGCCAGTGCGGTGGCACGATGCTGTCCGCGTCCGTTCCGGCCAGCCACAGCTGCGCCGGCACGACGCCCGCACGCCGCGCCCTGGCCAGCGCTCGCAGCACGCCGTGTGCGCGCGCTCCTCCCACGTTGCCGTGATCGGATCGCACGGGCACGAGGCCGTGCTCGCGCACGAGCTGCTCTGTGGCATCGGTGCAGCGATCGGCCACCACGATCAGGTCGATGTCGATCTCCGGTCGACGCCCCGAGAGTTCGCGACCGGCGGTCAGGAGCCCGTCGAGACACGAGGAGATCAGCTCCTCCTCGTTACGCGCGGGCACCACGACGGCCACGCGGGCAATGCGGTCGGCTGCGGGCAGCAGAGCGGTCAGCGCGCTCATCGAACCTGCCCACCGTGAACCGTCAACAGCAGGTCGTCGTCGCGATAGTCGACGCGTGGGGCGCCGAACACGGCCCGCATCTGGGCATCGACGCGTGGGCCGTCGAGAGGTATGCCGTCGGTCGGGTGCCGCCAGTGCACCGACACCACCTCCCCGCCGTCGGGGAGAAGCCCGCGGATCGCGCGGAGGCTGGCCAGCAACTCGGAGCCGGTGAGGAAGTATCCGACCTCCGAGAGAGCGATGAGATCGAATTTCCTTCCCTGGGAACGCAATTCACGGATCACGACCGGACACTCGCCGACCCGGAAGTCGATGCTGTCGCCCGGATCGCCGAGCCTGGCCCTCGCGATCGCAATGGCACGCTCGCTCACGTCAACGGCCACGACGGAGTCGGCCCGCTGAGCCAATAGCTCGGTGAGCTCCCCTGTCGCGCAACCGATGTCGAGGACACGGGCATACCTCTCGTGCGCCGGAACGGCCATCGTCAGCGCGCGTTTGCGCCGTTCGTACCACCGGCCGAAGTCCCAGGGGTCGGACCCATCGTCATACATCGCATCGAAGGTCCGCGCCCGGTCACGTCGTTGACCGGACCTGCCGACCGCGGGCTCGCCGGGGACGATCAGCGTCTCGACGACGCGCGAGAAGCGAGCCACGATGTGCTCGGCCAACAAGGTCTCTTCTCCTGCGCCTTGCCCGAGCGGCTCGACCTGCGTGCGATGACAGGCGATGGCATTCTCCTTGGCGGACAGGGCATTCGGCTCGAGGTCGACGAGGATCAGGTGTTCCCACGGCAGGTCGTCGGGACAACCCCATTGCCACAGCCATACGGGCACGAAGGCGACGTCGGCGATCGCTCGCCCGGCGACGGCCCGGGTCACCGCCCTGGCAGCTGCCTCGTGGTCGGGATGGCCGTCGGCGGACCACGTGGTCAGCACCAGGCAGCGGCCTTCGCCCAGCGCTTCGGCGACCGCCTGCGCCATCGCCTCGACGTGACCATCGAGGCCGCCATCGGGAAGGGAAAGGGACACCGATCGCGGACCGCCCAAGGCGGCGGCGGCGCGTGACGCCTCCGCGCTGCGGCGCCGCGCGAGTTCGGCGGGGGACACTTGCGAGTGCGGATGCGACCCCTCGCCGTCCGAGGCCAGCACGACGGTCGTCTTGACCCTCTCGGCGAGCGCCGTCGCGAGCAGCCCACCGGCACCGAGGCATTCGTCGTCGGGGTGCGGGGCCAGCAGCACGATCAGGTCGTATGCCGTGACCAGCTCCCGCGCCTCCCGCGCCGGCACCGCGTCCCAGCGATCGTCGAGCAGCCAGGTGGGTTCGTCGGTGCCGGGATCCGTATGCCGGAAGGGCCTGCTCATCGTCACGCCCGGCTGTCGAGAAGCGCACCGCCGAGGCGGGCGAGATCGCGCTCGGCATGATGCTGCCGGACATAGACCGTCGCATCGGCGATCCGGCGCGCATGCTCGTCGTCCGCCGTGAGCGGTGCCGGGCCGAGGGCGTGGCCGGTGATCGTCACGAGCTTTTCGAGGGTCGCTGCGCAGATGCTGCGGACGCGATCGGCCAGGACCGGCCCTGCCCGTCCGGTGGCCTCGCCGGCGTCGATAGCCCGCGCAGCGTCGCCCAGGGCCAGGGTGGCGGCGTGGACGGTGATATCGGCCCGCCCGAGATGCATGAGGGCGATCTGGTCCGGCTCGCGCCGGTCGGCCGAGTCGGCGAGCGTCTGCAAGAGTGCGTGCGCGGCGCCGAGCCACACCGCGGCGACGCCGATGCCACCCCACGCGAAGCCGGGACGCCGTAGGTACCATTCGTCGTCACCGACCGCTTCGGCCGGAACCTGCGCGAATTGGGTTGTCGTCGAACGGATTCGCGAGAGGCCGCGAGGAACCCACGGCTGCCGGGGATGGGTGACACCGGGATGGCGCAGGGAGACGGCGAAGGCTCGCGTTGTCGTCGCACTCGTATGCGCCGTGACCACGGCATGCGCGATCTCGCCGGCCAGGGAGCACCAGGGCTTGGTGCCCGACAAGCTCCACCGGCCGCCGTCCGCGACGGCCTCGAGGCGGTGCCCCGGGCCGTGGGCGGCATACACACCCCATACGCCCCCATCGGCCGCGATCCCTGCTTGGCTCAAGATGGCCAGGGCATCGAGATGTGGCTCGACCACGCGCGCGACGGAGAGGTCGCCGGCACCGAGCGACATCAGAGTGCGCAGATATGCCGTGGAGTCGCTCCCCAATTCGCGCGCGCAGGGCGACAACTCCTCGGCGAACGCGAAGGTGTCCGCGAGGTCGCCCTCGGCGGCGAGCGCGCGACCGAGGTCACGGGCCCGCGTGACGATGGTCGCCTCGAGTTCCATGCTGCTCAGCCGCTCTCGTTGTTGCGGCGCGCGGCCCGGTCGCCGAGCGTGCTGAGCGTGTCGACGACACGTGAGGCGAGCCGCCGGCGAGCGGTCGCACCGTCGATCTGTGGACGTTCGGAGGACATCGAGGGGCCGCGATCAGGGCCCTCCGGCAGCGCGCGGCCGATAAGTCCCATGACGCGCGTCGTCGTCGCCGGTGCGAGTCCGTGCACGCGCCGGCCGATCATCGTCAGCGGGGTCAGTTCGACCGTCGGCTTGCCGGCGATGACCCCGTCGGCAATGCGGCGGGCCGCGCGATCGGCGTCGATGGAGAGGACCGGCAACGAGGCGCCGGGCGCGAACCAGGCATAGTCCTCGGTCGCATCCCCGGCGAACTGAGCCGCCCAATGGCCGCCGGTGCGCATCAGGCCAGGGGTCACGGCGGTCGCGGTGACGCCGGTCCCCTGCAATTCGGCGTGGAGCCCCTCGGCGAGGCCGGTCGCACCGAATTTCGCCACGGTATACGGCAGCAGATGCGGGACCGCGACGAGCCCCCCGACCGAACTGACGATCCCGATGCGGCCGTATGACCGTTCGCGCATCGACGGCAGCACGGCCAAGGCGAGGTGCACCGGACCCATGAGCATGGTGTCGACGGCATCGCGGAAATGCCCGAGGGTGGTCGACTCCAGCGGTGCGACCTGGATGATCCCCGCGACGTGCACGGCCACGTCGATCCGGTCCTCGTCGGCGAGCACCTGCTCGACCCAGGCCTGCACGGCGTCGGGATCGCGGACATCGCATACGGCCGGCACGAAGCGTCCCGAACCGCCGGCCCGCTCGGTCACCAGCGGACGCGCGCGCTCCAGTTCCTCCGCGTCGCGCGCGCAGCCGTGCACGGTGTAGCCGCGCCGGGCGAGCTCGGTGCCGAGCACGAGGCCCAGGCCGCGGGAGGCTCCGGCGACGAGGGCGATGCCGGCGGCTTCGCCGGTCATGGTGTCAGCACCACCTTGATGCAGCCGTCCTGTTTCTTCTGGAAGATCTCATATCCGTGCGGCGCCTCATCCAACGAAAGGCGATGTGTTGCAAGGGTTTCCAGCCCGAAGATGTCATCCTGCTCGGAGAGCAGCGGCACGATGTCGTCGACCCAGCGGCGCACATTGCACTGGCCGAAACGCAGCGACAATTGCCGGTCGAAGATCTCCATCATCGGCATGGGATCGGCCATGCCGCCATATACCCCGACGACCGACACGCTCCCGCCCCGGCGAGCCGAGCCGATGGCCGAGCGCAGAGCCCCGAGGCGATCGACGCCCATCGTCTTCATCATCGGCTTGGCGACGGCATCCGGCAGCAGGCCGGCACCCTTCACGGCCGCTCCGAGGATGGGGCTGCCGTGCGCTTCCATACCGACCGCGTCGAGGGTGCCGTCCGCACCGCGGCCCTCGGTGAGGTCCTTGATCGCGAGCGGGATGTCCTTGACCTCGGAGGTGTCGAGCACCTCGATGCCCCACTCACGGGCGAGGGCGAGACGCTCGGGGACACTGTCGACGCCGATGATGCGCAGTCCCTTGTGCTTCGCGATCCGCGTCGCCAGCTGCCCAACCGGGCCGAGACCGAAGACGGCGAGGGTGCCGCCCTCCTCGACCTCGGCATACTCCACGCCCTGCCAGGCCGTGGGGAAGATGTCGGACAGATAGAGGAAGCGCTCGTCGGCGAAGCCGTCCGGGACCTTGACGGGGCCGAAATGTGCTTGCGGTACACGGAGATATTCCGCCTGACCGCCGGGCACCGAGCCATAGAGCTCGGTGTAGCCGAAGAGCGCCGCGCCCTTGTCCTGCTCACGCACCTGGGTCGTCTCGCACTGCGCGGTGTAGCCGCGCGTACACATCCAGCAGTGCCCGCACGAGATATTGAAGGGGATGACCACGCGGTCGCCGGGAGCGATATGCGTGACCTCGCTCCCGACCTCCTCGACGATGCCCATCGTCTCGTGACCGAGGATGTCGCCCTTGGCCAGGAAGGGGCCGAGCGGCTCGTAGAGGTGCAGATCCGAGCCGCAGATCGCGGTCGACGTCACCTTGATGACGGCGTCGGTCGGATGCTCGATCCGCGGGTCGGGCACCTCCCGGACCTGGACGTCCCGGGTGCCTTGCCAGGTCAATGCGCGCACATCTGCTCCTCTGACGATTGTGGCGGTATGTCGTGGGGGTGTGCCGCGACCGGCGTGAGCCGGCCGCGGCCTGAGGCGTCGGTCAGACGCCGATCGGGCGATCCCACTTGCGCGGCTTGGCGCAACGCTGGAGGAAGGCCTGGACCGAGGCGGCCTTGTCGAGCTGCAGGACGGCGTCGTCGCCCTCGATCTTTTGGTCGAGGCCGGCGGCCTTGACCATCGCGTCGGCGCTGCCGAGACCGATCACCTTGTAGTGATGGAAGGCGTCGTTGAGGAAGTTACGCGCCGCGGGCTCCTTGCCCAGGGCCGCGCCGCCGTCCTCGCCCCCGATGACGGCGACCGCGTCATACAGGACCGACGGGGCACCGGCGATCGCTTGGTCCGCAGGGAGTTTCGAGCCGTCGGCGAGCGTGGCACCACCCACGGCGACCGCGATGATCTCCATGGACGCCTTGGCATCCTTGACCGCCTTTTGCACGGCCTTGACGAGCGCGGCATCGGCGCCGTCGCCGACGACGAGGCCGAGCTTACGACCCTCGAAGGTCTCCTTGGCCCGGCCCAGCAGGCTGAGGGCGGGGGAGGCCTCGATGTCCATTATGGTCGCAACCTTGGCCGGGCTGGCGTCGGGCAGGTCGAGGGCCAGGCCCTCGGCGACACGAGTCGCGAGCTGCTCGTCGACATTGCGCAGGTTCGCGACCATCCGGGCCCGGATCGCCTCGATCTGGCACTTGCCGAGTTCGAAGACATAGGCAGCGACGATGTGGTCCTGCTCGACCGGCGTCTGGCTGATCCAGAACTGGCGCGCCTGGCTGTAATGGTCGGCGAAGGACTCGCTGCGGATGCGCCGTTTGGCGCCGGTCAGTTCCTCCTCGACAGGGACGTGACCGCTCTCGCCCACCTCGCGCGGGCCGCCGTCGACACCGGTGAACGAATTGGGCTCGTATGTCGCCCGCCCCGGCTGGGTGGACATCTGCATATGGCCGTCGCGCTGGAAGTGCGCGACCGGGCAGCGTGGTGCATTGACCGGGATCTGGGTGAAATTCGTGCTCCCGAGGCGGCTGAGCTGGGTGTCCAGATAGGAGAAGTTGCGGCCCTGGAGCAGCGGGTCGTTGCTGAAGTCGATGCCCGGCGGGACGTTCTGCGTCATGAACGCGACCTGCTCGATCTCGGCGAAGACATTGGTCACCGTGCGGTTCAGGGTCATCAGGCCGACCGGGCGGACGGGGAGGAGTTCCTCGGGGATGAGCTTGGTGGGATCGAGGATGTCGAACTCGAAGGAGTCGGCGAAGGCGTCGTCGAAGACCTGGACCCCGAGCTCCCACTGCGGGAAGCTGCCCGCCTCGATCGACTCGAAGAGATCGCGACGGTGGAAGTCGGGGTCGGCGCCATTGATCTTGACGGCTTCGTTCCAGACGACTGACTGCATACCGAGCACGGGGGTCCAGTGGAATTTGACGAAGCTGCTCTTGCCCGCGGCGTTGACGAAGCGGAAGGTGTGCACGCCGAAGCCCTGCATCATCCGGAAGGAGCGAGGGATCGCCCGGTCGGACATCTGCCAGAGCGTCATATGGGTCGACTCGGGCATCAGCGAGGCGAAGTCCCAGAAGGTGTCGTGCGCCGACTGCGCCTGCGGGAAGCCGCGGTCCGGCTCCTCCTTGACGGAGTGGACCAGGTCGGGGAATTTGACCGCGTCCTGGATGAAGAAGACGGGGATATTGTTGCCGACGAGGTCCCAATTGCCTTCGTCCGTATAGAACTTCGTCGCGAACCCGCGGACATCGCGGGCCAGGTCGAAGGACCCGAGATTGCCCGCGACGGTGGAGAAGCGGACGAAGACCTCGGTCTGCTTGCCGGCCTCGGCGAAGACGCTTGCCTTGGTCAGATCGGTGAGCGGCTCGTAGCACTCGAAGACGCCGTGGGCGCCATACCCGCGGGCGTGGACGATGCGCTCGGGGATGCGCTCATGGTCGAAGTGGAAGATCTTCTCGCGCAGGGCGAAATCCTCGAGCAGCGTCGGGCCGCGGTCGCCGGCCCGCAGGGAGTTCTGGTCGTCGGCGATCGGCGCGCCCTGCGCGGTCGTCAGTGCCGGGACGTCTCCACCTGCGCGCTGGTGCAGTTCGTCACCGGCGCCGCGCACCTCGGCGCTCTGGCCGGTGGGCGACTGCTTGGGGGTCTTCTTCTGGGTTGCCACGCGAAACTCCTAAGCGGACGGTTGGCAGATGTGACCCCTCGAGTCAACCAGGAGCGCGCCCGGGAAAAGGCCTAAGGCAGGTGGTTCGAAAGGGTGGAATACCCCGCCCCGGGTCTCACCTGTCACACTTTCTCGCCGCATGCGGGAAAGGTGCACTTCACGCGCCCGCCGCGGCAGGGTGAAGTGCACCTGCGGCGTCCAGCACGATCGCCGCGTGCGCCTCGCCGGCTCGCACGAGGCGTTCCTTTTCTGCGCGGTGATCCAGACCGTGCGTCTTGCGCTCGAGATGCCAGCCGATGCACCAGCACCCGCCATACACCCCGTTGTTGCGTTCGACGAGCTCGGCGAAGGCGTCCCAGGTGTCCTCGGCGAGCGGCACGACGGTGTATTCGGCTGTCGCAGTGTCACTTTCGTGCGTCATGCCCACAGCGTATGACCAGTGCCTTAGACCCCGCCAGGGTCGCCGCTCGGCATACGTTGGAGCCATGACCACCAGCAATGACAGCCAGAACTCCGAGAAGGTCGCCTTCCTCGTCGCGGCCGAAGGCATCGAGCAGGTCGAGCTGACCGAGCCGTGGAAGGCCCTGGAGCAGGCGGGCTACCAGCCCGTGCTCATCAGCCCCGAGAGTGGCACCGTCCAGATGTTCAACCACCTCGACAAGGCCGACACCAAGAAGGTCGATGTGACCGTCGCCGACGCCCAAGGTGGGGACTACGCCGCACTCGTCCTGCCCGGCGGCGTCGCCAACCCGGACGCACTGCGCACCGACAAGGACGCGGTCGCCTTCGTCCGTGAGTTCGTCGACAGCGGCCGTCCGGTCGCCGCCATCTGTCATGCGCCATGGACCCTCGTCGAAGCCGATGCCGTCGACGGGCGGCAGCTGACCTCGTGGCCGAGCCTGAAGACCGATATCGGCAACGCCGGCGGCACGTGGACCGACCAGGAAGTCGTCATCGACGGCAATCTCATCACCAGCCGCAACCCCGACGACCTCCCGGCCTTCTGCTCGGCCCTGCTCGACGCCCTGGACGGCAAGTAGCCGCCGCCGGCCCGGCACCCCCCGGCCCGTAGTCCTAAGTGGTGCTAGCACCAGTTAGCGCGCTTAGCACCGGTTGCAACCTGGGGGCTCGCACCGTAAGTGGTGCTAGCACCAGTTGCGCGCCCAGGCCGGAGTCCTAAGTGGTGCTAGCACCAGTTAGCGCGCTTAGCACAAGTTGCAAGTTTTGCGCCCGCCCCTAAGCTCCGGGATGTCGTCGCCGCGCATCGCCTCAGCGATGCCGGCCCCGGCCGCGATGAGCCGCCGGCCCCGCTCGTAGTCCGCGTCCGCGTTGTAGGTCAGCACGCCCACCAGGGTGTCGGCGGCGTCGGCATACCAGATCGTGAAGCCCCCCACCCGCCCGACCACTTCCTCGCGGTCGTAGCCGTCACCCCAGGCGGCATATTGCAGCGTGTGCTCGCCGATGGTGGACCAGAAGCCGGGCACCTCCTCCCAGCGCTCCTGTTCCCCGTCGTCGCCGACCGCGGCATTGCGACCGGCGACCGCGCCCATGGCCAGCGCGTCACCCCAGTGCTCCACCGCGAGGGCGCGTCCGGCGATCGCATGCAGACCCCGCGCGATATCGCCGGCCACCCACACCCCGGGAGCCGCCTGCAAGTGTTCGTCGGCGACGACGCGGCCCTCGTATGTCAGTGCCCCGGCGTCACCGAGGAGATCGCCCTGCGGCGCGATACCCAGGGCGGCCAGCACCAGATCCGGCGCCAACGTATGGCCGTCGCTCAGGTGCACCGTGCGCGGCGCGTGGACGGATGTCACCTCGACGCCGGTGCGCACGTCGACCCCGAGATCGGCCAGCCAACTCGAAATCTGTTGCGCGGCATACGAACCCAGGCGTTCTTGCTGCGGTGCGTCCTCCGGCGTCACGAGAGTGACGTCGAGACCGCTGCGAGCGAGAGAGGCGGCGGCCTCGCAGCCGATGAAGCCCGACCCGATGACGAGCGCGGTCCGCGCGTGCTGGGCTGCGCGGGCGAGGTCGCGTCCATCCTGGAGCGATCGCAGAGCGTGGATCTCGGCGTCCTCCTCCGCGCCGGGGAGCGGCAATGGCGTGGATCCCGTCGCGACGACGAGCCGCTCGAAGGTGAGCGTCTCCCCGCCCACCTGCACGGTGCGTGCCCCCAGATCGACGGCGGTCACCGTCGCCCCGAGCCGCACGTCGACCCCGTCCGGCAAGGTCGCCTCGGTGATCGGGGTCGGCTCGACGTCGCCGGGCGACGTGAGCGCGTTCTTGCTCAGCGGCGGCCGTTCGTAGGGCGCGTGCGGGTCGGCCGTCAGCAACGCCACCGGCCCCGGTCCGCCGGCGTCGGCATACGCCTCCGCGGCGCTCACCCCTGCCGGTCCGCTGCCAGTGATGAGCAGTCCGTATGTCGTCATCTCCCCACCGTTTCACACCACCTCGCGCTGCCCGCCGAACGGCGCCCGAGCGTTTGCCGAGCCGGGTTCGGCCCGCGGGCACCGGGCTCACCCCAGCCGACCCCGAGCCCGGGTGCCCGCCTGCTCGTCGCGGCTGTCCGGGCACCCGAGGCGTGAGAACTCACAGGTGAGGGCTGGGCCCCATGCGAACGGCGCGGCACGTCCCAACCGGGATCGTGCCGCGCCGTCGCTTCAGGGCTGAGCCGCTCGGGGCTCAGTCCAGCTTGTTCTTGGCATCGTCGAGGGCGTCGCCCATGTCGTCCTTGGCGTTCTCCCAGCCCTCGCGGAGGTCGCCCTTCGCGGACTGCGCGGCGCCTTCGGCCTGCATCGACCCGTCGTCGGTTGCGTCGCCGAACTTTTCCTTGGCATCACCGACGATCTGGTCCTTGGCGGCCTCGAACTTCTCTCCCAAACCCATGAGGGCTCCTTTCCTCGGTGGCGCCCGGGGACTCCCAGGTGCCTTTCCTCCGTCACCGTAGCCCGATCGCCGGGCCGTGCGGGCGGAAGAGGGCGGGCATTCTCCGAGCCTGCCGCAGGCGTGTGCCGGCTCCCGTTCATCGCGCGGGTGCCGACGGCTACGGTGGGACCGGTCGGGACGGTCGCACCCGGCCCGGCCGATGACGAGGAAGGACTTCGATGACCCAATCGACAGCACCGCAGACGGCCGCGCCGAAGGAGTTGATCCTCGTCCGTCACGGCCAGTCGGAAGGCAATGTCGCGGCCGAGGCGGCCGCGCGAAATTCATTGGAGCGCATCGAGGTTCCGGCGCGCGATGCCGACGTCGTCCTGTCTGCGACCGGCCGCGAGCAGGCAGCGGCCCTCGGCAGCTGGCTGAGCGAACTGTCCGATGACGAACGACCCCAGATCGTCTGGACCAGCCCCTTCCGCCGGGCCCGCGAGACCGCCGAGATCGCCATGGAGGTCTGCCACGCAGACCTCGACTATCGCGTCGACGAGCGGCTGCGCGATCGGGATATGGGCATCACCGATGCCCTGACCGCGGCCGGCATCCGCGCGAAATATCCGGAGGAAGCGGCCCGGCGCGACTGGCTCGGCAAGTTCTATTACCGCCCACCGGGCGGCGAGTCGTGGGCGGATGTCGCCTTCCGCGTTCGCTCCGTGCTGACGGATCTGGCGAATACCGAGAAGGCACAACGTATTCTGGTCGCCTCACATGATGTCGTCATCCTGCTCTTCACCTATGTCGCCGAGGGTCTCGACGAGGCGGCGGTGCTCGAGCGGTCGCGCACCAATGGCCTGCGCAATGCGGCGATCGTGCGCATCGTGCGCGACGAGACTCGGCCACCGGGTGGACGGTCACGGCATACAACGAGGATGCCCACCTGACCAAGGTTGGCGTGGCGGTCACCGATCAACCGGGAGCCTCTGACGAGGTCGGCGGCCGGTGAGCGGACGCGCCGACGGTCTCGCCCACCCCGAGACCTCGGGCGGCACGGCCGCGAATCCGCGACCCATCACGCCGGCCCTGCTGCGGCAGTGGCCGCTGCCGACCCCGACGGGTTCGAAGACCGCTCGCGGCCAGGTGCTGGTCGTCGGCGGGGCGAGGCGCACCCCGGGCGCGCCCGTGCTGAGCGGTCAGGCCGCACTGCGGATGGGGGCTGGGCGGCTCACCCTCGCCGTCGCGGAGTCGGTCGCGACCGCCGTCGCGGTGGCGGTCCCGGAGTCGGGTGTGGAGGCGTTGCCGGAGAGTGCGACGGGCTCGATCACCGGAGTCGGTGCGGCCGGTGCCCTGCGCCGCGAACTCGACCGCGCCGACGCGATGCTCATCGGGCCCGGACTCGACGATGCCGAGGGCACCGTGCGCCTCGTCGAGGAGGTCGTCCCGCTGCTCGCCGGCGATGCCCGCATCGTCCTGGACGCCTACGGCTTCACCGTCCTGCCGGAGCTGGCACCAGAGGTGCGCGGGAGCATCGCCGGCCGGCTGGTCACCAATTGCAATACGGCGGAGCTTGCCCGGCTCACCGGGACCGGCGAGATCGGTGTCGAAGATGTCGGCGCGCCGGCGGTCGAGCTCGCCGCGCGCTTCGGTGCGGTCGTGAGTTGCCACGGGTGGATCGCCACCCCCGCGGGGGAGGTATGGCGTGGCACGACCCGTGACACCGGGCTCGGCACCTCCGGAAGCGGTGACGTCCTCGCGGGCGCCATCGTCGGCCTGGTCAGCCGGGGCGCCGAGCCGGACCGCGCGGCCGTCTGGGCGAGCCACGTCCATGCCTCGGCCGGTGACACCCTCGCCGCGCGCTATGGCCGGATCGGCTATCTCGCCCGCGACCTGCTGCCGGAACTGCCCGTCGTTCTCAGCGCCCTTCGCGGCGACTGACGGAAAGGACATGGTCATGGCGATCTCGCGTCGCACCCTGCTGACCACGGCCGGTAGCGCAGCCGCGCTGGCCGGTCTCCCTCGCGCGTCGGCGGCCGCCGCACCCGCCCTCGGAGTGGAGGGCTCGAGCACCGTCGGGTCGTGCACGACGGCGTTCAAGCAGGGACCGCCGGCGTCATAGGCCGCCATCCGCGCGCGATAGGCCTCGACCAATTCGACGCTCGTCGTCTCGCCGGAGCGCAGGGCACCGGCGAGACGCGCGAGAGACGCCTCCGTCACGTCATACATGGGAGCAGGTCCTCACAGGTCGACGGTGACCTGCGGGGGCCGGCTGCGGAAGCCACGGGTGATGAAACCCAGCCACGCGATGCCGACGACCAGCCAGATGAGGCCGACCTTGAGCGCATCGCCCGACAGGGAGGTCCACAGCCATACGGTCAATGCGAACCCGATGAGCGGCAGCACGAGATGGATCAGGACGTTCCGGTCGGGAGCCTTGTCGAGCCAAAAATGCTTGACGACAGACAGATTCACCACCGAAAAGGCCGTCAGCGCCCCGAAGCTCACGACCGAGAAGAGCTGACCGAGGTCCACCGTGAGCCCGGCGAGCGAGATCAGTGAGACCAGGGCGATGGCGAGCACCGGGGTGCGCCACCGCGCGGCGAGCACCCCGAGCGGACGCGGCAAGGTGCCATCGGGACCCATGGCATACACGATGCGCGTCACCGACGCCTTGGAGGTCAGGGCCGACCCGAAGGCGCCGGCGACATAGGCCGCGGTGAAGAAGAGCGCCATCGGTTGCCACCGATCGTCGTCATCACCTCGGTGGCCCCGGAGTCCGCGGTCTCGAAGGTCGTCGACGGACGCGGCACCTGCGCCGCCCACGACAGCAAGATGAAGAGCAGGCCGCCGCCGACGGTCACCAACAAGATGGCGCGCGGCATATCGCGCCGTGGCTCCTTGGCCTCCTCGGCCATGGTCGAGACGGCGTCGAAACCGAGGAAGCTCGGCTAGCAGAGGTTAGTCGACCCCCGGGGCGCGTCGGAGGTAGGCCGGGAGGGTGGCGCGCAGGCCGGCGAGGGTGCGACGGTTGGCGGGACTGAGGCCCCCGGCGCGGTCGGTTTCCACCCACAGCAGGTATGCCAGCACGGCGAAGCCCTCGGCAGCGAGCCAGGCATCCCGGCGCACCCGCAGTTGCGCCACCTCACCGCGGCCGCCCGCCTCGACATACTCCTGCAGGAAGTCGGTGATCTCCCGATCGTCCAATGGTGCATACCAGGGCTGCGCATGGACGGCCCCGCCGAGGAAGCCCAGATCGCGGGCCGGGTCGCCGATGCGCGCCCACTCCCAGTCCACGAGGTGCGGCTCCTCGCCGTTCACAAGGATGTTCGTCAGCACCGGGTCGCCGTGGATGAGTGAAAACTCCTGCACAGCAATGAATTCGGGCGCGAGCCGCTCGGCATACGCCATCATCGGGTCGATGAGTGGCGCCCACTCATCGCGAGCAGGGCCGACCAAGCGGCCGTTCCAGTAGTCCACGATCCCCGCGATCTCGCCGGGGAAGTCGAGACGCCCGGAAGCCGCGAGCGCCCCCGCCTCGGCGTCGCGGGCCGAGCCCGGTGCCGCGAAGCTGCGCGTATGCAGTGCGGCCAGCCGTCCCGCCAGCCGGCGCCGCATCGCGCCCGTCCAACGCTCGGCGCTCAGCACCTCCCCCGGAACAAGGGCCTCAGCCATTACCGGATACCGCGGCGACGCATCGTCCTGCTCAGCCGGACTGCCGTCCTCAAAGATCACCGCCAGACCGAGCGCCCGCGGACCGACGCCGGGCGGGGCCAACCGCAGAGCCGCGAGTTCTTCCAAGGGATCGGCCGGCAACTCCCCCAGCGGCCGCCGCGCCACGCGCAGCACCACCCGGACACCCGCGCGCGAGCCATCCAAGCCGCCAGACCGGGCCGAGTCGGACGCCTCCACCAACCACGCGTCATACGACTCCCCCGTCCCGAGGCGGGTCGGCGCCGCGACAGCGGTCCGCCCGTCGAACCACGACGGATTCGCCTTCGCAATGCGCAGCACTTGCGCGGCAGTCCAGGAGGTCGGCACACCCACATTGTGGACGCAGACCACATGAAAGCGTTCCCATGCTGTCGCTTTCGTCACGCCCATTCCGGCAGGGCGGTCCTTACGGCAAGAGTCCCCTCACGCGCGTGGAAGCATGGGAAGCAGATACGCGAGGAGGCGTCGTGGCCACATATGTGACTCAGTTCAGTGAGGGCAACAAGGACCAGAAGGACTTGCTGGGCGGCAAGGGGGCGAATCTTGCCGAGATGGTGAATATGGGCCTGCCCGTGCCTCCCGGCTTCACGATTTCGACCGAAGCGTGCAAGGCCTACTTGCGCACGGGCGAGGTGCCGCCGACCCTGCGTGTCGAAGTCACGATGGCCCTGCGCAAGACCGAGGACACCATCGGCCGGCACTTCGGCGCGGACGAAGAGCCACTACTGCTCTCGGTCCGCTCTGGGGCCAAGTTCTCGATGCCCGGCATGATGGAAACGGTCCTCAACGTCGGCCTGAACGACGAGTCCGTCAAAGGCCTGGCCACCTTCGCCAAGGATGAGCGCTTCGCGTGGGACAGCTACCGCCGCCTGATCCAGATGTTCGGCAAGACCGTCCTCGGCATCGAGGGCGACCTCTTCTCCGAGGCGCTCGATGAGATCAAGGCCGACGCCGGCACCACCCAGGACACCGACCTGACCGCAGATGACCACAAGAAGGTCGTCGCGGCATACAAGCAGATCATCCTCGAGCAGACCGGCGAGGAGTTCCCCCAGGACCCCCGCGATCAACTCGACGCCGCGATCGAGGCCGTCTTCAACAGTTGGAACACCGAGCGCGCCCGGCTCTATCGCCGCCGCGAACGCATCGCCGACGACCTCGGCACCGCGGTCAATGTCATGGCGATGGTCTTCGGCAACCTCGGCGAGGACTCCGGCACCGGTGTCTGCTTCACCCGCGACCCGAGCACCGGCCATGGCGGGGTCTATGGCGATTACCTCCCCAACGCGCAAGGCGAGGATGTCGTCGCGGGGATTCGCAACACCTTCCCGCTGACCAAACTCGAAGAGCTCGACCCCACGTCGTATGCCGAGCTGCGCGCCGCCATGCGCCGGCTGGAGACGCACTACCGCGACCTATGTGACATCGAGTTCACGATCGAGCGCGGCAAGCTCTGGATGCTGCAGACGCGCGTCGGAAAGCGCACTCCCGCAGCGGCTTTCCGCGTTGCCACCCAACTCGTCGACGAGCGCTTGATCACCCTGGACGAGGCCCTCGGACGCGTCAGCGGCCAACAACTGAGCCAGCTGCTCTTCCCGCACTTCGATGCGAAGTCCGGGATCACCGCCCTGACCAAGGGCCTCGGCGCCTCGCCCGGCGCCGCTGTTGGCGAGATCGTTTTCGACAACGCCTCGGCCATCGCCCGTCAGAAGGACGGCAAGAAGTGCATCCTCGTCCGGCGAGAAACCTCCCCTGAGGACCTGCCCGGCATGATCGCCTCCGTCGGCGTGCTGACCGCCCGCGGCGGCAAGACCTCGCACGCCGCGGTCGTCGCGCGCGGCATGGGCATGTGCGCCGTCGTCGGCGCCGAAGCGATGAAGATCGACACCTCCGCGCGGACCGTGCAGGTGGGCGACACTCAGCTCGGGGAGGGCGATGTCATCGCCATCGACGGCGCCACCGGGGAGGTCTTCGTCGGCGAAGTGCCCGTCGTCGACTCCCCCGTCCTGACCTACATCAGCGAGGGCATCGACGCCGCCGAGCAAGCGGTCGAGGGCGATATCGAGACCCTCGACCTGATCCGTTCCGTCGACCGGCTGCTGCGGTATGCCGATGGCGTCCGCCGCCTGCGGGTGCGCGCCAACGCCGACACCGCCGAGGATGCCGTGCGGGCCCGCGCCCGCGGCGCGCAGGGAATCGGCTTGTGCCGCACCGAACACCAGTTCCTCGGCGAGCGGCGCAAGTTCATCGAGGGCGTCATCCTCGCCGAAACTCCGGAGCAGCGCGACGCGGCCCTGGACGCCCTGATCCCCCTCCAGCGGGGCGACTTCGAGGAGTTGCTCTCCGCCATGGACGGCCTCCCGACGACCATTCGACTGATCGACCCGCCGCTGCACGAGTTCCTCCCGGACCTGACGGAGCTCTCGGTCCAGGTGGCGCTTGCCGACCAAGATGGCGGCGCGGACGAGCATGACAAGGAGATCCTCGCGGCGGTGCAACGCACCCACGAGGCGAACCCGATGCTCGGCCTGCGGGGCGTGCGGCTCGGCCTGAAGATCCCCGGCCTCTTCGCCCTGCAGATCCGGGCGATCGCCGAGGCGACGGTCGCGTTGATCGAGCAGGGGCGCAAACCGAAGCCGGAAATCATGGTCCCGCTGATCGGGTCGGTCCGCGAGCTGCAGATCATCCGCGATATGGCCGAAAAGATCATCGCCGAGGTCTCCGAGTCCTCCGGGGTCGCGCTGTCGATTCCGATCGGCTGCATGATCGAGCTGCCTCGGGCGGCCCTGACGTCCTATCGGATCGCCGAGGAAGCCGACTTCTTCTCCTTCGGCACCAATGATCTAACCCAGACGACCTGGGGCTTTTCCCGCGATGACGTCGAGAGCGGCTTCTTCGCCGAGTACCTCGAGAATGGCGTCCTGACGATCAGCCCGTTCGAGACCCTCGACGCGCTCGGTGTCGGGCAGCTGGTCAAGATCGGCGTCGACGGCGGACGACGGACCAAGCCCGCCATCCACGCCGGCGTGTGCGGTGAGCACGGCGGTGACCCCGAGTCGATCCACTTCTTCCACAATGTCGGGCTCGACTATGTCTCGTGCAGCCCGTTCCGCGTGCCGATCGCGCGGCTCGAAGCCGGGCGCGCGGCCGTGGCGTTGGACGAAACTGGCACCGCCTGACGTCGCGTCAGGTCGTGGAGCGGGTCAATCCAACCAGCTCCGGTGACACCGAAAGCACCTGCGCCACAATAGTTTTCACGGCTGTGGCCAGGCTCTCTTCGGCATCAGGTGTCCGAGCGCGGCCGGACACGACCACATACGCGCCCGCACCGGCAGCAGCCACGGCCGCCTGCTTCAGCACGATGATGTCGCGAGTTGAGAGGTCCAGCGCGTCGGCGGCAGCCGCAGCAACCGAGACCGCGAGGGCGTCCGCCTGCTCCGGCTCGACCAAGGCAGGTGTGGTGACGACGATCCACGGCATGGGCGATCCTTCAGGGGTGAGCGATCCGGTGCAGCCACCGTATGTCGTCCTCGGCGCGACCGGAATCCTGGCGCCGCTCTCCAGCCTCCTCCCCGCCGACCGCAAGCGGCTCGGCATCGCACGGGGCAGCTCGCCGATCCGGGGCGCGTGGGATGAAGTCGTGCTCTTCGATGGCCACGACGGCGGTGCGGTGGCGTCCTTCGTCGCCCGTCTCGAGCCCGGGTATGCCGTGGTGGCCTACGCCCCGACAGTCACCCCCGCCACGTGGGAGGCCTTGTGCCGCAAGGCTGCTCGCCGGGTCCTCGTCCTCACCTCGGCGTACGCCGCCCCCGGCGTCGCCATCGACGAATGGTTGACCGCCGGCGAGGTGACGACGTGCATTCTTGGCTGGACCGGGCCGGCGGGGGCCCCGCGCTGGCATACGCCCGAGGAGATCTCGCAGGTGGCCTGGTCCGCACTTTTGGCGGAGCCCGGCAGCCACTTGACCCTCGGTCGTGTGCGACCGTGGACGCAGCGACCCTGACGTGTGCTGCCGAGGAGGAGCGCCACATGACAGACCTGGGGGATCGCCTCCTGTTGACGGAGGCGTGGCCCGACACCCTCGGCCGCCCCGCGACGACCCAAGGCAATTACGGCCGCAACGGGAATCTCGAGATCGTCGCCTGCGCGGCCGACTATGGCCTGCTCGTCGGGTGGTTCAACACTGAGGACGAGGATGATCACTCCGGTGCGGCTGTTGGCCGATGGAGTGGCGCCCTGCGCTTCGGTGGCGAGCTCCGCTATGTCACCTCGACCATCACCCAGGTCTCGCACGGCCCGGACTACCTCGAGGTGCTCGCGCTGACCGACGGTGGCAGCCTGCGGCGGCTGGTCTGGGCACCCGAAACCGGCTTTGTCGATCAGGGCGCCTTCGCCGAGGACGTGACCGCGCATTCGGCGGTGCATGAACTGGTCGACGGCACCCTCGTCGCGGCGCTCGTGACGGGCGGCCGGGCTCGCCTCGCCCATGCCTACCCCGGTTCGGGCTACCCCCGACTCACTCTCGACATGGGGCCAGCGCAGGTGGGGGACGCCGTGCAGGACATCGATCTCGTGGAGCATGGGCGACATCTCGACCTGCTGGCGACAGATGTGGATGGATGCGTCAGACTCTGGTGCGATGGCGTGAATTCCGTTGTTGCGGAAGGAATTCACGCCGCTCGGCTGGCCCGCTCGACCGGCAGGACGGCCGTCCTGTTGCTCGACGGGACGAGCGCCCACGTGCACGATCTGCGCAGCAACACCCGCCTCGACCTCGGCGCGGCCCAAGCCGGCGCCATCGCGCCGAGCCACCTTCCGGATGGCACCCGCTGGGAAGTCTTGCTGCGCGACGGGGGGACCATCCGACATACCCGGATCCGCGTCGGGGCCAACGCCGCCGAGTCATCACTCCCGGTGCGCGCCGAGGTCTGGGTCGCGCAGGGCACGCGAACTAGCCATCGACCGCCTGAGAGTTTTTGAGAGTTTTTGCGCGCAACTGCTTGTCCTTGGCTGGGTCTGCTCGCTATCGTCACGCTTAACCGCCGGGTGCCCGCGGACATCGTTGACCTCGTCGAGTCCGCCGGCGGCACCGTCGAGCACGGCGGCGGTGAACCGCTCGCTGAGTTGGCGCGCCTGCACCGGTATGCCGTGCAGCTCGCCACCGAGGCCGGCCGCGACGCCGACCGCCCGCACCTGCTCTCCCGCTCGGTCATCCTGCCCTAAGCCCGGGGGTCACCCGCGGGCGATGGCGGCCGCGATGGCGGTGGCGTCTCGGCTGATCTCGCGCAGCATGCCGGAGATCGGGTTGGTGTAGCCGTTGAACCACAAACCCGTTGCGCCAGAAGGATTTCGGGCTCCATGCACAATCGGGCGACCGTCCGCGCCGAGGACGCCCAGCCCGGCAAGGATGCCGTCCAGACCCCGCGTATAGCCAGCCGCCATGATGATGGCATCCGGCTCGACCACGCTGCCGTCGACCAGATGAACCACGGCCCCTTCGATGCGCTGCACGGCCGGCACCGGCGTGACGCGGCGGCTCCTGATGGCGGCGACGATGCCGACATCCTGAACCGGGATCGACCCGACCCGCACGCGGGTCAGCAGGTCCGCCTTGGCCCGAGGCACGCCATACGCGCGCAGGTCCGGGATCGAGGTGCGTTCGATGACAGCGGCGACCCGGTCGACAACGGCCGCGGGCAGGTGCCGGACCGCGATGCCGGTCCACTGCGCCGGCATACCCATGGTGTCTCGGCGCAGGATGTGCGGCGGGGTGCGGACGGCGAGCCAGACCGGACCGACACCGGCCTCGGCGAGGTCCTGGGCGATCTCGCAGCCGGTATTGCCCGTGCCGACGACGAGCACCGACCGGCCGGCATACGGCCTCGGATTGCGATAACTCGCGGCGTGGATCACTTCGCCCGGGAAGTCCTCCTGCCCCGGCCAGGACGGCAGGACCGGAGTGTGGTTGTAGCCCGTCGCGATGACGACATGCCGGGCGTGCCACTCCTCGCCCTTAGCCGACCGCACTACCCAGGGTGAGCTCACGGCAGCCGAAGCGCGTTCCACGCCAACGACTTCCACACCGGTCCGCACATCCAGACCGAAGTGATCACGATAGCCCTCGAGATAGCGCACGAGGTCATCGCGCGCGACCCACCGGCCATAGGCCGCCGGAATCTCCAGGCCGGGCAGGCCGCTCAGGGTCCGAGTCGTATGCAGATGCAAGCGGTCGTAGTGGCCGCGCCACGAGGCGGCCACATCCGCCGCGCGTTCGAGGATGATGCTGCGAATACCGCGCTGCGCGAGCGCCCCAGCGGTGCCCAAGCCCGCCGGCCCGGCTCCGATGATGAGGACGGAGGCATTCACATTGTCATCGGCCACTGCTACCCGCATCCCTTGTGGTTACTGATCGGTAGCCGATGATAGTCCGAGCTACGCGTCGGCCGTTGAGGGTAGGTGCCGCTTGGTCCGGGTGCCGCCCTTGCCCTTGACGACCTTGCCGAGTTCACCGCGCACGACCGACCACCGCGAACGGCCGGGCTCCTCATTGGGCAGGGCCAGCCGGCATACCTTGCGATAGACCTGGTAGGCCTGCTTCAGGACCGGGCCGGTCACATAGTGCAGATCGTTGCGCTCCATCAGCGCCTTGATCCTCGGCGAGATCTCCGAATAGCGGTTGGACGGCATATCCGGGAAAAGGTGGTGCTCGATCTGGTGGCTGAGATTGCCGGTCATGATGTGCGTGAACTTCGAGCCGGAGATATTGCCCGAGCCGAGCATCTGGCGTAGGTACCACTCGCCGCGGGTCTCGCCCTCGATCGAGTCGGTCTCAAAGGTGTCGATGCCATCCGGGAAGTGCCCGCAGATGATGACGGTATTGGACCAGATATTGCGCACCGTGTTGGCGGTGAAATTCGCGAGCAGCGTCGGCAGGAAACTCGGCCCCGACACCAGCGGGTGCAGGACATAGTCCTTCATCGCCTGCTTGCGGATCTTGCCGAGCATCTCGTGGAGGTTGGCCTTGAAAACGGCCTTCTCCTCCTCGCTGAGATCGTCCCAGTTCTGCAGGTTGCCGCGCAATTCCAGGTCATAGGCCGCGATGCCATATTCGAAGAACATCGCATTGATCAGGTGCCAGATCGGCTGGCCGAGGTGGAACAACTCCCACGGCTGGTCCTCGTCCACGCGCAACAAGCCATAGCCGAGGTCGTTGTCGCGCCCCAGCACATTGGTATAGGTGTGGTGCAACTGGTTGTGGCTGTGCTGCCACTGCTTGGCCGGCGAGGCCATATCCCAGTCCCACGAGGTGGAGTGGATCTTCGGATCGCGCATCCAGTCCCACTGACCGTGCAGAACGTTGTGGCCGATCTCCATATTCTCGAGAATCTTCGCCAGCGACAGCCCAGCCGTCCCGGCAAGCCACGCGTACTTGTTCTTGGAGAAAAGCAGGACCGCGCGGCTGCCGATCTCCAGGCCCCGCTGGACCCGGATGACGCGCCGGATGTATGCCGCATCGCGCGCCCCCCGGGACGCCATCACCTCGGCGCGGATCGCGTCGAGTTCGCGCCCGATCGCCTCGATCTGCTCATTGGTCAGGTGCCCCATCGGGTTGGGGCGCCCGGACTTCTTGGGCGGATGCGTGCGCTCGGCCCCGCCCTCGAGGGAGAGGCGGGTGTTGAGCCGGTGCTGCTCGGCCGCGACATGTTGCGCCTGCGTCACGTGCGGCGCGGTCGGGGAAATGGCGGAGCGTTCCGGTGCCAAAGTCATGGGGGAGTTCCTCTCGTGGCGTCCGGGGTCAGACTTCCAGATCGCAGGAGCCTGCGACGGCGTTGATGCAGGTTTGAATGGGCAACTCATCGCCGGGTTCGGCGGTGGTGATCTCGCCGGTGCGCAGATCGCGGACCGCGCCCTGGCGCATCGTGACGACGCAACCGAAGCAGATGCCCATCCGGCAGCCGCTCTTCATCAGCACGCCGGCGTCTTCGGCGGCATCGAGAATCGGGGTCGCGCCATCGGCATCGATCGTCAGCTTCGAACCCAGGAGCGTGATTTCGCCGCCCTCGCCGGGCTCGATGATCGTCGGCCGGAAGCGCTCGACGTGCAGTGCGTCGGTGAGATCGTTTGCGGCCCAATGGAGTTCGGCGGCGTCGAGGAGGCCGGTCGGTCCGCATACCCAGGCCTGACGCTCCCGCCAGTCCGGGACCTCCCGCTCCAGGTCGGCGAGGTCGAGCATCCCGTCGGTGTCCGTATGCCGCACCCGCAAGTCGAGCTGTCCGCCCCGCGCTCGCTCGGCGAGCTCGGCGGCGAAGACCACATCCTCGGCGCGGGGGGCGGAATGCAGGAGCACGATGTCGGCGCCATCGCGCGGCAGATTGCGCAACATCCCCATGACCGGGGTGATGCCCGAGCCGCCGGTGATGAAGAGGATCTTGTCCGGCGTCGGGGTCGGAAGCGTGAAGTCGCCGATCGCCTGGTCCAGCATGACCAAGGTGCCGGGGCGGGCGTCGTGAACGAGATGGTTGCTGACGACGCCATCCGGGATCGCCTTGGGCGTGATCGCGATGGTGCCATCGGGAGCGCCCGCGAGCGAGGTGAGCGAATAGGCCCGCCACTGGCGCACGCCATTGACGTCGATGCCGATGCGGACGTACTGCCCCGGCACATGCCCGGCCCACGAGCGGCCCGGTGTGATGACGATGGTCGCGGCATCCGCGGTCTCGCGGTGGATCGCCGTGATGCGTCCGCGCAGCTCCGCTCCCGCGCGCAGCGGGGCGAACATATCGAGATAGTCGTCGGGGAGCACCGGCGTGGCAATGGCCGACGCCAACTTCCACACGCCCTCGGCGAGGCCCGCAGTCATGCGGCGAGCCGGGCGCGGGGGGGCGGCTGTCATACGGTCGACTATAACCTACGGTTGCGTAGGTTACGGAACCGTAGGTTACCTCTCTGGTAACAGTCAGGCGGCCAATTGGCCGGTGCTCTTGCCTTCGCCGCAAGATTGGCCGCTAGCGTCCCGCGTAGGTCGATTCGCCCCTCACGCCTCACCATGCCCGCTCTTGCCGTCCTGCTCGCCGCCGGTTTGGCGGGGCCATCCTCGGCCTCGGCGCCCGCCGTCAGCGCCGCCGGCAGCGGTCCCGCACTCGGCACGGCAGGTGCCTCGAGCGCCGCCAGCCGCTCCGTGGCCAGCGGCGGTGCGGCGAAGGCAGCGGGCGAGCGGTGTCGGCGCGGGCCGGTGCCGGGTTCGCGGGGGAGGCCTGAGCCTGCGCGCCACCGAGGCCTGCCGCGAGAACCGCGCCAGCCGCGAGGGCAGCGAGTCGAGGTGCCACCGTTGATCACAAGCTTTCGAGGGGGGTGTTGCGTGGAGGTGCTGGGGAAGGGGGGAGGGTCAGCGCCAGTCGTAGATCGGCATGTAGCCGCGAGCGATGAGCGTTCGCGGCGATCCCGGCTTGGCCGAGCTGGTCAGGATCGCCATCTTGGTCGTCGGGAAGCCCCGCAGCCACGCGACCCGGGACCCGTCCGGGGACCACACCGGCCATCGCCCGGTCTGGTAGTCCCCGGTGTTGCACCCGGTGAGCCGGTAGCTGCCCTTCATGTCGGCGGTCGAGATCCGCACGCACGGCGTCCCGAACCCGTCGAGCTGGGAGGTCTCGGTCCACGCGATCCAGTTCCCGTCCGGGGACCAGGACGGTTCCTGCCCGGCGAACTGGCCACGGCCGACGACCTTCCCGGTCTCGACGTTGATCACCTCCGGGTAGCGCCGCTCCCGCCACGAGTCGTAGCAGCCGTGCATGACCGCCAGGAACGGGCCGCGGGGCGCCCACTGGGCGTCGCCGTAGTAGTCGGCCTCATAGCCCGCGCAGAGTCCGCTGGGGTCCCCCGTGGCGTTGGTGATCTTGATCGGCTTGCCGAACGGCGCGGTGGCCTTGATCCGGTAGATGTCGCACACCCACGGGCTCCACTCGTTCACACAGGCCCGGTAGGTGACCCACTTCCCGTCCGGGGACCAGTCCGGCGTCGACTCGACCCGCGGCACGGGGAGCATGGTGGCGCCCGAGCCGTCAGCGTTCATCACGCCGATCCGGCCGTCGTAGTTGGTGGCGTCGGAGAAGACGATCCGCTTCCCGTCCGGGGACCAGTGCCCGTCGTACGCCTTCGGGTAGGTGCGGACCACGGCGCCTGTGTCAGCGCGCAGAACGGTCAGGATGCCCTTCTTGCTGACGAGCAGTTGGCCAGCCTGGTTGCCCTGGGCGTCCGCGGCCGGGGCAGGGGAGGCGTGTGCGGTGCCGCCGAGGCTTACGGCGAGCGCAGCTCCAGCGGCGAGTGCGGCGAGGCGAGGTGCCACGGTTGATCACAACCCTTCGAGGTGGTGGTGCTTAGGCCCGCTGCCATGTCGCGCGGCTGCCTGGGTCAGGCTTAGAGGGTCGGTGGCGTTGGCGTCGGATGGGTGTGTCGCAGCGCCCCGCACAGGATGGGTGGGCGCACGGTCGACTGCGCTGTGAGGGCTGGCGTCGTTGACCATTCCACAACGAATCCCTACTTGCCCTATAGGTATACCCCTGCTACACTAAGAGTGTGGACGTAGCGGGAAGCCACCCAAAGCGACACAGCACTATCAACTAGCCCGGTCTGGCAGGAGGGCCTTTCCGGGAGAAACGGAGCCAATCATGGAATCCATCATCATCCTCGTGGCAGCCCACCTCGCCGCCACCCTCTCCCGCTGGGAGCCGCGCCCGCGCTGGCAGAAGCGCGTCCGCACCGCAGGGCGCATCATCGCCCACCTCGCCGCACTCGGCGGCATCGGCTGGCTGTTCTACGGCACCCCCGTAGTCGAAGCCCTCACCCCGGGCTGGCCAAGACGACTCGCTGGGCGGGCGCCGACCGGTATGCCGCGAGCGCCTCGATCTCTCAGGCTTCCTTCGCGCCGGGGGTGGCCACGGCATACCTCGCCTCGGGTGAGGTCTACACCGACGCCCTGTCTGGTGCCCCGGTCGCAGGGATGACGGATGTCCCGGTGCTCCTGACCAAGCGCGACGGGCTGCCGTCGGACATCTCAGGCGAGCTGTCGCGGCTGAACCCGGGCCGCGTGGTTGTCCTCGAAGGACCGAACACGATCACCGATTCGGTTGCCGCCCAGGCCGCCAGCGCGGCGGGCGCCCCGAGCGAGCGCTGGTCCGGGGCGGACCGATTCGCCACTTCTGCGGCGATCTCGGCCGAGTCCTACGAGCCGGGGGTGGACACGGTGTATGTCGCCTCCGGCCGGGTCTTCACCGACGCCCTGTCCGGGGCGCCCGTCGCGGGCAAGAATGCCGGCCCGGTGCTCCTCGTCGACACCGACAACCTGCCGGATGCCATCGCGACCGAGCTCACCCGCCTCGCGCCGCGCCGGATCGTCGTGCTGGGTGGCACGAACACCATCACGTCCGCCGTCGAGGCGACCCTCGGCGCCTACGCCTCCGCCGTCGAGCGGTGGGCCGGCCCGGACCGCTTCTCCACCTCGGCGGTGATCACCAGGCTGTCCTACGACCCCGGCGTCGGTACGGTCTATATCGCCTCCGGCCGGGTCTTCTCCGATGCCCTCTCCGGTGCCCCGGTGGCGGGGATGACGGCCGGCCCGGTCCTGCTGACTGACACGACCAAGCTGCCCGAGTCCGTCGCCGCGGAGCTGATGCGGCTGGAGCCGAAGCGGATCGTCGTCCTCGGCGGCCCGAACACCATCTCGTATGCCGTTCAGGCGCGCCTGTCGAACTTCGTCACCCCCTGAGTCCCCCATTCGGTCCTAACCCTCGCGTTTGGTCGTGAGTCCCCCATCCGGCGGTGGGACTCACGCCCAAACGCTCGAGTTGTGACCGAAGGTGGGAGTCAGAGGCTGTTCGTCCACAGGCTGAATCCGCCAGATCACGCTGTCCACAGCTTTGGGCAGGGGTATGTCGCCCGCTCCCCAAAGCTGTGAGGCTCAGGTCGTATGACGACCTACCCCACCGCCCCTCGCCTGCCCAGCCTGCTGCTCGCCCGCGACCACACACGGGCGACCCTGCGCCGGCTCGTAGGCGAGCGCCCACACTTTCGCGCCGGGCCCGGGGCGTATGCCGAGTCCGTCACCGGCCCGGCGTGGCAGGTGCGGGAGCATCAGGCGCTCGCCGGCATTGCGGCGACCCGGGGCCGACTCGGGGACCAGGTCGTCATCTCGCATGCCTCGGCAGCGCGCGTGCACGGGCTGTGGGTGCCGCCCTGGGACGGCCGGACCCATGTGACCGGGCCGAGTGCTCCGGGTCGGCAATCGGCATACCTCCAGCGGCATGTCGCGGAACTCGGCGCGGACGAAGTCCTAGAGATTGACGGCCTGCGGGTGACGACGATCTCCCGGACCATCCTCGACTGTGCCTTGCGCCTCGGCCCGAGGTGGGGTTTGGCGGTGGCGGACAGCGGCTTTCGCATCCTGGTGCGTCCGAGCCGCGAGGACCCCGGCGCCCACCTCTCCCGTCAGGAGGCCATCCGCGGCCACCTCCTGGACTGGCTGGGGCGCGACTTCCGCTGCTGCCCCGGTCTGCCGACCGCCATACCGGTGGTGTCCCTCGCGAACGGGCTGTGCGAGTCCTCGGGCGAGAGCGGGCTTATCTGGAGCGCCGTCGCGAATGGTGCGCCGGAGCCGGAGCGGCAGTATCCGGTCCACGCGGAGGGGATCGGCTACTTCCTCGACGCGGCGTGGGAGTTCCCGCTCAGCGCCTGGACAGCGGACGAGCCCCGGCGTCCGCGAACCACGAGGGGCGGCTTGATCGTCATCGGGGAGGAGTATGACGGGGAGTTGAAGTACGCGCAGGACGGCGATCCGCGTCGGGAAGTGCTGCGCGAGAAGACCCGCCAGGACCGACTGCTACAGCGGAATGTCTTCCTGCAGCGCCGAACCCACGTCGATTTGCGCGATCCGGCCCGGCTTGGACGCGAGATCCTGGCCCGCCTGCCACGCCGGATCGCGCTCGCCGCGCGGCCCATTCCTGGCCTGCTCGCGCTGCCACCGGACACAACGCGCCCGCGCCTGCGCGCCCCATTCGGTCCTAACCCTCGCGTTTGGTCGTGAGTCCCCCATCCGGCGGTGGGACTCACGCCCAAATGGTCGAGTTGTGGCCGAATGGGTGACCTAGGGAAGCGCTGATCTTTAGGACTGTGCGGCCTGGTGGCTGGCTCGGCCGGGCGGGTCGGGAAATGA
>NZ_BAAAPO010000027.1:0-32331 GCF_039531185.1 Nostocoides veronense
GTGACCAACCTTCCTCGCCGACCCTCGGTCGGCGTGTCGGTGGAAACACCGTTCGCCGGACAGTCCCGACCGATCCAACGACGGTCATCGGGCTCTGAGTGTTGTCGGCCGCGTCGGGTGACGATGGCGGCGTCGTGATCGGTGATGACGTGCGGGGGTGAAAGGAAGAGCCCGCCGGGGAGTTCCGGCGGGCCCTTGGTGGTCAGGGTGGCGCGGTGGTGGTCATTCTGTCGTGACTTCGGTGACGGCGGCTCGGGCGGAGGATTCATCGACGATGGCCTTGCCCGCGGCGTAGGCGGCGACGAGGGCTTGGACGGCGAGGTTGTTGACCGCTCGGGGGGTACCTCGTCCGACTTGGTGGATCAGGGCGGTGGCGTCGTCGCTGAAGAGGGTGTCGGAGCGCCCGGCGAGGGCGAGGTGGTGAGCGAGGTAGCTCTTGGTCTCGGTGGCGCTCATCGCGGTCAGGGCGTAGCGCAGGGCGATGCGTTGGTCGAGGGCGGCGAAGGTGCCGAGCTTGATCCGTCGGCGCAGGGTGGGCTGCCCGATGAGCAGGCACGCGAAGGGTGAGTGGGAGTCCATGTCGGCGTTGGTGAGTAGGCGGAGCTCTTCGAGCTGGTCGCCGGTGAGCAGGTGGGCCTCGTCCAGGACCAGGACCACGGTGCGGCCGCGTTCGTGTTCCTCGGCGGCGAGCAGGTCGGCGGTTTGTGGGATCAGGGCTGCTTTGTGGAAGCGGGGAATCCCTCCGAGGGCGGTGACGATCCCGCCGTAGAGGCCGCGGCCGCCGACGGCGGGGTTGCCCAGGTAGATCGTGGTGTGCCGGGAGGTGTCCAGGGCCGCCAGGGCTGCCCGGACGGCGACGGTCTTGCCGGCGCCGACCTCGCCGGTGACCACACCGAGGGCACGTTCGGTGATGCACCAGGAGATCCGGGCGACGGCCTCGGCGTGGGAGGCGTGACGGTGCAGCATGCCCGGGGCCAGGGCCTTGCCGAACGGCATGCGGGTGAAACCGTAGTGGGCCTGCAGGCGATCCAGGGTCATGACTGCTCCTGAAGGTCGAGGGTCTGCTCGGTGGTCGTCTGGTCAGTGGCGGTGTCGAGCAGCTCGAGCAGGTCGACCTGCCCGGGCAGGACGTGTACGGCGACGTCGCGTATAGGCGCTGGGTGCTCGGTCTTGGGTGGGGGTTGTTCGGTGATGGCGGCGTAGTTCACCCGCTCGGTCAGGGCGGTGGTGTGGCGGGCCCGGACGAGGTTGAGGTAGTCGATGCCGGTGGCCGGCGCCGGCGCTGGGGCTTGGGCGCGGGCGGCGGGGTGGACGTGGCGGCCGATGCGGTGCGGGGTGGCGGTGCCCATGTCGCGTCCGGCGTAGCGCACGGTGATGTCGGTCAGGTCGAAGGGGTCGAAGAGCAGCTCGACCCGGCGGCCGATCAGGGCGGCGTCGACCTCGTAGGTGTTGCCGTGCAGGGAGACGGTCGCGGTCTTGGTCACGGCGCGGTGCTCGGACCACAGGAACGCCTCGCGCAGCCGCTGCGGGGTGGGCACCGCTGGCGGCCCGCCGGTCAGGAACCGTTCGATGGGTGCCTGGCCGGTCTCGGTGTGGACCCGGGCGTGGTAGACGGTCTCGACCCAGGCGGTGAACAGCTCGTTCAACGTCGCCAGGTCGGTGACCTTCTCGAGCGCGCCGGGCGCGGACAGCTCGATGAGGAACTGTTCGCGCACGGTGCGGAAGAAGCGTTCGATCTTCCCGCGCCCGGCGGGCTGCCCGGGCCGGGAGTGGGTCAACCGGATACCCAGGACAGCCAGGGCACGCAGCAGCTGCTTGGAGACCATCGCCGCCCCGTTGTCCAGGTACACCACTTGCGGGACCCCGCGGGCGGCAAGCCCGGAACGCAGGGCACCGGCCAGGGCCAGGGTGTCCTCGGCGTGGCCCCACCGGTACCCGACCAGGGCCCGGGAGTGGTCATCGATGAACGCCAGCAGGTACGTCTTGGCCCCGGCGATGACCGGGCCGTGCAGCGCGTCACCGGTCCACCGCTCGTTCGGCTCGGCAGCCTCGAACCGGCCGAACGCGACCGGCGGGGTGCCGTCGGGGCGGGTGTTCAGCTCCAGGCGCGCGAAATGCCGTTGCAACGTGCGCGCCGAAGGCACCACCACGGTGGCGTGCTCGGCCAGGATCGCCGCGACCTGCGCCGCGGTACGCCCGGGGACCTCCCGCTTCAGGGCCGCGGCCAGCTCCAGCACGCCCGCCGGGGTCCGCGGCTGCGCGTGCCGGGCCGAGGGGACCAGGGCGTCGAATCCGCCGGCGCGCCAGGCTCGGATCCACCGGTCCAGGCTGACCCGCGAGACCCGCACCCGCTCACCGGTAGGGCCGGTGTGCTCGGCATCGGCGAGCTGGCGCACCAGGACCCCGCGGGCCCTGGTGCTCAGCGAGGCGTCCGCTGCCTCCCGGATCAGGGCATACCGGAACAGGGCCACGTCACGGGCCCGTGCGGCCCGGCGGCCTCCTGATCGCCGGCTGCGTGCTGATTGGTCATCTCCTGGCCTTTCACGTGGTCCGAAGTGCTGCGTCCGGACGAGCGTGGCGGGCCGATCGGCCCGTGCCCAGGGTCAACTCGTGTTGCTCACCTCCCCCGCACCGGCGGGCCACAGCAACCGTCCGCCGCTGACCCGGGACGCGAACGGCCACGGCTGGCACGGCGACAGCCTCAGGACAGCCGCGGCCGCCGCAGCCCCGACGGCCTCGACCGCGTCAGCGAACACCGAGCCCCGGGGGATCAGCGCCGGGGCCAGCGGGTCCAGGGCGTGCAGCAACCGGGTGAAGTGGCCACGGACCTGCTCGGCCCGGGCGGCGAAGCGGCGCAACCAGCCGCGCACCGTGGAGACCGGCCGGCCCAACACCGCCGCGATGGGCCGGTGCCCGACCCCGGCCGCCTTGGCTTCCAGCGCCGCTCCGATCACCGCCACCGCGTCCGCCCGCCGCAGCAGCCACACCTGCGCCAGCAGCACATGCGTGGCCCCGCACGAGCCGCACCGGGCCCGGCGCGGCCGGTGCCGCACCGACCCTGCCGCCGCGCGAGAAGATCGCCACCGGGCGTTCCCCCACGGCACGAGCACACCCCGGCACGAGGGACAGGACAGCTCCCCCGACACCAACATCCGTTCGACCTCAACCGGGTCGGAACCTACGATCAGCATGGGTGCTCCCTTAAGCACCAAGTGACGGCCCTCCTGCTCGCCAAAGCTTGGGAGGGCCGTCGCGCGTCAACAGAACGTGATCACGCTCCTGACGCGAACCCTAGAGCCATCCCACGTACCCCCGCACCCAAGCACGTCGTCACCCCCGATGACGCCACCCCGCCTACCCCTGGTCAGTCAGGGTGTCGCTCAACACTCTGAGGACGTTGGCCCCGGCGGTCTCACCGGGTGCGAAGTCGGCCTGTCGGCACCCTCGCACACGCCTCGCCTGGAGGTCGATCGTCGACGATTCGATGGCGTCCGCCTAGCCCCATACGACTCGTGTAGTGTGATCGATCCAGAGCCCGGTTCCACCCACCTGGCTGTGCAGCGACGACGTATGGCGTTGACTGTGCAGCGTTTGGCCGGCGCCCCGGCTAGTGTCGCGACGGCATGGCCGAAGCGCAACGATGGAGACAGAATGCGATATCGCAACATCAACCAGGCGGTTCCGGAACTGTTGCGGTTGGTGTTGGACCAGGGCCGGACGGTCACGCCCCGGGGGGATACGACACTCGAGGTCGGCCCGATTCAGTTCACGCTGGAGCGGCCGCAGGAACGCTGTCTCGTGCTCAACCACCGCAACAACAATGTGTTCGCGGCGATCGTCGAATCGATGTGGGTCATCTCGGGCCGCAACGACACAGCCACGATCCTCCCTTACCTGCCGCGCGCCAACGACTTCTCGGACGACGGCGAAACCTGGCGCGGCGGCTACGGTCCCCGACTGCGCAACTGGTCAGGTCACGACCAGATCGATGCGGTCCGAAGTATCCTCACGGGGAACCCAGACTCCCGTCGGGCCGTCGCCGTGATCTTCGACCCGGCTCAGGACCATGTCGAAAGCCGGGACATCCCGTGCAACAACTGGCTGCACTTCATCCAACGCGACGGCAAACTAAACGTGCATGTCGCGGTGCGCTCGAACGACATCATCTGGGGCCTGTCCGGCATCAACGCCTTCGAGTGGGGCTTCCTGCTCGAGCTTATGGCGCACTGGTTGGACCTCGAAGTCGGCACGCTGACGTTCTCGACGACGTCGGCTCACATCTACGAGCGCCACTGGGACCGGGCGAAGGAGATCGCCCAGGCTCCTCGACACGACATCGACCCGTATGCGGGGAGCCACTCAGTGCAGACGGTCGCCTTCGGGACCGCCTGGGAGGACCTCGACGCGGTACTGGATGAGTGGTGGAACCTGGAAAAGCAGATCCGTACCGGAGAGGTGGAACGCGCGCGCCTGGACGCGTTCCCAGACCCTCTCCTCCGTTCCTATCTATGCATGCTCCGGGTCTTCTGGGCCGCCAAGCGGGACCCGCAGCAGGATCTCAGCGACCTCCTCGCCCCGCTCGCTGGGACCGATCTCGGGCTGGCCACGGTCGAGTATCTCCGGCGCAGCGTGCGGACCGACTACCTGGCGGCCATCGTCGCCAGCGACAGCGACCCCAAGGCGAGCGGCGACGGTCCGGCAGGGGACTACCACGACCATCTGCGCGCGGCGCTAAAGCGACTCCACGCGTCCAAGACCGCGGTCTACGGCGACAGCTGGAAGCGGCGTGGCGAGGTGCTCGGTGTCATGGCGAACATCGCCCGCAAGGTGGATCGTTTGAACATCATCTCCCAGGAGATGGGGAAGGCCCGTGGTACCGCCGACGAGAACATCCTCGACACCGCGATCGATCTGTACATCTACGTGGTCAAGTACGCGACCTTCCTCGCCGACGCCGGCGAATTCCATCCCGCAGTGGACATCACAGCCTCAACCTGGAGCGACGGCACCGAGGGCTTCGACGCCGTCCTCGACTCCCTCGCTGAGGGGGGCGGCGCAATCCTCGACGAACGATCGTCCAACGCTCTCGTTCAGGCCTCGTTCGCTCGTCTGGAGGCGGCGACGTTGACACCCTCAAGCGACGTGGACAAGGTGCAGGCGATGTTGGGCCTCATCCAGGATGCGCGAGCGGTGATCGACTCGATCACCCAGCGCAGCTCCGCAGCCGTCGACGCGCAAGGATACTGAGCATGACTGCAGATGCACCCGCGGCAGTGCGCGATCTCGAGAGGATCGGAGCGCGGCCAAGGCCCGGCGCCTACGAGACCTACTGGCATTTCATCAACGAGCGACTGAAGATCTACATGGGCCGACAGCAGGGCGAGCCAGCTCCATGGACCGATGACCCGATCCTGCAGACCTACAAGTTCACCAACGTCTTCCGCGCCAGCGACCGCGTGACCCAATACCTCATCAAGGACATCTGCTACTCAGGAGAATCGGGTCCGGACCTCACCTTCCAGATCGCGGCATTCCGGACATTCTCGCGCATTGAGACCTGGGAACACCTCAAGGAGGTGTTGGGTGGGCCGCCGCGCCTCTCGCACCTCGAGGACGGCAGCCTGGAGGGGGCACTCACCTCGATGAGGGATCGGGGCGAGAAGATCTACACCGGTGCATTCATCCTCTGCGCCAACGACGCATACGGGCGGCGCATCAAGCACCTCAACCACCTCGAGCTGTTCCGCGCGATGTTTCTCGACGGCGACCTCCACCGGCAGGTGGTCGAGGCGAGCAGTCTCGCGGAGGTCTACGACGCATTGCACGCCTACCCCCTCATGGGCGACTTCATGTCGTACCAGACGGCGATCGATCTCAACTACAGCGAGCTCATCGACTTCAGCGAGAACGAGTTCACCAAGGCCGGTCCCGGTGCCGTGCGCGGGATCAACAAGATCTTCGAGTTGGAGCGCAAGGCCTCTCCGGAAGCGGTCATCCGCTGGGTCGTCGAGAACCAGGAGGCCGAGATGGAGCGACTCGGCCACGACTTCGACGGGCTGCACGGCCGCCTGCTGCAGGCGATCGATGCGCAGAACTGCTTCTGTGAGTCGGACAAGTACCTGCGTGTCTCCATGCCAGAGCTGCAATCTGCGCGCAAGCGGATCAAAGCGAAGTTCGTCGTGAACTCGACGAAGATTCCCTACTTCTATCCTCCCAAGTGGGGACTCGACTATTGAGCGGCTTGTCCGGAACCGGAGGGTCCCTCGTCGTGCTCGGGTCCGGCTCGAAGACCCGTCTGAAAGTCCTGCGCGCTGCCGGCCTCGAGCCGGAAATCGTCATCCCCGGTGTCGATGAGGGCGCGATCAGGGACTCGGCGTGGGCCCTGCCCACGTCGGAGGTGGTGACCCTCATCGCTCAAGCCAAGGTCGGTGCTGCGCTCGCCCAACTCGTGCCGCCGTTCCCCGGACCGATCATGGTGGTCAGTTGCGACACGATCATGGAGATCGACGGGCGGCGTCTGGAGAAGGCGCGAACCTTCGAGCAGGCCGTAGCCCACCTGCGTGAACTCAGCGGCCGAACGGCGCGGGTCACGACAGGGCAGGTCACGGCTGTCTCACCCAGCGGCTCGCTGGGGGACACCGTGCATGTTGAGGCCACGGCGCACTGTGATCTCGTCCTGGACGAGTTCTCTGAGCGGGAGATTGTCTCCTGGGCCGAGAGTGGCGAGCCACAGACGGCCGCAGGTTGTGCCATCGACGCCCTCGGTGGGGCCTTCGTCCTCGACGTTCGGGGAGATCCCTGGGCCGTGAGCGGAGTGAGTCTCTCTCTTCTCCGCCGCGCCGCCACGCAGGTCGGTCTCTCGTGGCCCGACTTCTGGAACCGCGGTAGTTGGTTGGTCGCCTGACCGGCTGCCGGGCCGGGCAAGCGCCCGGGGTGGTTCAGTGCCTCGATAGACTGCGGCCATGCCAGCGGACGTGAAGAAGACGCACTTCAACATCGTCGTGGGCCACCCCGGAGATGCAACTCACGAGGCGCAGGCTGTCAAAGACTCCATCAACGAGTGGTTCGGTCCGCCGAGGGCCGACTACTTCGAGGTGGAGATCAAGATCTGGAGCGATCCGGACTGGGTGGAGGCCAACAGCCACGCGGAGACCCAACAACAGGCAATCCTCGACTACTGCCGCAAGGCCGATCTCGTGATCGGCGTCTTCCATCGGAAGGTGGGCACACCCACCGACGGCTACGAATCCGGCACCGTCGCAGAGGTCGAGGTCGGCGATCCTTCCCGGGTGCTCGTCACCGCTGAGAACTATCGAGCCGAGGACGATCGAGCCGACGACGCCGTCCCCATCCCCGATGAGCCAGCGATTGACGGCTGGTTCCAGGGTCCGCCCGGACGTGAGCGCGGCCTGCAGCGGGTGCTCACGCGCTGGCGGTCCAATCGACGCGAGGGGCACGGCGACGAGGACGATGCCCGGTCGGTGCAAGAGTTCTCCTCACTGGCGAATCTGCGAATCATGGTGTTCAACATTCTCAAGACCGAGCTGCAGGACCGGGTCGAGGGACTCCCGGACCCGGCTCAGTTCGAGCGGACGTGTCGGGCTGTCTCCCGTCAGGTTTCGAATGAGATCGGGAAGTACAGTTCCGATCTCTTCGTCGCTCGCACGGCGGTGGCCCGCGAACTATCAGCCTTTGCTTCCTCCCCTTCGGCGATCGCCGCCCTGACAGGTGACGCCGGGATGGGTAAGTCGAACCAGATGTGTCACATGGCGTTGACGACCCAGGACTCGGTCTCACTGCTCCTCCAGGCCAAGTCGATCGCCAACGGCGGCACGGAAGAGGACTTCTGGATGACGGTGCGGTCTCGGCTCGTCGACGGCGGCCTGCAAGGCGACGGTCTGCAGGCAGCATCACGTGCCCGACTCGAGCAGTGCGCGCCGCACGAGATCAGGCCTCTGCTCGACAAGTGGCTCACTGTTCTGGACCGCCGACTGACCATCTTCGTCGACGGTGTCAACGAGCACCACGCCCGGCTGGACTCGGGAGACAACCGGGACTCCGAGCTCCCCCGCACCCTGGGCCATCTCGCCGTCGGCGTCGCCGGTAGCCCCATTAAGGTGGTGATCAGTTGCCGCGCGGTCGACTGGTGGAAGTTCGAATGCGAAGCCGACCTTGCGGCGCGCCTCTACGACCCGCAAGGCACCGGCCAGGCGAGTGACAAACGCATCATTATCGGACGGTTCTCCGATACCGAGTTCGAGAAGGCAGAGCAGGCCTACCGGAAGGTCTACTGCTACCGCGGGCGGCCGACCGGGGTCCTCGGCCAGTTGTGCCGTGACCCTCTCCTGTTGCGCTTCACCGCTGAGGCCTTCCGGGATGCCCAGTTGCCACCCGGAGCCAATCGGCGTGGCGTCTTCCACGCATACACGAACGAGAAGTTGCCGCAGCAGCCGCGCGGCCAGCTTCGCGGCAGGCTCCTCATGCTGGCCCACGTGACCTACGAAAACGCCGTCACCAAGGGCGCCGACGAAGTCGCGCTGGATGACGCGATCGCCATCCTGGGCAGTGGTTCGATGACTGGCCAAGATGCCATTAAGACCCTGCAGGGCCTGGACGTGGTGGTCGATGTCTCGGACGATCCGACCACGCAGGGTCTGACGCAGCGGGTGCGCTTCAAGCACGACGCCTTCTTCGAGTACGTCGCCGCCGAGGCGATCATCGAACGCACCCTGAGACACCTTGAGTCCAAGGACGAGTTGGTCGCCGCTGTGCGTTCCTTCGTCGATGCCGCGGGCTCGGTCCGTTTCCTCGAGGGCATCCTCACCCACCTGCTCCTGCACCTGGCCACCGAACGGAACACCGAGACAAACGGTCCGCTGGAAGCAGCCTTCACTCTCCTGGAGGAGACGGCCCAGGGACGCCGGCCCGGATCTTCGAGGGACATCGACGCGGAGGGGGAGAGGGGTTCCACCTCAGAGCGGTGGAAGCGCTTCGTCTGCAACTTCGTTCTCGCGGACCCGCGGTCCGGACACGACCTCATCGACAGTATCAAGGCCCTGGCGGTGGACGGAGATGCGTCGGTCCGCTATTTCGCGGGGCTCGCGTTGGGCACGATCGATGTCACCGTGATGCGCGACCCCGCGAGAACGGGCCTGGATGTCGCGCCCGCACACACCGAATGGCTGTGCGGCCATCCCGAATGGCGCGCTCGTGAGACGGCTGGCTCCGCCCTCGCGCAACTGTATGAACACGAGGCCCACGTCGAACGCCTCTTGGCGGGGTTGGCCGAGGACCTCAACTGGCGGGTGCGGCGGCAGGCCGGCAACACTCTCGGCGACCTGTTCACGACCAACCCGACTCTGGCCCAGCGCCTGACCAGCGAGTGGCGTTCCAGTGACCGGTGGCGCCTGCGTCGCGCCGTCGTCCAGGGCAGACGAGGGCTGCTGACAGATCCGCAGCACGCCTTCGAGACCGTGCGGCGCATCGCGGAGGACGAAATCCTTGACGTCCGCTGGCGGGCAGTTAGCGTCGCCGCCCACCTGGGCGGTGTGGATCGCTCTCTCATCCCTTGTTGTCTCGATCTGCTTAAACAGCTCGTGAAGGACGAAGACGTGTGGGTGCGTCGGCAGGTCGCGTTCTTCCTCCCCGACATCCAGCGGCTCGCGTCGGAGGTCGGCCCGGAGTGTGTTGCGGTGAGTGAATCGATCATCGAGGCGTGCGTGCAAGATGAACACCCTCACGTCCGCTGGGAGGCCGCGCGTTCCCTCGGCGCCTTCCGGCCGGCGGACCAGGAGATTGCTCGGCGCCACCTCAGCGCAGCCTGGGAACACGTTCGGGCGATGGCGAAGCTCGAGGATCTCGACTCCGTCGAGTTCGCCGCGCGGTATTCGATGGCTGTTCTCGAGCCACCGAAGGCTGCACCCAGTTTGGGGCGCAGGGCGATAGCGACCACCACGAGCGCCGGCGACGCCTTGAGTGCGCTGCGATCCGACAAACGCACCCGTGTCGAGGAGGTGGCCCGCTCGCTGCGGGCCCCCGCCGACCCCAAGTTCATGAACTCCGAGCTGATGAAGAACGACCGCTACACCAACATCTTCAGGGTCCTTGAAGAGGAGCGGAGCACTGGCGATCTCGCGACGTTCGACCTGATTCGGGCCGATGAGGACGAGGGCCTGCGGTGGGCCTCGGCGTCACAGATCGCGTACCTCGGCCTCGGCGGTGACGCGGTGCTCGGCATCGTGCGCGACTACATGAAGGACTATCAGTACTGGGTGCGGCGCGAGTGCATCACCGCCGTGGCCAAGGAACTGGCCCGGCCGGATGGCGCAGCCGAGTGGCGCACTGCTGAGATCGTCGAGATCATCCTCACGGCAGCGCACGACGCTGAGCCGGAGGTCCGGTTTGCCGCCATGGAGTGTTTGGGCTCCCTCGTGAGTGACGAAGGGGCGAGCGAGTCAGTGCGGCAGGCTCTGCGCGCACTCGTGAACGACCCCGAGCCCCAGATCGCCTCCCGCGCACGCGATCTCTGCGCTGGTGTCCCGGCATGAGCCGACCCCAAGCTTTCGTCTTCGACATCGACGGCACGGTGATCGAATACACCGTCGCGCTGCGCGAGCATTTCTCCAGCGAGGTCCACGACCTCGATGCGTATCACGAGCAGGCGGTCTGGGATGCACCGGCCGCGACGCGCACCCTTGTGCTGCTCCGGGCTCTAGAGAAGGCGGGCGTAACTATCATCATGTCGACCTATCGCGAGCGCCACTACTACGCGAAGACGATGCAGCTCTTCGACCGTCTGCAGATCTGGCCGGCGAAGACCTACATGCGGCTTCCGGAAGACCGGGACCTGTCAACCTACGAGGTCAAGGCCAAGCACTTGAAACGCATAGAGGAGACCTTCGAGGTGATCGGAATGGCGGACGACGACCCGTCGATTCGGCGTCTGTGCGAGGAGCGCGGCATCCCGATCCTGGTCGCCCCAGGCTGGATCGACGCCAGCCGGACCCCACATCACACGAGACCGGAGAACAGTTCTCAGTCGTAGCCGGCACACCGTGAACACCACGGACACCCGCGCTGGCTGGTTCTCCAACCCCGGGTCATCTCGACGAGTAGCGGATCGCTCAGTTCGCGACTGCCCATCCACCTCATCTGCCCAGCTACAAGGCCACTACTCCGCGCGATCGGCCGACACCCGGTAACGGTACATCAATTTGCGCGGCTCACAGCCCGTCCAACTTCAGACGGCAAGACCCTTGTCCGATCACCGACCCTCCCATAGCCCTGGCTCGGCTCCGGTCGCATGTAGTGATGATCCTCGTGCCGCCGACGACTCACGCTGCCGTACCGTGCGACCTCGCGCTCGGCGATCGTGGCGGCGCGGTTCGGACCGAGGTCTGCTCGGTCACGGCTGAAGGCCTGCACCCACTGCTGGCGCGCTGTGGCGTCGTCCTTGGCCACGAGATGGGCCGTGTTGCGATGGCGCCCTCTGGTCATCGCGACATATGCGCTGGCGGCGCCAGTGGTGTCCGTGAGCAGCAGGTGGGCGGTGTCGACCGTCTGGCCTTGAGCTCCATATACGGTGGTCGCGTAGGCCAGCTCGACATGCTGAGCGACGTACTAGGGAGGCAAGGCCCGGTGACCGCGCCGGCCTGCGACGTTGACCGTGAAGTCGGCATCGAATCCGGTGATGACCCAGGTGTCCCGGTTCGCGACGTCGAGTTCGCGGTCGTTGCGGCGGGTGCTGATTGGATCACCGATTCCGAAGATCCGGCCGTCCCGGGTGCCGACTCGCTGCAGTCCTCCCGTGGAGGCGGAGTGGCGGGTGTCTTGGATGGTCGAGTTGAGCTGAGAGAAGAGGTCGCGTCGGTCAGCGACGACCAGGCCGTCCTCACGGGTGAGCGACTGTAACGCCTCAGCCATCGAGCGGTAGATGACGACCTCGCCGCGGTCCAGGAGCGTGTCGAAGACGTAGCCGGCACGATCGCCCGACCGCATCAGCAGAGACAGGTCCGCGTACTCAGGGTCGCTGAAGCGGTGCACGGTCTCCAGGGACCAACGGCCTCGAGTTCCCGCACATGTTGCGGCAAGGTCGAGCACACCTCCGCGGCCGACGGCCGGGAGCTGGTGGCGGTCGCCGACGAACGCGATCCGGGCGTAGTTCTCGTCGGCGATCTTCAGCAGGGCAAGTGCGGTGTCTTGGTCGAGCATGCCGGCCTCGTCGATGAGGAGGAGGTCGCCGTAGCCGAGCTGCGCCGCCGGCTCGGGGTCGGCGGTGACCCGCCACCAGAACCCATCGTCGTCCCATCGGTATCCGTGCTGATGGATCAGCCACCCTGCCGAGTGAGCCTCGGCGCCGACTTCGGCGGCGGCGACGCTGGCCGCCTGCAGGGTCGGTGTCACGATGACCATTCTCGAGCCGGAGGACGCAAGCATCTTCTGTGCGGCTGCCAACGTGGTCGTCTTGCCCGAGCCAGCAGCACCCTCGACCACAAGCAATCTTGCGAAGCCCCCCAGAACTCTGGCCACATCCAGCTGTGTGGGGTCGAGCTCAGGGAAGTCAGTAGCGCCGTACGCAGCCTGGGCCACCGAGCCTTCGCCGCGCTCGATGAGCTTCGCAGTGATGGCCTCCTCAACACCCACGACCCGCTTCGAGGTCAAGGCACGCACATGCTCAGGCACGTCGTCCCGCTCGAGCATGCGCACGCATACAGAGAGGGCACGGGAGGTGAGGTCCTCGGCGAGCTCACGACGGACCGGGCCGGACGCGATGATGTTGACGTCGGCGATGAGGCGCTCGACCTCGCCGCGGATGTCGGCGGCGTTCCAGCTCGAGCGCTTCGCGCCGAGGCGGGAGATGGCGACCTCGACGACGGCGTCGCGGTTGAGCTCCGCGATCGGCACGCTTGTCAGGGGGGTGGGGGCGTTCGGGGGGGGCGTAGCCGAGGTCGGCCAGCTCCTGGTTCCAGCGGCGGGTGAGGTCGGCGCCGTCGAGGGGGGCGACCTTGTCCGGGCGCGCCTGCGCCCAGGCGCGGCGGTCCCAGGCGGCGCGCAGCTTCGGTCCGGGCTCCCGGCCCGGGTTCTCGGTGCGCCACTCGGCCTCGTAGCGGTCGACGTTCCGGGTGATCTGTTCGGCGCGGGCGCTGAACCGGCCGACGTAGTCGGCGAACTGCGTCACCTCGCCGGTCCTCGGGTCGAGGGTGTAGCCGTGGTCGGCGAGGGCCTTGCGGAACTGCGGGTCGCACTGCATCGCGGCCCGGCCCATCCCGTTGAGTGCGTTGATGGAGTCGACGACGCCGACCGAGTGCAGGCCTCGCCAGGTGCCGGCGGCGAAGACGCGGGCGTTGATCTGTAGGTGCAGGTGCTGGTGCGGGTCCCCGGCGCGGGAGGTGTGGTGGCGCACGATGGCGGCCTCGAGCCGCTCGACGGGAATCTGGACCTGGCGGCCGCGCGGGCCGATCCGGGTGGTGGCGTGCTCGGCGAGCCAGGCGATGATCTCGCGGGCCGCGCGGGCCTGGGCGGCGTCGTATGCGGTGGCGACGGCTGGGTGCATCGCCGCGGCCAAGGACCAGCTCTCGGGCCCGTTGACGACGACCTCAACGAAGCGCAGGGCGTTGTCGTCCTGGCGGAGCCGGCCCTTCGCGAACCCGGTGGCGACGTCGTAGCCGGCGACCCATCGCTCGTAGGCCGGACCGTCGAGCTGGCCGGCGTCCGTCAACATGACGACGTCGCCGTTGCTGATCGCGACAATGTGCGTGGCGAGGCCGGTGCCCTCGGCGAGGTAGTAGTCGTCGACTCGGGAGCGGTCCGCCTCGACGTAGTTGCGCGCCGCAGCGGCGTTGCCACGGTAAAACTTGACCCCGCCGCGCACCTCGTCACCGCCCGTCACTACTCGTCAATTACCCTGTGGAGCAGTGTTTTTCATCCACAGGGGGGACATCCCTACGGAAATTCGTAGCATGCGTGCCGCAGGGTTTGAGGGGTTTCGGCGGTATCGGGTGACCTGTCTTCACAGTCGTCAACCGTCGTCACTATCGGAAGGGCAGCGGGGTGAGGACCGGGTTGGATTGAGTCGGTCAGATGCAGTGATCGCGGTGGGTTCGTCGTTCGCGTTGTCGGAACGTGATCGACGTGCCTGGCTCGGAACTGGCAGTGGCGCTTCTCCGAGTTGTCGCCAGAGAGCACTCTGGTGGGCGGCGCAGCGGGGACTCAGGTCCGTGGCCGTCGAGTGGTGTCGGAGTTGCGGTCTAGCGTCACGCGGAAAGCGACCTCATCCGCACCGGCAGCTTCTTGTGCCGTCGGAGCACCCTCTTGGGAACCCGGTAACCGTACGGTAGTCGCGTGGACGGGGGAACCAACGAGAAACGCATGCGCCTTCGATACGCCGGCACGTGCCGTATCTGCGGGCTCAGAATTCTCGCCAAGGCCGAAGCGGTTTACGAACGGCCGACCAAGACGGTCCGGTGCATCAGCCATGACGTGAACGCTCCGGTCGAGCCCGCTGTCGCAAGACCCGTCGAATCCACCGTCACCAAAGTCGAGGAGCCTGTGGTCGCCAGGGTCGTTGAACCCGCTGTAGTTGATGATGGGGAGCCTGCGGTCGTCGAGGCAGGCGAGACTCCGGTTGCAGAAGTCATCGATCCCGGTACGCCCGGGGCGTCAGCGCGTCGTGAGTTCGAGCGGCGCAAGACACGCCATGAGGAACGCGTCCGGACTAGCCACCCGAAGCTCGGCGGCCTGATCCTCGCCCTTTCAGACGAGAAGCAGTCCACAACTGCATGGGACGTCGGTGCCGTTGGAGAAGAGAGACTCGGCAGGGACCTTGATCGACTCGCCTCGGCGACTGTCCGGCTGCTGCACGACAGGCGGATCCCGAGAAGCAAGGCCAACATCGACCACCTCGGGTGACCGCGACCGGCATTTACGTCATCGACGCCAAGAAGTACCGGGGCCGCCCTCACCTCAAGATCGAAGGAGGTCTCTTCCGGCCTCGTGTGGAGCGACTGCTCGTCGGTTCACGCGACTGCACCAAACTCGTCGACGGAGTCCTCCAGCAAGTCGAGGTGGTGCGGGGACTGCTCGATGACGATGTCCCGGTTAACGGGGTGCTCTGCTTCATGGAAGCAGACTGGCCCTGGATCGGCGGTACGTTCGCGACCCGCGGCGTGCAAGCGCTCTGGCCAAAGAAGCTCTATCCGAAGCTCCAGGCAGTAGGGCCAATAGCGCTCGACACCATTGCTGAGATGCATCGGAATCTCGCGCATGCCCTCCCTCCAGCTTGACTCTCACCGCCCTACCGGACCGAATGAAATCGCTATTGCCGAGCTTGATCTCCCAATGAGAACTTGAACTCGTGCGACGCAGCATCGCCCGGGTCGAGGCTGGACGACTTCCGTCAGCAACACTCTGACTGCATTGGCTGCCGCCTAGGACCGCCCTGCTACGCGTCCAGGGAGACTTCCGGAATCTCGGCCAATGACAGCAAGGATCTTGAGCATCTCGATGCCGCGGATGGGACCTAATCCCCGACGGGAAGCAACCGGTAGCGCATGCGCCAGGTCGGCTCGTAGAAGTCGGGATCCTCCCGTTCCCAACTTGTGACTATGAGGCCCGCCGCGACAAGTTCTCTCGCACCTCGAGTCCATGTGTCATCGGACAGGTCATACTGGCGCTTGCGACCACCATCGGCGTATGTGCCGTTGGGGTGTCCTCCAGTGAGCTCGGAGAGAACGACATACATGGTCAATGCCCGGGGGGATAGCGCAATCGTCCATCCATCCGACCACAGCCGGATCGGCACGGTGACGTAGCGGCCACGACCGCTTCCAGGCCATTTCGCCCCGGCCAGGGCCGGGTCAAGCAGGACGATCTGTGGGCGGCCGAACCCCGGCTTGGATGCATCTGACTGGGTGCTCCTCTTGAGAAAGCCGTTGCGTTCAAGCCATCGGACGGCATCTCTGACCCGCCGGAGGTCCTGCGCAGTCGGATCGGCCAGGCCTACCCAAAGAGCCATCAGCTGAGCGGATGGAGCCGGCAGTGCGTGCGGTGCTCGTGTCGCAATCATGACGAACGTGAGAAAGAGGCGCAGACGTACGCCACCAGCCCGGAGAAGCTTGGCCAGGGGTGGCGCCGTTCCAACCTTCGAAGCGCGGACGAAGGACAGCGGCAGCTGGACGGTCGACGTGCGCTTGGATCGGTCGACAGCCCTATTGAGGTGATTGAGGACGTCTGGGTCGACGCTAGGAGGACTTATCGGCACGTTACCTGCGCTTTCAGCGGGGGCCCGAGGGGTCCAGGGGTGCAGGGGTACATGGGGTACGAGACGTACATATATATGACCGCTGGTTTCGTCTTCCACCACCGCTCTAGACGTCCCAACAAGCCGCTGAGAACGGGTGTGTGTACTGCTGACAACGTTATTGTGCCCCGCCGAGATCGCCTCGCACAAGGTTTGCTGCGGCGGACTGGCTCTGGTCACACTGGTGGGCAGAAGGTCCGATTTGGGCAAAACCAGTCTTGCTGGCAAGGAGGTGAGGAAGCGTGGGATATCGCGTAACCATGGCGGTCAGCGCCTCGGGAGTTATCACGATCACGTTGGAGCCCTGGTAGGGCCGGGGGGCGAGACGATTGTTCTCGCCCCCCGCAGCGCTGCTGCCCCCGCGAGGGGCAGCGCCTCGGAAATCCCGTGCTGCCCCGTGCTGTCAGTTCTGGCTCGCCCGTCGGGCCGACGTGTCACCCGTCGCTTGGGAGGCTTGGGCCCATCGAACGGGTCGAGATAACGAGCCGACGTGAGGGCCACGCTCGGCCCGACACATCGGCACGTCAACGTCGGCACTTGCAGGTACCCTCGTCGCATCGTGACTACGATGACCTAGAGCGTTGGACTAGGCGAAGGAGGGCCGGAAACGTGGCGCGATCTGACCTTCTACTCGACCTGGTTGAGGCCGAACGTCGCGGAGACCGTAACCGCTTCCGCACGCTGGTTGAGGCGGTCATCGCGGAAGAACGGGGAAAGCAGCACCACCTACTGGCGGACCGCCTTTCTGAGCTCATCACCACCGTAGGGACGGGAACCGCACGCGACGACCGCGCTACCGCGGTGCGCGACCTCGTTCAGGAGATCGTCCCCCAGCGACGTCTCGGCGACTTGGACCTGACACCCGTCTCCCGACGCGTTGTGGACGAACTCATTGAGGAGCAGAAACGCTCCGAGTTGCTGCGCAGCTACGGCATCGAGCCTCGGAACCGGATCCTACTCTCCGGGCCGCCCGGCAATGGCAAGACGAGCGTCGCCGAGGCCGTGGCCGCCGAGCTAATGCTCCCCTTCTACGTTATCCGCTACGAAGGAATCGTTTCCAGCTTCTTGGGTGAGACAGCTGCAAGGCTGGATAACGCCTTCGAGTTTGTCCGCACCCGTCGGTGTGTACTTTTCTTCGACGAGCTTGACACCATCGCCAAGGAACGCGCCGACGAGCATGAGACCGGGGAGATCAAACGGGTGGTTTCAACACTGCTGTTGCAGATCGACCGGGTGCCCGCCCACGTCATCCTCATAGGGGCTACCAACCATGGTGAGCTCCTCGACCGAGCAGCGTGGCGACGCTTTCAGATCAGGGCCGAGCTTCCGCCTCCCTCGCGGGCCCAAGCCACTCGTTACCTTGAGCGCCTCCAGCGGCGCCTCGGGGGCGACCTCGGGTACGCACCGCGCACCATCGCCGACAAGCTGGCAGGGTCCAGTTTCGCGGAGTTGGCAGAGTTTGCCCTGGATGTTCGACGTCGAGCCGTGCTGGAGGCACCCGATGCGGACCTGCGCCGGATAGTAAGGGAGCGGCTTGAGCACTGGCACGCTCAGGCCACGGAGTGACGGGCGACCCTCGACCACTCCTCGCGCTAGGAGCGCCGGATGTGGGCGAGCGCTCGCGGCAGCCGAACAGGAACCCCCCTCGTCTCGCCACACCCCCGGCAGCGCGACAGGGTGAGCGGCTGACGCCGCAGTTCCAGGCGCTTGTCCAGGCGTTCGATGCCGAACGAGCTGTCATCTCTGACGGACAGGTCGATGAGGTTGATCCCGAACTCGTCTTGGTATTCGACCTCGCCGGCTCCGTCCAGGAGTTCCGCAACGCGATCCAGTACGTGGAAGGCCTTGAGTTCCTCTCCGAGTTCCTGGACGAGGATTCGGAGCCGGACGACGACTTCCATATGTCGCAGCAGGGCACTCGTACCGATCGCAAGGTCCAACACTCCCTTTACCTGGTTATGTCGAACGCCACCGCCGTAACGCAGTTAGTCAGTCTGTTCCAGCGCTGGCAAGAATCCCCTGACATCACCTTCCAGCGTGGCCTGGGCCGTTTCAAGGCCGCGTTCTCGCAGTTGCGCGCGATCCGGCGGTGGGGAGCAGAGGACCGGATTCGGGACACCGGACTCCTCGAGGTCTGGCGCGAGCGGCTCGCGGTTGCCGGGCAGTCGATCAGCACACTGCCCATCGAGGTAGAACTGTGGTACCGCCGAAACGAGCAGCAGCGCGCCTCTGCGGAAGAGAGCTTGACAGGTCTCATCGTTAACGCCGGTGGGCGCGTCCTGAACCGCGCCGAGATCGGCGAGATCGGGTACCACGCGCTGCTCGCGGAGATCCCGGTACAGCAGGTCAGCAGTATCCTCCGCGACGGCGCCTCGGCGGTCGAACTCCTCAACGCTGACGAGATCATGTTCGTCAGCCCCTACACACCAATGTCGGTCGCAGGCCCTGGAGCGGATCCCACCAGCAATACCGCCGTAGGGGGTGCCGGGCGGGTTGAGGGTCTGCCGCGGATCGCCCTTCTGGACGGACTCCCTTACGCAAACCACGACGCGCTGGCCGGAAGGCTTGTTATCGATGATCCCGACGATTTGGGCATCACCTACCCGGTCGCCGCGCGTCACCACGGAACCGCGATGGCCTCGCTGATTCTTCATGGCGATCTGTCCCGACCCAACGAGCCACTACGCCGTCCGCTGTACGTTCGACCCATACTCCAACCTCACCCGGTCTTCGCGGGACACGAGGTAGTCCTCGAGAATGAGTTACTCACCGATCTCCTTCACCGAGCGGTTCGCCGAATTGTCGAAGGGGATGGAAGCCAGCCAGCGGCTGCACCCAGCGTCCGCGTCGTCAACCTCTCGATTGGTGCGGAATCCCGCGCACTGGTGCGCAGGATGAGCCCCCTCGGCAAGCTTCTTGACTGGCTGGCAGTGAAGTACAACCTCCTATTCGTTGTCAGCGCTGGCAACCACTTCAATTCACCGGTCACGATCCCGGCACATGCAGCACGATCTGCCGAGACAGCCGCGGCCGAGGCAGTGAAGGCCGCGCGTGCGACCAGCAGGCTGCGCGGCATATTACCGCCGGGAGATGCGCTCAACGGACTAACCGTAGGTGCCACCCACGCGGACGACGGCGCTGACCCAGCCCTTCCCGATTCGGTCTGGGATCTGCTTGCGCCTGGTGCACCAGCGCTGTACAGCGCCGTTGGACCAGGCGTTGGACGCTCGATCAAGCCAGACATCTACAACGCCGGGGGCCGGGCGCTCTTCGAACGCCCCTTGCCGAAGGACGACACCGAAGACGAGGTCGCGCTAGCGTTCGCGCGGACTGGGCTGTCGGGCCCCGGAATGCAGGTAGCCGCGCCCAAGAGCGGCGGCGTGTCCGACGCAACCGTATTCACTTACGGCACCAGCAACGCCGCAGCCCTGGTGACACGAGAGGCCGACGCCGTCTTCGAGGCACTCGAGCGCGGGCCCCTCGCAGAAGAGGACTTTGCCTTCCCCGACGCCCTCTATCACCCCGTGCTAGCCAAGGCCCTTCTGGTCCATACGAGTACCTGGGGGGATCAGGAGGCCCATCTGAGAGATCTACTCGCGCTCGACACGAACAACGCACGCCGTGAGCTCACCGCCCTTCTCGGATACGGATCGCTCCGCCGCGAGCGCGTCGGCACGGCCGCGACTAACCGCGCCGTCCTAATCGCCGGGGGTTCGATTGGTCGGGACCAGCTACACACCTACAGCATTCCGCTGCCTGTCTCGCTGCGAGCGAAAGCAGAGTGGCACCGCTTCACGGTCACGCTGGCGTTCTTCGCCCCGACCGTGGGGCAGCTCACGCGTTACCGTGGCGCCAAGGTGTTCTTTGAAAGGCTTCTCGACAAGGACACCGGAGGCTCACGTATTGACGCTGAGCACAACGCGGTGCGACGGGGCAGCGTCCAGCACGAGGTCATCGAGGGTGCCCGAGCATTGGTGTTTAATGAGGGAGATGCGCTCCCGATCCGCGTCGAGTGCATGGACGATGCGCAACGGCTACGTGCAGGGGAGATGATCCGCTACGGGCTCGTCGCCTCCGTCGAGACCGCAATCACGACGTCAGCGACTATCCACGACGAGGTCCGAACTCATCTGCAGGCGCGTGCACGCACCCAGGCACGTCCGCGGCTCCAGCAATAGCCCCAACCGGGTGTGGCGCCGGTCGGGCGTGCGCAACTCGTTCGGCGTTCGCCGGTTTCGTTCAGAAACGACATCCATGTCCTCGAAGTCCTCGAAGGGGATGTCGGGAATGCAATGTGGCAGCTCGTACAGAACACGTCCAACTGGCCGTAAGACGGATGGCCCGACCGGGTGCCCGGCGCCCTGCACTGAGCCCTCGCCGCACGACATGGACGGCCTCGCCGTTGCCTCGGACACGAGGGGACCATCTCACACTCAACCGCAGGTGATGGACAGCTCCGCGTCGGACTGGCCGGCCGACCATGGGTGCACTCGCAAACGCCGGGCAGGCGTAGCGCGTGGCGCATCCCTTCCCCCACACTTCCCCCACAGCGTCTGAGAAGGTGATTTCTAGAGTAGCTGATCGAAGGACGAAAACCGGGTCTGAACTGGGGTTTTGTGTGGTGGAGCCTAGGGGACTCGAACCCCTAACCCCCTGCTTGCAAAGCAGGTGCGCTACCAATTGCGCCAAGGCCCCGGTGCGCGCGATAACCCTGCGCGCGAGGAAGATTCAGTTTGCCGCGTCGGTGGCGGAGGCCCACGCGTCCTTGGCCGGGGCCTCGGGCTTGGGGGCGGTCGCTTCGGACCACAGGTCCTTGTCGGACTTGGTCTTGTCGATGTTCTTCTTCACGATGCTTGCACCGACGGCGGTCGCGATGACCAGCAGCCACTTCTTCATGGTTGTTCCCCTAACAAACCGGCCCGCACCGGGCGTGGGGCGGACGATGGGGTGGGCCTAACAGGACTTGAACCTGTGACCTCTTCCTTATCAGGGAAGCGCTCTAACCGTCTGAGCTATAGGCCCGCTTGCACCGCGGCCGGTTACCGGTCGCGACGCATGAGGTTACCTCACGCGCCCGCGCCCGGCCAAAACGCGGTCGCTGGTCGATCAGTCGTCGGTGAGGGTCAGTTGCAGTCCGCCGACCAGCGATGCGCACACGTTGTACAAGAAGGCCGCGAGCGTCGACATCGCCGTGACGAGCAGGACGTTGACAACACCCAGCACGACGGACAGTGAGACGACGCGACCGAACCCGACGAAGTCCATGATGTCGAACTTGGTGTTCGCGTCACCAATGATTTTTTCGATCATCGAGTTGATCTGGTCGAAAACACCCATGCCGGACAACAGCATCCACAACACCGCGATCATCACGACGGTCGCGATCCCGAGGCCGATCGCCACAAGGAAGCTGACCTTCATCGCCGACCACGGGTCGACCCGCGAGACCGTAAGCCGCACCCGGCGGACCGGCGGGCGCGGCGCCGGCGCGGTGGGGCGCGGCGCGACGGCGGCCGTGCCCTGGTTGGCGCTGGCGCTCACTCTTGACCTCCGGTCTCGTCGGCGGACGGCTCGTCCTCAGCAGACGTTACCGCCTCGCCCTGGGCGAGGGCTGCATCCCCCGTGGTGTCCGTATGCCGTTCGCTCACCTCGTCGGCCCCGTCGCCAGCACCCGGCTCGCCCTCGGCCAGCCCGGAGTCGCCTTGTGTCGCACCGGCTTCCGCCGCCCCGCCAGCCGCGCCACCCGACTCCGCATCGCCAGCCTCCGTCTCGGCCGCAGCCGCCTCGGCAGTCGCAGCCTCCGCCGCTTCGGCCTCGTCGACCACCCGCTCGGGGTTGCGCGCGACAGCGACGATCGAGTCGCCCGCACGCGGCGTGGCAAAGGAGACGCCCATCGTGTTGCGACCGGTCAGCCGCACCTCGGACACCCTGGAGCGGACGATATTGCCCCTCTCCATGACGACCAGCACCTCATCGCCCTCCTCGACCGTCAACGCGCCGACGATGTCGCCGCCCCGGTCGCTGAGCTTCGCGACGGCCACGCCGAGGATGCCGCGGCCCTTGCGGGTCCATTCCGAGGCCTTGGATCGCTTTGCCAGACCGGACTCGAAGACCACAAAGACATCCGGATCGGTGCCGTCCGGGATGACCGACATCGAGAGCAAAGAGTCCTCGGCTCGGAACTTCATACCCGTGACCCCGGAGGTGGCACGGCCCATGGGGCGCAGCTGCGTGTCGTCGGCGGCGAAGCGCGCCGACTGGCCCTTGCGCGAGACGAGGAGCAGGTCGTCGACATTGTCGACCAGGCCGGCGCCGACGAGTTCGTCGCCGTCACGCAGGTTGATCGCGATGACGCCGCCGCTGCGGGGGCTGTCGAACTCCGCCAGCCGGGTCTTCTTGACCAGGCCGCCCCGGGTCGCGAGCACGAGGTATGGCGCGGCGGCATAGTCCTTGATCGCCAGGACGGCCGCGATCTTCTCTTCTGGCTGGAAAGCGAGCAGGTTCGCCACATGCTGACCCTTGGCGTCGCGACCGGCGTCGGGCAGTTCATACGCCTTGCTTCGATAGACCCGCCCGAGGTTGGTGAAGAAGAGCAGCCAGTGGTGGCTGGTCGTGGTGAAGAAGTGGTCGACCACATCCTCGCCGCGCAGCGCCGCCCCGCGCACCCCCTTGCCGCCCCGCCGCTGTGAGCGATACTCGACGACCTTGGTGCGCTTGGCGTAGCCGCCGCGGGTGATGGTGACGACGACATCCTCTTCCGGGATGAGGTCTTCCATGTTCATATCGCCGTCGAAGGGCACGATCTCGGTGCGGCGGTCATCGCCATACTTCTTGACGATCTCGGCGAGTTCTTCGGAGACGATCGTGCGCTGACGGCCGGGCTTGGCCAGGATGTCCTGGAAGTCCAGGATCTCGGCCTCGATCTCGTCGTGCTGCTCGACGATCTTTTGCCGCTCCAGGGCCGCGAGCCGGCGCAGCGGCATATCGAGAATCTCCTGGGCCTGCCGCTCATCGATCTCGAGCAGCGCCATCAGGCCGGTGCGGGCCTCCTCGACGGTGCGCGACGCGCGGATCAGGGCGATGACCTCATCGAGCCGGTCGAGCGCCTTAAGCAGGCCGCGCAAGAGGTGGATGCGCTCCTCGGCCTTGCGCAGGCGGTATGCCGTGCGCCGCTGGATCACGTCGATCTGGTGGTCCACCCAGTGGCGAATGAAGGCGTCGATCGGCAGGGTGCGCGGCACGCCATCGACGAGCGCGAGCATGTTCGCGCCGAAGGTGGACTGCAGGGCCGTGTGCTTGTACAGGTTGTTCAAGACGACCTTGGCGACGGCATCGCGCTTGAGCACGATGACCAGGCGCTGGCCGTTCTTACCGGAGGTCTCGTCGCGGATGTCGGCGATCCCCTGCAGCCGGCCGTCCTTGACCTGCTCGGCGATCTTTTGTGCCAGTGCGTCCGGGTTGACCTGGTATGGCAGTTCGGTGACCACCAGGCAGGTGCGGTTCTGGATTTCCTCGAGCGTCACCACGGCGCGCATCGAGATTAGACCGCGCCCGGTGCGATAGGCGTCCTCGATGCCGCGCCGCCCCATGATGAGCGCGCCGGTGGGGAAGTCGGGGCCGCTGATGCGCGCCATGACCTCGGTGAGCTGCTCCTCGCGCGGGGCGTCGGGGTTCGCCAGCATCCACTGCGCGGCCTCGGAGACTTCCCGCAGGTTGTGCGGGGGGATCTGGGTCGCCATACCGACCGCGATGCCGGCGCTGCCGTTGACGAGCAGGTTCGGGAAGCGCGACGGCAGAACCGTCGGCTCGCTTTCCTTGCCGTCATAGTTCGGGCCGAAGTTGACGGTGTCCTCGTCGATATCGCGCACCATCTCCACCGACAGCGGCGCCATTCGGCATTCGGTGTATCGCGGTGCGGCCGCTCCGTCATTGCCCGGGCTGCCGAAGTTGCCCTGGCCCTGGACGAGCGGGTAGCGCATCGCCCAGTCCTGCACGAGGCGCACGAGGGTGTCGTAGATCGCGCTGTCACCGTGCGGGTGGTACTTGCCCATGACATCGCCGACGACCCTGCTGCACTTGTTGAAGCCGCGGTCGGGGCGGTAGCCGCCATCCCACATCGCGAAGATGATCCGGCGGTGCACCGGCTTCAAGCCGTCCCGCACGTCCGGCAGCGCCCGCGCCACGATCACGCTCATGGCGTATTCGATATAGCTGCGCTGCATCTCGACGTTCAGGTCGATCGGCTCGATCGCGTCGTTGCCCTCGGGTGGCACGTCAGTCATTTCGGTTCCTTGCGGGAGAAGGCTTGGAGGTCAAACGCATTTGTCGACGATCGGCGAGCGGGAGCCGCTGCAGCGAAGCGCAGCGGGTCCGGCGAGCCGATGAGGAGACCAATGCAGAAGAAGCTAGATGTCGAGGAAACGGACATCACGGGCGTTGCGCTGGATGAACGAGCGGCGCGACTCGACGTCCTCGCCCATCAGGATCGAGAAGATCTCGTCGGCGGCGGCGGCATTGTCGAGGGTGACCTGGAGCAGGGTGCGCTCGGCCGGGTCCATCGTGGTCTCGCGCAGCTCCTGCCAGTCCATTTCGCCCAGACCCTTGTAGCGCTGGATGGGGTTCTCCTTGGGCAGTCGCCAGCCCTCGGCTTGCCCCTGGGCGACCAGGCCGTCACGCTCGCGGTCGGTGAAGGCGAATTCGTGGGTGTGGTTGGTCCAGCGGATCCGATAGAGCGGCGGCTGGGCGAGGTAGACGTAGCCCGCCTCGATGAGCGGCTGCATAAAGCGGAACAGCAGCGTCAGCAGCAGGGTCCGGATGTGCATACCGTCGACATCGGCATCGGCCATCAGGATGATCTTGTGATAGCGAGCCTTCTCGATATCGAAGTCCTCGCCGATCCCGGTGCCGAAGGCGGAGATGAGCGCCTGGACTTCCTGGTTGGCGAGAATCTTGTCGATCCGGGCCTTCTCGACGTTCAGGATCTTGCCGCGAATCGGCAGGATCGCCTGGTTGAAGGACTCGCGGGCGCGCACAGCTGAGCCGCCGGCCGAGTCACCCTCGACGATGAAGACCTCGGAGACGGCCGGGTCCTTGGCCTGGCAGTCGCGCAGCTTGCCCGGCAGGCCGCCGGACTCCAAGACCCGCTTGCGGGTGGCTTCGCGGGCCTTGCGGGCCGCCATCCGCGCCGTCGCCGCCTGGATCGCCTTACGCACGACCTCCTTGCCGCCGGCCGGATTGCGCTCCAGCCAGGCGCCGAATTCGTCGGTCATCGCGCGCTGGACGAAGCCCTTGACTTCGGAGTTCCCGAGCTTGGTTTTGGTCTGCCCCTCGAACTGCGGCTCGCCGAGCTTGACCGAGATGACGGCGGTCAGACCCTCGCGCACGTCCTCGCCGGTGAGATTCTCTTCCTTCTCCTTGAGCAGGTTCTGCTTGCGGGCGAAGTCGTTGACCAGCTTGGTCAGCGCGGCGCGGAAACCCTCTTCGTGGGTGCCGCCTTCGTGGGTGTTGATCGTGTTGGCATAGGTGTGCACCGATTCGCTGTATGCGGTGGTCCACTGCATCGCCAACTCCAGGCTGAGGCTGCGGGCGGCATCCTCGACCTCGATGCTGATGATCTCGGGGTGCACCGGGTCCGACTTCTTGGAGCCGACAAGGTGGGAGACATAGTCGACCAGCCCGCCGTCATAGCGATAGGTGACGGTCTTGGCTTTGGTGGCGGTGACGGCGTGGCCCTGCTCGGCCGCCTCGGTGTCGACGACCTCCTGGACGTCGTCGTCGAGATTGTCCAGGTCGACCTCATCGTCCTCGACGACCGGGATGCGCTCGTCGATCAGCGTGATGGACAGGCCCTTGTTGAGGAAGGCCATCTGCTGGAAGCGGGCCCGGATCGTTTCGTAGTCGAAGTCGATCGTGTCGAAGATGTCGGCATTGGGCCAGAAGGTGATGGTCGTGCCGGTGGCGTCGGTTTCCTCCTGCTGCTCCAGCGGGCCGGTGGGCACGCCGTGGTCGAAGGACATCCGGAAGGCGTGACCCTTTTGGCGCACGCAGACATCCATCCGCGTGGACAGGGCGTTGACGACCGAGGACCCGACACCGTGCAAACCACCGGAGACCTTGTAACCCCCGCCGCCGAATTTGCCGCCGGCGTGCAATTGCGTCAGCACCAACTCGACGGCGCTCACGCCCTCCGTGGGGTGAATGTCGGTCGGGATGCCACGCCCGTTGTCCTTGACGCGGACCGAGCCATCGGCCATCAGCGTGACCAGGATGGTGTCGGCGAAGCCCGCGAGCGCCTCGTCCACGGCGTTGTCGACGATCTCCCAGACCAGGTGATGTAGCCCGCGCTCGCCGGTGGAGCCGATGTACATGCCAGGGCGCTTGCGGACCGCCTCAAGACCCTCGAGAACGGTGATGGCGCTGGCGTCGTATGCCGGCAACTCGGCCGCCGGAGGGGGGCTCGCCGGCGCCTGCGGCTCGGGCGCGACCTCCTCCGATTCGTTGGCAGGGGTGACGTCGGGGCTGGTGGCCACGGTGCTCCTCATCGGGCGGATTCCCGGCGCATCCCTAAAGGTGGTGCGTCGGCGCTGTTATCCCCCAAATCTTATCCGCTCAGACCGACAACCACCGCATTGCCGGGCCGTGGGGGCCGATTTCCCCGTCGCGCAGCCCCGCATTGGTGGAGGAATACGCACCGCGCCTCGCCAGCGGCCTCAGGGCCCCTTCCCGGGATGGCCCCCCTCGCTCACGTCGAGATCGGGGAACACGCCGAGCGCAGGCGTTCGCGCTCGGCGTGTTTCCCGATCTGGACTGGCGGCGGGCTCCGTCAGGAGAGCTTGATCGAGGAGAGGTTGTTGTTGAACTTCACGAGCTGGACGTCGGCGTCCTGGTACTTCGCGAAGCCGGTGCCGCCGAAGTAGTAGCCCGTGTAGCCGCGCAGGTCGCAGCGGTTGCGGGTGTAGAACGAGGAGGTCCGGTTGTCGAAGCCGAAGGCCCCCAGGTTGGTGAGACCGAGGTCAAGGTTGCCGGTGGACGCGGTGCAGGCGCGGCTGCCCTTGACGGTCAAGGTGGCGCCGCGGGCGTCATACCCCGTGCGGTCGAAGAGCCGGGCGAGGACCAGGAGCGGCGCGCGCTCGGTCGACCCGGCACGGTCGGCCGCCGCGAGGCTGGTGTAGCAGCCGAGCGAGGCGCCGGTCTCGACGCTGACGACGCAGTGCTGCGCCTTCGGCGCGGTGGTCACGGCCCGCGCGGGGGTCGCGATGGCCAGCCCCGCGAGGCCGGTTCCGATGGCGAGCGCGGAGGATGCGAGCGTGCGAAACATGGGGGTCCTTTCGTGGGAGCGCCGGCCCCCTCCGGCCGGCTCGCCAACGACCCTGCCATGATTCGTCAAGGCATCGTGGATAACGCTTTAGTAAAGTTCTTAACCACCCGGCACCCGCAGGACGCGCCCGGTGTTCGGTCGCACCGTGATCGTGCCCTGGACGGTGCCGCCACCGAGCGTTCGATAGCTCCGCGGCAGGGCAACCTTGCGGTCGGTCGTCGTCGGATTCACCAGGACCAGCGCCTTGGTGAAGTCCCGGCGATAGACGCCCTGCCATTTCCGGTAGGCCGTCGTCGGCTGACCGGGGTCGATGGTGTTGTACGGGTGATCCATCTCGACCGAGGTCGGGTCTTCGCTGCGCAGGAAGCAGAACATCGAGCGGCCCCCAGTACCGAGCAGGAAGGTCGCCAGCGTGTATTCGTGCCAACGATTGCGCTGGGCTTCGGTCGCGGGAACCCAGAGCTTGGTGATCGTCATCATGCCCTTCCCGCGCGCCTCGGCATCGACAATCATGTCGACGTCCTGCTTCCAGAGCGCCTCGGTGAGGAACAGGTTGATATCGCCGCGAGCGTTGCGGGCGAAGCCCTCAGCCGCCACCTGCTTGTTCGGCGGGACCAGCGGCCAACTCGCATAGCGCGCGGTGAAGTACCGCTCGCCCGTGCCCAGGCCATTGCCATACTGCGGCCGGCCCAGGGCCGTCGCCGCGCTCGTGGAGATCTGGGCGGCATACGAAATCCACTCGTTGGCGGTCCACGCGCGCCCGTCGGCGTGCACCGGAACCCCGGACATATAGTCGCCCGAGATCAGCGGGCCATTGCCGAGCACATCGAGATAGCAGTAGTCGTACTTGCTCGCCGCGACCATATTCGTGCAGGTCGTCGCGATCTGCTTGTGCCAAGCAGGGCTGTCGAGCTCCATCAGGTAGGTCGTCGGCCACTTCAGCGAGTGGATGCGTTCGCCAGCGGCCGTGTGCGCATAGGTCGCCTCGGGAAGCGCGCCGGTCGCGAAGGTGGCATTGCGATAGACCGAGAGTTCGAGGGCCGGATTGGCCTTCTTCATCAAGGCGATCTTCGGGGTGAACTTCTTGGGCATCGTGACGATCATCGAGAAGCGTTTGGCCATCGCGGTCAGCTCGGCATCGGTATACGGCCCGTGCCCACGGCCCATGAACTCCGGCACCCACAGCCGCAGGATGTTGCTGCCTGCCCGGCTCGCCGTCGCGCCAGCCGCCGCTCCCACCTCCCCGGTGGCCGAGGTATGCCGTGGGGTCGCGCTCGCGGCACCCCCTGCCACCGAGAGGGCCAGTCCCGCCCCGAGCACTCCCGCAACGATTCGCGCCATCGCGATTCCCCTCCCCGTCCGGCCACCCCTGCGACCGCTGGCGCAACGGTAGCCGGGGCGAGCCGGATTCGGCGGAAAAACGGGCAAGCGAGTGCGCAGGTCAGACCTGCGCAGGTCAGACCGGCGCTGATCCGACCTGGGCTTTGGCCTCGATCGCGTCCAGCACCTTGGCGATGGCGTCCTCGATCGGCACGCCATTTTCCTGGCTGCCATCGCGGTAGCGGAAGGAGACCGAGCCGCCGGCCTGGTCCTCACCGCCGGCGATCAGGATGAAGGGCACCTTGGCCTTGCTAGCGTTGCGGATCTTCTTGGGGAAGCGGTCATCGGAGGCATCGAGTTCGACGCGAATACCCTTGCGGCGCATACGATCCAGCACATCGCGCAGGTACGGCTCGAAGTCTTCGGCGACCGGCACGCCGAGAACTTGGACGGGCGATAGCCACACCGGGAAGGCTCCCGCATAGTGCTCGGTGAGGACCCCGACGAAGCGTTCGATCGAGCCGAACTTCGCCGAGTGGATCATCACCGGCTGCTTGCGCGTGCCATCGGCCGCTTGGTATTCCAGCCCAAACCGCTCCGGCTGGTTGAAGTCGTATTGAATCGTCGACATCTGCCAGGTGCGACCGATCGCATCGCGCGCCTGGACTGAGACCTTCGGGCCGTAGTAGGCCGCGCCCCCGGGGTCGGGGACCAGTTCGAGGCCGGAGGCCTTGCAGACGTCCTCGAGCACCGTCGTCGCGATCTCCCACTGCTCGTCGGAGCCGATGAACTTCTCCGGCTTGCTGTCATCGCGTGTCGACAACTCGAGATAGAAGTCGTCGAGGCCGAAGTCGCGGAAGAGCCCGAGACAGAAGTCCAGCAGGTGCTTGATCTCGTCGGGGGCCTGCTCCGCCGTGACATAGGAGTGCGAGTCGTCCTGGGCAAAGCCGCGCACCCGCGTCAGGCCGTGGACCACGCCGGACTTCTCGTTGCGATAGACCGAGCCGAACTCGAAGAGCCGCAGCGGCAACTCCCGGTAGGAGCGGCCGCGGGAGCGGAAGATGAGGTTGTGCATGGGGCAGTTCATCGCCTTGAGGCGGTAGTCCCCACTGTCCAACCCGATCGGGGGGAACATTCCCTCTTCGTAATAGGGCAGGTGCCCGGAGGTGTAGAAGAGCCCTTCCTTGGCGATATGGGGAGTGCCGACGTACTCGAAACCCTCCTCGATATGCCGGCGCCGGACGTAATCCTCCATCTCCCGCTTGATGATCCCGCCCTTGGGATGGAAGACCGGCAAGCCGGACCCGATCTCGTCGGGGAAGGAGAAGAGGTCGAGTTCGGCACCGAGCTTGCGGTGGTCGCGGCGCTCGGCCTCGACGAGCCGGTCCAGATAGGCCTTGAGGTCCTCCTTGCTGGGCCAGGCCGTGCCGTAGACCCGCTGCAACTGCGGATTCTTCTCCGAGCCTCGCCAATACGCTGCGGCCGAGCGCATCAACTTGAAGGCATTGCCGATGACCTTGGTGCTCGGCACGTGCGGGCCGCGGCACAGGTCGCCCCATGCCCGCGAGCCGTCCTTGCGCAGGTTGTCGTAGATCGTCAGCTGGGAGCCGCCGACCTCGACGCCCGCTCCCTCGGCGGCGTCTTCGGCGGCGCCGCCCTTGAGGCCGATCAGTTCGCACTTGTAGGGCTCGGAGCCGAGCTCGACGAGCGCGTCGGCGTCGGAGATCTCGCGGCGGTGGAAGGTCTGACCCTCGTTGATGATCCGCTGCATGACGCGTTCGAGAGCCTTGAGGTCCTCGGGGTTAAAGGGCGTCTCGACGTCGAAGTCGTAATAGAAGCCGTCGCGGATCGGCGGGCCGATGCCGAGGCGGGCCTGCGGGTCGAGTTCCTGGACCGCTTGCGCGAGCACATGCGCCGTCGAGTGCCGTAACACATCGAGCCCATCCTGCTCGGCGGCCGTCACGGGCTCGACGATGTCGCCCTCGGCGAGAACGTGCGCGAGATCGCGCAATTGGCCGTTGACGCGGGCGACCAGCACGGCGCGATCGTCAGCGAAGAGGTCGGCCGCGGTGGTCTGCTCCGGCACCGATCGCTCGCTTCCGGCGATATGGACGGTGATCTGGGCAGCCACGGGCGGGTCTCCTGGTCTTGGGTGGGGGCGTATGCAGTCCGGCCCGCAGATCGAGGGCCGCCGTCAACTGTAGTTTGAATCGGCACGGTGACCCCTCCCGGCAAGTCCGGAGACCTGATCCGTTGGAAGGATGTAGGTCATGGGACGTCCGTCGAAGTACTCCCAGGCGTTTCGGGAGCGTGCTGTGCGGCTGGTTGCCGAGCAGCGGGATGAGTACCCGAGTGAGTTCGAGACCATCCGGTCGGTGGCCGCCAAGTTGGGGATCGGCTCGGCGGAGACGCTCCGCAAGTGGGTGCGCCGCTTCGAGGTCGACTCGGGGTCACGGCCGGGGATGACCACGGCCGAACATGAGCAGATCAAGGCTCTCAAACGTGAGGTCGCCGAGCTACGGCGAGCCAACGAGATCCTGAAGGCTGCCAAGCCTTTCTTCGCGGCCGAGCTCGACCGGCCCGGGCGATGGTGATCGCCTTCATCACCTTGGGGTGCCCCCGCTTGCGGGGGAGCACAAGGACCACCGAGTCGGTGACGGCCTGCGGTGGGGTGTCGAGCCCTTGTGCGATGTGTTGACCGAGCACGGGGTGACGATCCGGCCCTCGACTTACTACGAGTGGATCGACAAGGCTCCCACCAAGCGCGTCCTGCGCGATGGCCAGGTCACTGAGCTGATCCGGGACGCGCGCGAGTCCAGCCGGCTGCTGACGGCCCTGGGCAGCCGGAAGATGTGGCTGCACCTGCGCCGGCAGGGCCACGACGTGGCGCGCTGCACGATCGAGCGCCTGTACCGCGAGCACGGCTGGGAAGGAGCGCGGTACGGCAAGAAGCCACGCACCACCATCCCAGACGAGGCCGCGGCTCGGCCCGTGGACCGGGTCGAACGGGACTTCTCCCCGGCTCGCCCGAACCGGTTGTGGGTCGCCGACTTCACCTACGTGCCGACCTGGACCGGGATGGTCTATGTCGCCTTCGTCGTCGACGCCTTCGCCCGCCGCGTGATCGGCTGGCGGGTGGCCACCCGGATGACCACCCCGCTGGTCCTGGACGCCCTTGAGCACGCGATCTTCACCCGCGCCAACGAGGGCGTCACCGACCTGTCCGGGCTGGTCAGTCATTCCGATGCCGGGTCGCACTACGTCTCCATCGCCCTGACCGAGCGCCTGCTCGAGGCCGGGATCGACGCCTCGGTCGGGTCGGTCGGTGACTGCCTGTTAACCGGCCAATCGGACCCCTGGGGGGTGGCTGCCTGACGCGGGCGGTGGTCGGAATCGC
>NZ_BAAAPO010000028.1:0-7993 GCF_039531185.1 Nostocoides veronense
GTGACCAACCTTCCTCGCCGACCCTCGGTCGGCGTGTCGGTGGAAACACCGTTCGCCGGACAGTCCCGCAATAGGAGCATCAGACCCCCAGGGTTAGCTAATAGAAAGGTCGCCGCGCGCAGCGGCCTATGCGTCACATCGCCGGCTGATGGGCTAGACGACTGATTCCAAGGGGTGTCAGTGGTCATAGGCGGTTAAGGATCGTAGGACGGGTTGGCTGGTGTGGTCGTTGTGCCAGATGGCGGTGGTCAGGGCCAGGAGTCGTTGGAGGACGCGGACGATGACGCCGGCTTGGGTTCGTCCGCCGTGGCGTTCGAGGCTAAGCTGGCCCTTGAGGGTGTCGAACACCGATTCGATGGTTTGCCGTAGGGGTTTGAAGAACTGGGCGCCTGGTCGGGGGTTCTCCCCGGTCCGGGCTTTGCGCAACAACGTGAATCCGGTTGCGGCCAGGGTGGATTCGAACTCGCGACCGTAGTAGTTCTTGTCCGCGATGAGGGTCCGGCCGCCGCCGGCCAGAGCTGGGGTGGTGGCGATCAGGTCGGTCAGAACGGTTCGTTCGTCGGCCTTGGCTCCGGTCAACGCGAACGCGACGGGCAGCCCGTGCAGGGTGGTCACCAGGTGCAGCCGGAGCCCCCAGAAGTAGCGCGAGTGGCTGGCGCTGTAGCCGTATTCGGCCCATCCGGCCAGGTCTGAGCGTTTGACGGTATCCCGGGAGCGGGCGCACTCGATCGGGGTGGAGTCGACCACGAGTACGTCGTCGGTGGCCACGCTGGTGTCGGCGGCCAGGTGCTCGATCACCGCCAGCATCGTCGGGCCGAGCCGGCGGACCCGCTTCTTGTACCCGGGTTGGTGCGGCACGTAGGGGAAGAGGTGGCGCAGGTTGGCGCGCACGTGCCGCACCCAGCGGGCTTCGTCATCGAATCCCAGGACCGCTGACAGCACCGCCATCGTCACCAACTCGGCGTCGCTGACCTGCGGTTTCATCCCGACCGCGGGTCGCCATGGCGCCAGTTCGGGGTGCCTCTTCAGCAGATCGTCAAGGGTCACATACAGTGCGGTGGCGAGGGTGTCCAGATCGGTGTCCACGAGAGCCTCCAGAGCTCGAGTTGGTTCGCAACACCGAGTCTGGGCACCCTCACCCCCCGAGTCCCATACGCCACACCAGTCACCTTGGAATCAATCATCTAGGCGGGTTGACGGCTGTTGCTTGGGGTTGGGTGCGGGGCGTGGAGGGTCGCGGTGGTCTCGTGGGCGGGGACTGTGGTGGCGGGTGCGGGCGCGGCGTCGAGAGCGCGGGCGGCGAGGACCAGTGCGAGGCCGGCGATGGCGATGCCTGCGGTCTCGGCGGCTTTGATCTGGAACTCGGTGCCGAGGAAGGTGGCGATGCCGAGGAGCCAGGCGGCTAGGGGGAGCCATCCGGCGAGGGCGGCGCGCTTGAGGCCGACCGTGAGGAGCACGGGCCCGAGAAGGAGGCAGGGGAGCATGAGGACGAGCGGCACGAACCCGGGTCCTCCGGAGGAGTCGAGCAGCTCGAGGGCTGTCGAGCGGGTCAGGCTCTCGGTCTCCACGATTCGCACGAACATGAGATTGAAGGCGGCGCGCCCGCCGACGAGCCAGAGACCGCCGAGGCCGGTGAGTGCTGTCCCGGCGAGCATGAGGCGGCGACCCTTGGTGCCGGCGAGTGTCGAGAGGTGGTAGCAGGCGGCGATCGACCCGAGGACGAGGAAGACGCCGGCCAGGACGAGTAGGCCGGCGGAGAGTGACTCCAGGGCTGGGCTTGCGGCGACGGCGTCGTAGCGGGAACCGGTGTCGGTGCCCATGTCGGGGAGCAGGGCTTGGCCGAGTGTCCAGGACATGGCGGCGAGTGAGAAGGCGGCGGTGGTCAGGTGGCGTCGCATGGTTTCCTCCAGGTGGGTCGCGTTCAGTGACCTCTCCACGGTGCCCCGCACCCGGTATCTTCCGCCTGTGTGTGCCTGCCGAACTGGGTGTGCGGTGGTGCAGGGCGCAGGTGGAGCGCGCTACAGGCGAGACCGGGTGGCGCCGCGCCATAATCGGGGCGTGCCCGATGACCCGCTGGTGCTTGTGCCGCTGGTGGCCTGGCTCGCCACTGGGCTGGCGGCAGTGGCGTTGACGCCGCGGCAGGGTGCGGCCCGTGCGCTGTGTGCCGCCGGGGTGTTGATCTTCGCGGCCTGGATGCTCGAAGAGGTGGCCGTTGCGGCGGTCGAGACCGGTGCCGGGAATGCGGTGCTCAACGCGGTCGCCGACGGTGTCTTCGTGGCCAAGACCGCCGCGGTCATCGCCTTGCTCGCTCTCATGCCGACCGGCCGTTTCACCCGGCGCTGGCACGGGTGGCTGGTCGTTGCCGCCGCAGCGACCAGTGTCCTGTCCACGTTCCTGCGAGTGGTCGGCTCCGCCCGGATCGACGTCGCCAGCGAGCCGTCCCTGGCGGTGACCAACCCGCACGCCATCGCGGCTCTGGCGGATGCTGGTGCGCTCGGGGAGGCGCTCGTGGACGCCGAGCCCCTGCTCTTCCTGGCCGGCATCGCGATGCTGGCCCACCGCTGGTGGCGCGAGAGGCAGCACCGCCCGGTCCTCGGTCGGATGCTCCTCGGGATCGGCGCCCTGGCGGTGCTGCTCGTGCTCGTGGTGCTCGGCGAGTCGACCTCCCTTCCGCACCTGGTGCCACAGCACCTGTTCCTCCTGGCGCTGGCGTCCTTCCCGGTCCTGCTGTTGGTCGACCTCTCCGCTCAGGCGCGCGCTCTGCAGCGCGAGCTGTCCGAGTCTCGGGCCCGCATCGTCACCGCCGAGGACCAGGCCCGCCGCTCGATCGAGCGTGACCTGCACGACGGGGTCCAGCAGCAGCTCGTGGGGATCCTGACGCTCACCGAGCTCGCCGCCCGGCAGTCCCGCCGCGACCCCGCCGCCAGCAGCGCCACCCTGGACGAGATCCGAGACGAGGTGCAGGCCGCCATCAGCGGACTGCGTGAGCTCGTCAGCGGGATCCGCCCGCCAGCCTTGGCCGACGGCGGCCTGCCCGCCGCGTTGAACGACCGCTTCGCTCGGCTACAGGAGTCCGTGACCCTCGAGGTGTCCCAGAGCGCCGCCGGCCACCGGTGGCCGCCGCAGGTCGAGGCGGCGCTGTACTTCGTCGCCTGCGAAGCGGTCACGAACGCGCTCAAACACGCCCCGTCCTCAATGGTCCGCATCAGCCTGACCGCCACCGAGCGCGGGCCACTGCTGCAGGTCGCCGACACCGGCCCTGGCGTCACGACCGCACGACCCGGCGCCGGGCTGCGCGGCATGCAGGACCGCATCGAGTCCCTCGGCGGCCGGTTCGAGCTGGCCAGCGCATCAGGTGGGACGGTGCTCACCGCAAGCGTCCCTGGAGAGCCGGTATGACAGCGCCCATCACCGTGGTCATCGCCGAAGACAGCTTCGTCGTCCGTGAGGGTCTGCGCCGGCTCCTGGCCGACGGCGACGACATCGACGTCATCGGCGCCGTCGCCAGCGCACCCGAACTCCTGCACGCCGTCGCCCGCCTGCGACCTCAGGTCGTCGTCACCGACATCCGTATGCCCCCCGGCAACGGCATGGACGGCATCGCCGCCGCGCTCAGCATCCGCGCCACCACCGAGCACGTCGGGGTGGTCGTCCTCTCCCAGCACGCCGACGCCTCGTACGCCCAAACCCTCTTCGCCGCCGGAACCACCGGTCTGGCCTACCTCCTCAAAGAACGCGTCGGCCACCGCGAAGAAATCGTCCGCGCCATCGAGGCCGTGCACGCGGGCGGGTCGGTCATCGACCCCGCGATCGTCGACGCGCTCCTGCACGCCACCACACACAGCGCCTCATCCCCGCTGCGTCACCTCAGCGCTCGAGAGCTTGAGGTGCTCGCCGCCATGGCCGAAGGCCTCACCAACCGGGCCATCGCCGAGCGCCTCTACATCTCAGAATCCGCCGTCAGCAAACATGTAGGCGCCATCTTCCACAAACTCTCACTCGAGGAAGGAGCAGGGCTCGACCGACGCGTCAGCGCCGCCCTCGCCTACCTCTCCTCCAACAGCCCGACCAACCGATGAAGGCGCCCCACTTCGCCGGGTTGGGACGCAGGCATCGCGGTCCGGCTCCATGCGGCCAGTGCCTTTCTTGCCGCAGCGGTGGTGCCTTCTCAGCGGAGTGCTCGCAGCGGGCGGGCGGTGCCCTCGTTGTTGGTTTCCGAAACGAGCAGTCCTGACCTTGCGGGGCAGGGCGGTCCGGCGTTGCTTGTCAGGCAAGGGCCAACGCATGGAGCAGCCCGGCCTGGCAAGAATGGTGCCGTGGACGACCCCTACCGACTGCTGATCACCCACGCCGAGCACTGGGCTGCCAAGACCCGCAGACCTCTCGACCCGGAGCTGCTCGAGACGGCGCTCTCCCTGCGCGACAGTCACGACCAGCGTCCGGGCACCTCGTGGCCGGCGGGCTCGGTGGCGGAGCTGATGACGGTGCGCTGGCCCGGTCACGGGCCCCTCGACCCGCCCGACGTCGATTCCCTCGTCGCGACGCTGGAGACCTTCTGGCGGTTCCTGCGCGCGACCGGCCGGATGGCCTCGGGCTCGGCCGAGGTCAAGGCCCTCACTCGCGAGGCCGTTCGGTCCACCGCCACGATGCGCGAACGGCTGAGCGACCCGGCGGCGTATGGCGCCTCGAAGTCCCTCCTGGCGTTCGGGCGCGAGATCGGCATCTCCCTCGACGACGTGGAGTCCGTCGAGGACGCCAACGCCCGCTTCGCGGCCGTGGTGGAGGCGTGGAACGCTCTGCCGCAGGAGGAACGGTTCGCCCGCTCTCCCGGACCTGCCGGTGCCGGCAGCAAGGCCTCGGCGCAGCTGACAGAGGCGGCCAACGAGCTGCTGGCCGGGGTCGACCTCACCGCCTATGCCGCAGCGCACGGGATGGTCGACCCGGACGATGACGACGATGAGGAGGCGATCCCGGTCCAGGATCCTCGCGTCGTCGCCGCGCAGGTGCGACGATCGGGGTTCCAGCAGAGGATCCACGCCCTGGTCAAGTGGATCGGCCCGGCCGGCCGAGCGGTCACCCAGACCGGGGTGCTGCGCCCGGCCGTGGCGCGAGAGGCCATCGACGAGCTTGGGCTCGATGACTGGATGCGCACTCACCTGGGCGGGGAGCCGCCGACCTGGCGTTCGGCCGGTGAGCATCTCGGCCTGGACCGGCTCTATCTGGCGGCGGTGCAGGCCGGGCTGGTCGAGGTGCGCAGCACCAGGGTCGTCGCCGCAGCGGAGCGCGTCCTCGACGACCAGGAGTGGGTGCTCATGGGCATCGGCGCCCTCGTCGTGGCCCGTGACCGGGGCGAGTACGCCGCCCCCTCCGCCTCACTGCTCGGCGTGCTGCTCGGCCTCGAGTTCGGTGAGTCTCGCACCGCCGAGGACCTGGTCGCCTGGTGGAGGCGCGCACCCGGCAACCCCTACGCGGGTCTGAGGACGGACCGGCTCGACGCCGAGCAGGCGACTGCGTTCGCGGAGACCCTTGACAGTCTCTCCGAGGCCGCTGTCCGGTGGACCTTGGGCTACTGGCGGGATACCGGCATCATCCACGAGGAACGCGGCCGGTTGCACGTGACCGAACTCGGCCTCGACTTCACCCGCATCCTCATCCGGCTGCACGACCTCGAAGAGGCCGGGGCTTTCGACGACGACTGAGACGAGGGCCACCACTGGGCCTCTGCTCGCGAACCGGTCGTCGAAGGGTGGGGCGTGGGGGAAACTCACACGGGGGCTGCGGGGGAAGCGAATTCGCCTTCCATTGATTGCAAACCGACTCGCGGCATGCGAAACTTGTTGTGTAACAGCGATATTCGCGGGACAGGCGTAGACAGACTAACCCATCAGATGACATTCTTTCCCCCACCAGTCCCCCACAGGGACTCCTGATGACAACGAAGCAAGGGGATAGAGGCGGAGGTCCAGATGGCCAGGCGACGAGGCTTCGGAGAGGTCGAGCGACGGGTTGCCGCCTCCGGCAGAGCGGCCTACCGCGCCCGGTATGCGATGCCGGACGGCACCCGTCACTCGCGCACGTTCTGGACGAAGATGGACGCCGAGGCGTGGCTGGCGTCGGAGCGGTGGCTCATCGACAAGGACGAGTGGACGCCACCCGCGGCGCGCAAGGTCGCGGAGGAGAAGCGCCGTCGTGAGGCGGAGTACAACACCGTGGGCGGCTACGCCGAGCGGTTCCTCGCCGAGCGCGGTCTGCGGGCGACGACGGTGCGGGGCTACCGGATCCTGCTGAGGACCAGGATCCTGCCGTGGTTCGCCGACATGCCGCTGGTCGATGTGACGCTCTCGGAGATCAAGCGGTGGCGCGCCTCGCTGGACCCGGAGACCGAGTCGAGCAACGCCGCGGCATATCGGGTATTGCGCGCGATCCTCGTCGCCGCCGAGGAGGAGGAGCTGATCTTCCGCGCGCCGCCGAAGATCCGCGGGGCGGGCTCGTCGCGGGTAAAGCGGATCGTCAGGCCGGCAACGCTCGAAGAGATCAGCGCGATCGTCGACACCATGCCTCCGCGGCTGCGGCTGTTCGTCGTGCTCGCTGCGTTCGTCGGGCTGCGCGAGGGTGAGCTGCTCGAGCTGCGGCGCTCGGACATCGACGGCGTCGCGGGGCGGGTCTCGGTCTCCCGCAAGGTCGACAAGGAACCCCTCCCAGGTGCCACTGACCCGTGTCCGAACTGCGGCCGCGGGATCGGGTCGCCGAAGACGAGGAGCGGCATCCGGGTCGTGCACGTCCCGCCACCATTCCTGCCGATGCTCCAACGTCACCTGCTCGAGTGCGCCGCCCCCGGTGGGGACGGCCTGCTCTTCCCGGGGGACCGGACCGACCACATGAGCACGCGCTTCCTCATGGACCGGTTCCGCGACGCGCGCACTGCCGCCGACCGACCGGACCTGACGATCCACCACCTCCGTCACACGGCCCTGACGATCGCCGACCAGCACGGCGCGACCGCCGCGGAGCTGCAGGCCCGCGCCGGTCACGCCTCCCAGGCCGCGATGGCGATCTACCAGCACGCCACCCTCGACCGGGACAAGCTGCTCGCCGACCAGATCGGTGCCACCTACCAGGCCCGGGTGGAGGGCCGGTCGACGTCCTGACTCGACAGCGCGCGACCGTGGCACGGCTTGTGGCACGGTCAGCGGAGGAGGTGCCAGTTCGCCGAGGGGATGCGTCGTCCGACGTTCTCGAGGTCGTCAGCCTTGACGCGCAGGCTCTTCGGTCCGACGCGGTAGCCGGCGATGACGCCGTCGGCGACGTGAACTGCTCCGTGTGGTGGAGGGTCTGATCCCACGAAAGGATGAGGATCACGCCAGCACTGAGGAAGTATCCGCAGGATCTGCGGGAGAGAGCGATCCGGCTTGTCGGGAAGGCCCGTTAGCAGGATCCGGAGCTGTCGGTGTCGACGGCGGCGACCCGGGCGGGGCAGGGTCTGGGTCAACCCGGACACCCTGCGCGGCTGGGTCAAGCAGGTCGATATCGACGCCGGCCGACGGCCGGGGACGAGCACCGGGGACGCCAAGCGGATCAAGGACCCGGAACAAGAGGTTCGGGAGCTGAAGCGAGCGAACGAGATCCTGGTGGCGGCCTCGAGTCTTCTTCTCGCAGGAGCTCGACCCGCGACTGCCGTGGTGACTCGGTTCATCGAGGAGCACGAAGAGACTTTCGGGGTCGACCGATCTGTGCCGAGCTGTCCAAGCACGGCGCGCAGGTCGCCCCGTCGACGTACTACGCCGCCCGCGGCCACTCCCATGACCCCGTCACGCCACCAGTCCGGTTGGGCCTGCAGCCATTCGGTGACGCAGGCGGCGGTGCGTCCGTCGATGTGCGCGAGCAGGCCGGCGGTGCCGGCGGCGTCGACGATCCCGGTGTGCCACCGGTCATGCACGATGCTCCAGCGGCCGGTGACCGGATCCTGGCCCCACTGCGGCTTGCCGCGGCGGGT
>NZ_BAAAPO010000028.1:8058-13573 GCF_039531185.1 Nostocoides veronense
GCTCGGCCAGGACCGGGTCGACGTGCGCGACGAACGCGGCGTGCGCGATCGGCCAGGACACCCCGTAGTGGTCCGCGGCGGCCAGCACGCTGGAGAACCCGTCCGCGATCCCGGCCCCGCACGCGCTGCGCAGCCGCGTCGTCACACGTGCCCGCGGCGGCACCGCCGACAGCGACTCGGTGAACGTGGCCCGAGCACAGCGAGCCTCCCGGCAGCGCCACCGTCGCTTGTGCCAGACCAGCGCGATCGGCGCCTCTCCATAGGGCAGGTCCCTGGGGTGGGTGGTCGCCCTGCCCTTCAGTGAGGTGGAGAAGACCCCGCACGACGGGCAGGCTGACGCGCTCTCATCGGCGGTGGCCACGTGCACCACCCGGGCGCCATCCTCGAGGTCGACCTGACGGACCGCCAACCCCTCGATGCCGAGCAGCAACGTCGCATCCCTGCTCGCTGCCGGGGTCGGTTCTTCCTGAACCTGCGTACGCTGAACCAAGCCCGTGACCTCACCTTCGTGACCATGAACTGCCTTGACAACAGCCATGATCACCGAGGTCACGGGCCCTGTCGTGTCACCACGCAGGACCAGCGTGCCCGGTCAAGCTAGTGTCGCGCGTCTGAATCTCGTTTACGGGTGGCGTGGGGCAGGATCTCGTCGGCGGTCTTGGTCCAGGTGAAGGGGTGGCAGCGCTGGTTCCAGCCGGCGATGAACGCTCGGATGGCGTCGACGAGTTCTTTGACGCTGTCGAAGGATCCGCGCCGGATGGCCTGGCGGGTGATGATCCCGAAGAACACCTCGACGAGGTTGAGCCAGGACCCTGAGGTGGGGGTGAAATGCAGTGTGATCCGGGGGTGCCCAGCGAGCCAGGTGTTGATGTCGTCGTGCTTGTGGGTGTGGTAGTTGTCCAGGACGACGTGGAGCTCCTGGTCGGGGTAGGCCTTGGCGACCTTCTTCAGGAAGTCGAGGAACTCGGCCTTGCCGTGCCGGTCGTAGCACTGGTCGGTCACCTTGCCGGTGGCGATCTCCAGCGCCGCGAACAGGGTGGTTGTGCCGTTGCGCTTGTAGTCATGAGTCGCCCTCTCCGGCAGCCCTTATCGCAGCGGCAGGATCGGCGCGGTGCGGTTCAGCGCCTGGATCTGAGACTTCTCATCGACACACAGCACGACCGCGTTGGTCGGCGGGTCCAGGTACAGGCCGACCACGTCGCGGATCTTGGCCTCCAGTTGCGGGTCGGTGGAGAACTTGAACGTCCCGCGCCGCCAGGGCTGGACGTGGAAGCGGCGCCAGGCACGAGCCACCGTGGCATCGCCGATCCCCAGCTCCTTGGCCAGCAGCCGCGAAGACCAGTGCGTGACCGTCAGCCGCTGGGGTGGCTTGCGTAGCGTGGCCGCGATGATCGCCCGGTCATCGATGAGTTTCGGCCGCCCCGAACGAGGCTCATCCTCCAACCCCGCCAGCCCGTGGGTCCGGAACCGCTCCCGCCACTTGATCACCGTCGGACGCGAGACGCCCACCTCCCGGGCCGTGCCCGAGGTGCCCCGCCCCTGCGCCACCGCCAACACGATCCGCGCCCGCTCCACCCGGCCCGCAGCCGCAGTGCTCGAACGCGTCCACGACGTCAACGTCGCACGGTCCTCATCGCTGATCACCAGCTCGGAAGTCGACATACTCCATCATCGACCACCCCGAACTGTAAAGCAACTAATGACGCGCGACACTAGAAGAGCCGGTAAACCACACAGGCGACTTCTCGACTGGATGCACTTCGCGGCAAGTATACGATGACGCTTGAATGACTGGCTAGCGACCTCTCACAGCGTCGAAGGGAGCGAGTCGTCCGATGAGTCGTCGTTGTGCCAGGACCAGGCCCACGAAACCGACCTGCTTGAGGCCGATTTTCACGCCCGAAGTATCTACCGCTAGTATCACGCCCAGGACAAGCCGATTTCGTCAAGGCGGGAGGGCGCAGTGCCGATCGCGCCGGCATTATTGAGACGAGCACTAAATCGCAGTCGGGTGGCTGCTGTCCGCAAGCCGCTTGTAGACGATGGATCGTGGAGACCAGTGTGGATAGGGCTATCGCTCATGGGCCTCGCGACCGTCCTCGTGGGGTTCCCGAGCACGATCTCCGCAGTTCTGGCACAGACACCGGAGGGGCTGCGGCTCCTCTTGAACCGCCATGGTGATTACCTGGCAATTGCTGCCTTCTTCCTGGCTGCCTTGGGCGTGTTCCTTGTGTATTGGGTACCGCGCCGAAATCAGGGCCGTCCGTTCGCTCTCGTAACGGGGTTTGTGGGTGCCGTCATCGCCATCTTCCTCGGGATGGTTGGGTATTGGCCCTGCGCTGGGGAGGAGGCCACCTTCTGGACATCGGTGTTTGACACCATGACGCTCTTCGTTGGGGCAGCTCACGACCCTTTTGGGGAGGTAGGAGATAGTTGTGCCGAGGTGATGCCGGTGTCGGTGCAAATCGCTCGAATCTTGGCGCTGGCTGTTGCGCTCGGTGCCCTGATCGCCGTCCTCTTGAGGCTCTTCGCCGAACAACGAGACAGGCTGTACATCCGCTTCGCGAAACACCTCGTCATTGTCACTGGGTTGATCGAGGAGACTGAGCCGTTCATTCGCGCATTGGCCAAGGCTCACGACGGAACCTCACGTGCCAAGGCGTGGCGCGACTTCCCCGATCCTGTGGTAAAGGCCCAAGTCAGAGGCTGGATAGAGGCCGAGCAGATCGACCGGGCGCACGTCGTCGTCGTCCACCCCAACCGGCTCAACCCCCTTCTAGCAGGACTGCGGCAGGCTGGCGTCAAGCTGCTCACCGGTAACCCGACTGATCTGAGCAGAATGGGCATTGCGAGCGCACCCAAGCGGATCCGAGCCGTGTATGCAATCGCTGCGGACAGCGGGGAGAACATCTCAGTGGCGCGGGAGGCATACGCGCTGCTGGGAAAGAACCAGCCCCCCCAGGGGTCCGCCCCCGTGAAGATCCTCGTCAGGATCGACGAGTCCCGGGATGCGGAGGAGTATCGGCGCCAAAGCATGACCCGGTCCACCCGAACCATCATCGAGGACGCCTTCGGACCCCAACAGGTCACCGCGCAAGAGGTGGCCACATTGGCTATGCGAGAGCAACCCGATGTACTCGTGCTCCTCGGCGCGACATCATTTGCCACAACGCTCCTCGATGAGATCGCCCAAACGCACCGGGAACGGCTTGCGTTGTCCTCAGAATTTCCCAAATTGGCACCCCCTGTCGTCCTCATCGGAGCGCACACTCCGTCGGTCGCTGCAGATCACATGTTCCGTCAGGCCTGGTACGGCAACTCGACCCTTTCTGTCGAGTCGGTCGACGAGCCGATCAGCGAAGCCGCCATCCACAGCGCTGCCGCGCAGTACCGGCGGCCCTTCGTGGTGGACTGCCGCGAGAACGAACCCACTTCCGCCCTCCTCGCTCACCGAACCCTTCAGCTCTTCGAGCTGGGCCACGGGGTGTATCACGACCCACGGATCAGGGGCCTCGAGTCCGACGGCTCGCTGCTCGGACTGCATCGATACGCGCCATCTCTGATGCAAGAAGGGAGCATTCCTGAAGACCGATGGATGCGCGCAGCGCGTGTGCTGCATGAGCAGTACGTGGCGACCTACGGCACGACTGCTTTGCGTCAGGGAGGCCTGCCGTGGGAGTTGCTCAGTGACTTCTACCGAATCAGCAATCTGCGAGCCCTCACGAACGTGATGCAGAAGGTTGGAACACTTGAGGTGCCACGCGTCTGGACGCCCCAGTTGGAGGGGCAGCAACCGACCCCCCTGAAGGACATCGAAGTCAACCAACTGGTCCTGCCTGAGCAGGAGGACTGGCGCGCTTACTACGAGCGTCATGGATGGGTTTGGGGTTGCAGACGCGTCGAGACCACCGACCAGAAGGAGGACCCCAAGATCAAGCGGTTTGGCGCCCTCCCCAAGGTCACTCCAGATACGTGCCCGACGCACCCCAACAGCGAAGACTGCCCAGACCAACCCACACAAAACCAGGTCTTCAAACAAACCAAGGCCACTGTCGTCGGCGCTCTGAAGCTGCTAGAAAGCCTCGGCTACCAGCCGTACCTGGCCACACCGGGCGACAGCACTCCAACTTTGGCCCAGCGAAGGGGAAGCAGATTCCTTCGCGTCCATGACGAGGCCGTTGCACCCCTCACGTACTTCAGCCAGCCACTGGCCAAATCTGAGACGTGGACATTTGGACGCAACTCACTGATGGTCTCTGTCGGGGACTGCTGGGCCGCCGAGAGCCAGGACGCCCTCGAGCGCAATGACCCAAAGACCCGATGGCCGGTCCGAGCCGTTGATCGCAACCGCACCTATATTCAGGTAGGGGACAACGCGTTCCGGCGGGCAGGGCACGTGACGGCGCGCAGAGCCGAGCCGGGAGAGGTCGTTCACACTACTGAGGGCTCAGAGGTAGCGACCGAAAACCAATGGGTGATCAGGGATGAATACGGCAAGCAGTGGCTCATGAGCGCCGACCGCTTCCCGAAGGTTCATCGCGGGATCGCGTGATAGCGGCGGCAGGCCGATGGTGTCGACGCAGCACGCCAGCAGACTGGTAGTTGAGTCCATAGGGTTGGTACGACGACCTCGGGTGACTGCTTACGAACCTAGGTGCGGTCACCGCGTGATCCTTCGAGTGATCTCTCACAACCGACTCGAAAGAAGGGCACAGCGATGACCGCTGCCCCATTATCGACCCTGCCCCCGAGTTCGCTCCTGCCCCCGAGTGCCCCCGAGTTCGCTCATTCGCTTAGTGTATAATCCCGCCGGCGATGGCGTCGAGGGATGGCTTGTTTGTGTTGCGCGCCAGGAAGCAGGCCTCGACCTGGGTGGAGGACTCCTCGGCCGAGACCAGGGTCGCCAGCCAGTCCTGAGTCGTGCCACTGGTGTGGGCCGGAGTTGACCCTATTGCGTTGACCTGCGTCTTGGCTCGGCGGTCGGGGCGGTTCGGTCACTAAGAATGGGGTGCTGGGTAGCCTTCGGGTATGGCTTCGCGGTTCGTGCGCAAGGTGCGGACCGCGTCCGGGGCGGTCGCTGTGCAGGTGGTGAGCAAGACCGGTGGCGTGGTCGTCGGGGTGGAGCATGTCGGCTCGGCGCACACCGACGCCGAGCTGGCGCGGGTCTGCTGCACGGGGAGGTGACAGACGACTCTGTGGCGCCGTGGGGTGCCGCAGGAGAGGATGTGCACCATGCCCAAGGCTTATCCGCGAGAGTTCCGTGAGGATGTCGTGCGGGTCGCTCGGTCCCGGGAGGAGGGGGTGACCTTGAGACAGGTCGCCGCCGATTTCGGGATCTCGGAGACCTGTCTGACGAACTGGTTGGCCAAGGCCGACCGAGAAGGTGGCGGCAGGCCGGACTCGGATCGGCAGGAGTCCGTCGAGTTGCGTGAGGCCAAGCGTCGGATCCGGTTGCTCGAGCAGGAGAACGAGGTGTTGCGCCGCGCAGCGGCGTACCTCTCGCAGGCGAACCTGC
>NZ_BAAAPO010000029.1:0-23592 GCF_039531185.1 Nostocoides veronense
CGAGCACGACACCAACGCTGATGGCTATTGATCAGCCCGGATGCCGAATTAACTCAGACACACCTCAGGGTATGACGATTCCCACCTCAAAGCCCAGGTCCGCCAGCCACTTTCGGCCGGCCGCGGCGTCGGTGTAGACGATCGAAGGCCAGATGTTGTGATCGGGGCGGGGGCTCGGCTGTGTGCTCATGCCCCGAGTCTCCCGCCCGAAGGGTTGTGATGTCTTGGACGAATGGGCAGTCAAGAGGTGAGACTGGGCGCTAGTCCAGGAAGGGGCAACATCGTGAAGGCGGACCTCAAGCGGGAGATCACGACATACGTCGCGCCGCGGGGGCGCTTCGAGATCGTCACGGTGGCGCCGGCGCAGTTCCTCATGATCGACGGCCACGGCGATCCCAACACCGCGCCGGAGTATGCGGACGCGCTCGCCACTCTGTATCCGGTCGCCTACGGCCTGAAGTTCCTGTCCAAGAATGAAATTGGCCGTGATTACACCGTCATGCCGCTCGAAGCCCTGTGGTGGGCTGACGACCTCGAGACCTTCACAAGTGGCCGCGACAAGTCGCAGTGGGACTGGACCGTCATGAACCTCATCCCGGACTGGCTCACCGCCGCGCACCTCGACGTTGTCCGAGACCGCGTTGCTCGCAAGAGCAGCGCACCCGTGCTCGACCGGCTTCGCCTGGAGCCCTTTGCCGAGGGCTTGTGCGTCCAGACGCTGCACCTCGGGCCGTATGACGCGGAGGGCCCCGTCCTTGAGCGACTGCACCACGACGTCGTGCCGGATCACGGATTGCGGCTGCGGGGAAAGCATCACGAGATCTATCTCAGCGATGCCCGCCGCACCGCGCCCGAGAAGCTGCGGACCATCCTGCGTCAGCCGGTCGAGCCCGCGTGAACCCGCATCGGGCACTAGGCCGACAAGACTGGCACGATCTCGTGCCGCTCGATCCGGCCGGCCATCAGGTCCAGCACCCCATACGTCCCGACCGGCTGCCGGCGCTTGTCGGTCGGCGAGCCGGGATTGAAGAGCCGCTGCCCATCCTCGATCGTGTCCCACGGAATGTGGGAGTGACCGAAGACGACGAGGTCCGCGGTCGGGAAGAGACGGCGCATCCGCGCGGGGCGTCCGGTCTTGGGCCCGGAGTCGTGGACCATCGCCACCCGCACTCCGTCAAGGTCGAGTTCCAGCGTTACGGGCGCGCCCCAGGCGGCGACATCGGGGCCGTCATTGTTGCCAAGCACGACGTGCACGGGAGCGTATGCCGCCAACTCCTCCAGCACACTCGGCGTGCACACATCCCCGGCATGCAGGATCACCTCGGCGTAGGCGAGCGGCTCGCCAAGGCCCGGCGGAACGCCTTTCCAATGCCGGGGGGCGTGCGTGTCGGACAGCACGATGACGCGCACGATCAACCCACCCGCGCCAGAGCATCATCGCGGAGCCAGTGCGTCGGAGCGGCTCCGGCGAACTGCCGCCAGTCGCGGACCAGGTGACTCTGGTCGGCATACCCACACCGAAACGCGATCTCTGCCAACGGGGTTCGACCCATGAGTCGGCGCGAGCGCTCGAAGCGCATGACCCGCGCAGCCAGCTAGGGCCGCGCCCCGAACTCCTGCGCGAAGCGCGCGGTGAACTGCCGCCGGCTCCAGCCCACCTGCTCGGCCACCTCCGCGATCGACACCCCACCACGCCGCGAGACGAGCAGGTCCCACGCCGCAGCCAAGGACGCATCGACCCGAGCCACTCGCACCGGCTGGGTATGCAGTCCGGTCACGACCGCGTCAAAGCGCACCGTATCCTCGCCAAGGCCGTTGCCGGACAAGGTGACTGGGTCATCCAAGGCGACGATCATCGTGAGGTGACGCGACGGCATACCGACGTGCACGCCGGCGGCGAAGCCGGTGGGCCGATAGCCGGTCAGGCTCGCGACATACGGCCGCAGCGGGGCAGGCACCGGCCCCTCGACATACTCCTCGACCGGCGCCTCCATCCCCACAGATTAGGGGCGAGTCAACTCCAGATGCCGTGCCGGCGGTTCCAGTTCTGGGCGCCGGTATAGGCATCGACCATGCCCCAAATCCAGACGACCAACATCATCGGGATGCCGATGAGGATCAGGATCAGCGGCCAGCTGACGAGGTAGATGACGAGCATCGCCACGCCCTTGCCCACCTCGCCATTGATCATCGTCCCAAGCCCGGGGATGAAGAAGGACGCCAGCAGCGAGAGCCCGGGATTCTTCGGGGCGACCTGGCCCACGGCATAGGACGGCTGGCCGGGTTGTCCGTAAGGCTGCGGCGACCCATAGACCGACGGAGCGGCATACGGCTGGGGCGGCGCGGAGTAGGGCTGCGGAGCGGCATACGGCTGCTGGGGGTATGCGGACCCACCCGCCACCTGGTCCTGCGGCCAGGCACTCGGCGCCGCCGGCGCACTCGGCGCGGCCCACTGCGCACCGTCCCAATAGCGTTGCGTCCCATCGGGTAGGGAGTACCACCCGGCCGGCGCGCTCACTTCTTGGCCTTGTCTGCGCTGGAGGAATCCGAGGTCAGGGCGGCGATGAAGGCTTCCTGGGGCACCTCGACCGTGCCGATATTCTTCATCCGCTTCTTGCCCTCCTTCTGTTTCTCCAGCAGCTTGCGCTTGCGGCTGATGTCACCGCCATAACACTTGGCGAGCACGTCCTTGCGGATCGCGCGGATGTTCTCGCGGGCGATGATGCGCGCGCCGATAGCCGCCTGAATGGGGACCTCGAACTGCTGCCGCGGGATGAGCTCTTTGAGCTTGCCGGCCATCATCACGCCATACGAATAGGCCTTGTCCTTGTGCACGATCGCGCTGAAAGCATCCACGGTCTGGCCCTGCAAGAGGATGTCGACCTTGACCAGGTCGGCGACCTGTTCGCCATCGGGTTCGTAGTCAAGCGAGGCATACCCGCGGGTGCGCGACTTCAACTGGTCGAAGAAGTCGAAGACGATCTCGGCGAGCGGCAGGGTGTAGCGCATTTCGACGCGCTCCTCCGAGAGGTAGTCCATGCCGCGCAGCGTGCCGCGCTTGCTCTGGCACAGCTCCATGATCGCGCCGATGAACTCGCTCGGGGCCAAGATCGTCGCCCGCACCACCGGCTCGCGCACCTCGGCGATCTTTCCGCCGGGGAACTCGCTCGGGTTGGTGACGGTGATGACCTTGCCGTCCTCCATCGTCACCGAATAGACGACATTCGGCTGGGTCGAGATCAGGTCGAGCCCGAACTCGCGCTCCAGCCGCTCGCGCACGATCTCCAGGTGCAGCAGCCCGAGGAAGCCGCACCGGAAGCCGAAGCCGAGCGCCGCAGAGGTCTCCGGCTCGAAGACCAGGGCTGCGTCATTGAGCTTGAGCTTGTCGAGCGCCTCGCGCAGATCCGGGTAGTCGGAGCCGTCGATGGGATAAAGGCCGGAGAAGACCATCGGCTTCGGGTCGCGATAGCCCCCGAGCGCTGCGGCTGCCGGCTTGGAGGCATTCGTGACGGTGTCGCCGACGCGCGACTGACGCACATCCTTCACGCCGGTGATGAGATAGCCCACCTCGCCGACGCCAAGTCCCTTGCCCGGCACCGGTTCCGGCGAGATCACGCCGATTTCGAGCAACTCGTGCTGGGCCTTTGTGGACATCATCGCGATGCGCTCGCGCGGATTGAGATTGCCGTCAATGACGCGGACATAGGTCACGACGCCGCGATAGGTGTCATAGACCGAGTCAAAGATCATGGCCCGCGCGGGAGCGGCGGGGTCGCCGACCGGAGCTGGGAACTGCCGGATAATCTGCTCGAGCAGTTCCTCCACGCCGGCGCCGGTCTTGCCCGAGACCTTCAGACAGTCCTCGGGCTCGCAGCCGATGAGACCCGCGAGCTCGGCGGCATACTTCTCGGGCTGCGCAGCGGGCAGGTCGATCTTGTTCAGGACCGGGATGATCGTCAGCTCGTTCTCCATCGCGAGATAGAGATTGGCCAGCGTCTGCGCCTCGATCCCCTGCGCGGCATCGACGAGCAGAACCGCGCCCTCGCAGGCGGCGAGGCTGCGAGAGACCTCATAGGTGAAGTCGACGTGCCCCGGCGTGTCGATCATGTTCAGGGCGTATGTCGTCCCGTCCAGCTCCCAGGGCATGCGCACCGCCTGGGATTTGATGGTGATGCCGCGCTCGCGCTCGATGTCCATTCGGTCGAGATATTGCGCCCGCATCGCTCGCTCGTCGACGACGCCGGTCAACTGCAGCATGCGGTCGGCGAGCGTGGACTTGCCGTGGTCGATGTGCGCGATGATGCAGAAGTTGCGGATCAACTCCGGCGGCGTGGCGTGCGGCTGCAGCGCGGCGCGGGCGCGGGGTGACACGTGGATTCGATCCTTCGAGCCGGGACGGGTGGGACTGACCCCCAAGTCTCCCATGCCGCACCGACAGCCCGGTCCGGCCGCGGATCTGCCGGGTCATGGGAGAGAACATGGACATAGGCAACGGTAATGATCCGTTGCGTATGTCTAGGTTCCGGCAATGGGCGGGAATGTGCGCCCGCCACGGGCTGTCGGCGGCATACGGAATGATCGGGAAGCGCGAGCCGTTCTGGGGATCAGTCAGGAGGATGTATGTCGATCCACCCCCCGCCCATGCCGCCGCCCGGCATGGTGCCTGCCATGCCGATGCACGACGAGCGGCGTCGCCGGGAGATCCGCGGCGCCCTGCGGCACCCCTTGGAGAATCTCACGCTGATCGCCGCGATCGTGGCCTCGGTGCTGGTGATGGGCTTCTCGCTCTATTACGTCATCGATGCCTTCCGCCATGACGAGACGCCGGGGACCTATCCGCTGCTCTTCACGCTCGCACCCGTGCTGCTCTGGCTGGCCCGCGGTCACCTGATGGCCAAGATGCGGCTCGGCGCGGTCAAGGTCACGCCGACGCAATATCCCGAGGCCTTCGCCATGGTGCAGGAGGCGGCCACGGCCTTCGGGATGCGCAGGGCGCCGGATGCCTATGTCGTGCTCGGCAATGGCATGATCAACGCCGCCGCGTCCGGGCACGGCTTCCGCCGGTTCATCTTCATTTACAGCGACCTGTTCGAGGTCGGCGGCCGGTTGAAGAATCCCGATGCGCTGCGCTTCATCGTGGGGCACGAGGTCGGGCATATCGCCGCAGGTCATGCTTCCTATTGGCGCTGGTTGGGAACGTTCGGCGCGCAGATCGTGCCCTTCGTGCGGCCGGTCTTCTCGCGCAGCCAGGAGTACACCGCCGACAACTTCGGTTATGCCTTCTGCCCGCAAGGTTCGGCGCCGGCGATGCAGACGCTGGCGATCGGCAAGTACCTCAATCCGACCGTAGACATCAACGCCATCGCGGATCGCGCCGAGACGGAAAAGGGCTTCTTCGTCTGGGTCGTCAACGCGCTCGCCTCCCACCCGGTGCTCGCGTGGCGTGCCCACGCGCTGCGGGACCGGTCCGCGCCCGGCCGGTTGCTCTGGCGACCTCGGGAGCCCAAGCAGTTGGGTATGCCGCCCGTCTACCCCGCTCTGCCCGGTCCCGGGCCGATGCCCCCCGGCTCGTGAGTTGCGGGTCTCGTGATGAGTTCCGTGCGGCGCTCGGATGGTGATGGCGCGATGGTGATGGATCAGGTGTTGGCCCGCCTCGCCCGGATGCTGCGGATTCGGCCGCGCCCGCGCAGGACTCCGCCCACGGCACCGCCAATTCGGCACCAGCCGGATCGGCCGGGTGCCGGTGGGGGTGAAGGGCGGAGCGGGGAGCGTGCCAGCGATGCAGCGGGCACCTACCCGGGCGACTTTACGGGTCCCCTGCCACCGCTGAGCTACTCCCCGCGGCACGATGAGCTGCCGGATCCCGGAGAGGTCGTGTGGGCAGCCGTGCCCTTCCAAGAGGATCACACCCGGTCCAAGGACCGACCGGTTCTCGTGATCGGCCACGACGGGCCGTGGCTGCTCGCCCTGCCCTTGACCAGCAAGGATCACGACCGGGACGCCGCTCAGGAGGCCGGCGAGGGTCGTTTCTGGATCGATATTGGCGCCGGCGACTGGGATCACCGCCAGCGCCCGTCCGAGGCCGCGCTGCACCGGATCATCCGGCTCTCGCCGGCGAGCGCTCGCCGGATCGGGGGCCAAATCAGCGCGGCCCGTTTTGCCGAGGTGGTCGCGGCTCTTCAGCGCCACCACCGGTATTCGGCTAGCTAGCGAGCAAGCCCGCGTCTCGACCGCGTCTCGGCGTCAGCGAGCGTAGGCGCGGACCGGACCCACGACATACACCTGCACCTCGTCCGCCAGCGGCGGGCGGCCAGCCACGCGGGCGCGGACCACAGAGCCGTCGGGCAACTCGATCCCGAGGAGGCAGTCGTGCCCGAAGTACTCGCGGGCACGGATGATCCCGGCCGTGCCTCCCACCCCCGGAAGGCCCGGGACGCCAAGGCGCAGTTGTTCCGGTCGCAGCCCGAGGACGACCGGACCCTCATCGACACCGGAAGCGACCGCGACCTCCACGTCCCCCAACGCGCATCGAGCGCGCCCAGCGACGAGATCCGCGGGCAACTCCACAAGCTCCCCGAGGAAACGCGCCGCACTGAGGTCGGTGGGCGCTTCATACACCCGAACCGGACTGTCGTGCAGGGCGATTCGCCCGCCCTGCAGGACGGCGACGGAGTCCGCCATCGAGAGAGCTTCGTCCTGATCATGCGTCACCAGCAGCGCCGTCGCACCCGCCGTAGCCAGCGCGCTGCGGACCTCTGCGCGCAGACTTCCGCGCAGGGCGGCGTCGAGCGCGGCGAAGGGTTCGTCGAGCAGCACCATCTCCGGGGCGGGAGCGAGCGCCCGGGCGAGGGCCACCCGATGCTGCTGTCCGCCGGAGAGTTCGTGGGGGCGCGCCCGCTCATAGCCGGACAGACCGACGAGGTCGAGCAATTCGGAGACCCGGGCCGAGCGGCGCTCGCGGCGCGGCAGCCCGAAGGCGACATTCGCGGCGACATCGAGATGCGGGAAGAGCGCACCCTCCTGCGGCACCAGCCCCACGCCCCGCGCTTCGGGCGCACGAACCTGCCCCGGCCCCACCAGCACGCGCGCACCGAGCCGGATCGTCCCGCGCCGCGGCGTCACGAAACCGGCGATCGCCCGAAGGAGCGTTGTCTTGCCGCACCCGCTCGGCCCGAGGATCGCGGCGAGGGTCCCCGATTCCACCTCGAGGTCGACGCCATCGAGGACCGTCCGCTCCCCCAGGTCGACCTGCAGGTCGTGAATCTCCAGTCGATTCACGACCGAGCCTCCTGCTCAGCACCATCGCCCCACGCGCCGGTCAGGCGCATGAGGGCGATCGTGGGGAGCACGGCGAGCACGACGAGCAGGATTGCGTAGGGCGCGGCGGCGGCATACGCCCCAACTCCCGTGTGGCTCCACAATCGGGTAGCCAGCGTGTCCGAACCTGTCGGTCGCAGGAGCAGGGTGGCGGGGAGTTCCTTCATCGCCGTGAGCAGCACGAGAGCGGCGCCGGCTCCGATGCCGGGTGCCGCGAGCGGAAGTGTCACGCGCCGCAAGACCGCGCCGGGTCGTGCCCCGAGCGAGCGTGCCACCTCCTCGATCCGCGGCGAACTCAGCGCGACCGAGGCGCGCACGGAGGCGACGGCGGCGGGGAGGAAGAGCACGACATACGCCAGCACCAACAGCGGCGTCCGCTGATAGATGCCTGGCAGCACGCGGATGCCGAGGAAGACGATGGCGAGACCGACCACGAGCCCGGGGAGGGCGTGCGCTGCCCAGATCGCCTGTTCCACGCCGGTCGCGAGGCGTCCTCGATGCCGGGCCGCCAGGACGCCGACCGGGATGGCCGCCAGGGTGGCGGCGACGGCGCCGAGGCCCGCGAACCAGGTGGTCGCGCCGAGCGCGGGCAGCAAACGATCCCATTCGAGGCCTCCGGAGAGACCCGTCACGAACCAAACGAGGAGCGAGGCTCCCGGCACGACCAAGGCGAGGGTGAGCACGGAGTATGTCGCGAGAACCGCAGCAATCCGATTGCGCCCCAACGGAAGTCGAGCCGGCGGGCGAGCACTTCCAGCAGCGACGCTGGCCACCTCGCGACGCCGCGCCAACCGCTCGCCCGCCGCGAAGCAGACGGTGATGAGGACCAGCAAGAGCCCCAGCACGGCCGCCGGGGTGCGATCGAAGCTGGCGCTATAGGAGGTGTGGATGACGCGGGTGAAGACGTCATAGCGCAGGATCGAGACAGCGCCGAAATCGCTGAGCGCGTAGAGCGCGACGAGCAATCCACCCGCCGAAGCCGCTGGTATGACGCGCGGCAGGGTCACCGCGCGCAGCGCCGACCAGGGTCCGCGTCCGAGGGTCCGCGCAACTTCCTCAGCGCCGCCATCACTCTGGCGCAGCACCGCGAGCACGGGCAGGTAGACGAAGGGGTAACAGCACAAGGTCAGCACCAGCACCGCGCCGCGGAAGCCGGACACCCCCGGCAGCCAGGAGATCCAGGCGAAGGCGGCGACATAACTCGGGACGGCGAGGGGCAGCGGCGCCAGCGCCGCGAGCAGGCGACGCCCGGGCAGGTCGGTGCGCGCGACCAGCACCGCCAGTCCGACACCGGTGACGACAGACGCGGCGGTGACCGTCATGGCGAACGCCAGGCTGCGCCCGATGAGCGCGAAAGTCCTCTCGCGCAGCAGGATGGCCATGATCTGGCCCCCACCCGCTTCGCTCGCACGAATCACGAGATAGACCAGGGGGATCAGGGAAAGCACGGCTATGCCCACCGCCGGCAGGGTCAACTGCCAGGGTGGGCCAGCCGTATGCCGTGACCCCCGGACGCGGGTGCCCTCGGCCGTCGTGGTGCTCAGGTCAAGCCCACCTCATCGAGCATGCCCAGGGTCGCCTCAAGGCTGTCGAGTTGGCCGAGGTCGATGCCGGCGCTGGTCAAGGAGGCGAGGTCCGGCAGGTCATGCTTGTCGGTCGTGACGCCCGCGACGACGGGATACTCCGCTGTCTCGTCCGCGAAGTACTGCTGCGACGGCTTTGAGGTCAGATAGGCCACGACCTTGGCTGCGGCGTCCTGCGTGTCGCTGGACTTCAGCACACCCACGCCGGCGACATTGATCAGCGCGCCCGGGTCATCGGCATTGAGGAACCGGATCTTGGCGTTGACCGCATCCGCGCCTTTCTCGGCGACCAGTTCGTGCCAGTAGTAATGGTTGATCAGCCCGAGGGATACCTCGCCGGAGTCGACCGCCGCGAGCACCGCGCCATTCTTTTCATACGCCTGGGGCGAGTTGGCCTTGAACTTCGTCAGCCAGTCCTTGGCACCGGCCTCGCCCTTGGTGACACGCAGTGCCGTGACGAAGGAGTGGAAGCTCGCGTTGGTCGGGGCGAAGCCGATCTTGCCCTTGTACTTCGGGTCGAGGATCGCGTCGATGCTGGTGAACGTCTCTGCCTCCGGCGCGCTCGCTGGGTCATAGGCGACGACGCGGGCGCGGGCGGAGGTGGCCACCCAGGAGCCGTTCGCGTCCGCATACCCCTTCAGGACCGCGCCGGTGGTGGACGAATCGAGGGTGCTTAGGCGGCCGGCCTTGGCGAGCGCGCCGAGCGCCCCGGCGTCCTGGCTGAAGAAGACATCCGCCGGGCTTCGGTCGCCCTCTTCGAGCAGCTGCGCGGCCAGGGCGCTCGAATCGCCATAGCGCACATCGATTTTGGTGCCAGTGGCCGACTCAACCTGGCTCAGCAGCGGCCCGACGAGGGCCTCATTGCGCCCTGAGTAGATCGTCACCATTTGCTGGGCAGCGGCCGTCGAGCCGTTGGAGGTGGTGGTGGAGCCGGTCGAGCCGGTGCTCGATTCTGTCGTGGAGTTCCCGCAGGCGGAGAGCAGCAGGGAACCGGCGAGGACAGCGGTGGCAGTGGACGTCTTGCGCATCATGGGAGGAACCTTCCGAGCGGGGGAACGACTCGACAACCGTAGTTAGGTAAGGCTCACCTAATCAAATCGCCGGTCCACGCCGTGACGGAGAGCACTTTCTCGTGTCTCGGTTTAGGGCAGCCGACGGCCGGCGAGGAGTGCCACGGCATAGGTCGAGGGCACCCGATCACCGTCCACAAAGGCGATCAGCCGTTGCCGCGCTTCCTCCACGAGATCCAGGTGGTGACGAGGCAGCTTCTCCCGCAGCATGATTCGCACCTCGCCCTCCGGGTCCTGCGACCAGCCACCGACAATCCGGCCGTCGACCCAGACCGTCGGGACGGCATTGCCGACGCTGTCGAAGAGGTAGGCCGTGTGGTCTGTGTTGAGGTAGAAGGCCCGGCCGCGCCAACCCATTGTCGTTGGGTCCAAGGTCGGCAAGAGTGCCGCCCAGGGGCCCGGGCTCTCGACCACGGCGAGGTCGTCTGGCAGCAGCCAGGCAGGACCACACTGCGCCACGGTCACCACAACCGCTCCGACATCGGCGAGTGCGGCGCGCACGGCGGTCTTGGTCGCGCCGAACCACCAGACGATGTCTTCCTCAGTGCCTGGCCCGAAGGTGCGCAGCCACCGAGCCACCAGCAGGGCGTATGCCGCCCGCGCGTCCGGCAGCTCTGGCTCGGCACCGAGCCAGTGCCGCATCGTGGTCCAGGTCGGTTTCGAGGTGCGCCAATGCGTGGCATTCGCGCCGCGCGTCACCCGGCCCTGGGCCGCCAGAACGCCGAGGACGCGGGGTGCGATGGCGACATTTTGGCCCCACTTCGTGCCGATGGACACGGGGACGGTTCCGGCGATCCGCGGCAGCGCAGCCCGCACGTCCGCCGTCGTGAGAACCCGCGCGTCCAGCAGCTCGAGGACCTCGGATTCCGCTGCAGCGAGCCACTTTTCGCCGTCCTCGACCAGGCCGGCGGCGACCAGGTCCTTGGCCAGTCGCCGGTGTTCCGGGCCCGCGACCCGCTGTCCCGGGCCGGCGATCACCGCGGGCAGCAGGGCACGATCAACGGCGAAGAGGGTGCGCCGCATACTCAGTTGCTTGACCAGCGAGCGGTCCAGGTTCAGCGCGGCATCGACGTCCTCGACGCTCAGGCCGCGGGTGCGCGCCTGAATCCCCAGGTGCACGGATGGCAGCTCGGTGGCGTGCCAGGCCGTCATACCCGCCGTCGCGGACGCGATGCTGGAGAAGGCGCAGCCGGGGCCGAGTCCGTGCCGGACAGCCAGGCGGGCTCGGCGTTCCGCGTCCGAGATCTCCCGGACTGGCGCGGGCATCAGCGCACCCGGGCGACCAACTGGTCAAAGTAGGCATCAAGGTCGTGGTCGACCTCCGGCGTGTGCTCACGACGCCACCGAATGATCTCGCGGGCACCCTGAGCCAAGGTCGTTCGGGCGTGCCAACCCGGCGCGAACGAGCGAGCCTTCGTGTTGTCGAAGAGCATCGAGTTCGCCATATCGCCGAGCAGCGGGCCGGTCAGGTCGGGGCGGGCCGCGCAGAGTGTGTCCGAGGCGACATGCACCAGGTCGGCTCCGACTCCGGCGACGTCCGCGAGCGTTGTCACGATCGCATTCAACGGCAGAGCATCGTCGCGAGTGAGGTGCACCGCTTCCCCGTATGCCGCGGGGTTGCCCAGCAGTGGCACGAACCCCCGCGCGACGTCGCGGGCTTGGGTGACGGTCCACAACGACGTCCCGTCGCCCGGGACGACCACCGGGGCACCGCGCAGGAGCCGTTCGACCGTGGTCCAGCCACCAAAGAGCGGCGGGGACGTCTCGTCATACGTGTGGGAGGGCCGCACGATCGTCATCGGCAGCCCCTCGTCGCGATAGCGGCGTACCAGCAGGTCCTCGCAGGCGATCTTGTTGCGCGAGTACTCCCACATCGGGTTGCGCAGCGGCGTTGATTCCGTCACGGGTAGGCGGGCCGGCGGCGTCTGATACGCCGAGGCCGACGAGATGAAGACGTAGTGCCCGACGCGGCCGCGGACCTGCTCCAGCGACTGCGCGACGTTGTCCGGATGGAAGGCGAGGAAGTCCGCCACGACGTCGAAGCGCCGCTCCCCCAGCGCGTGCGCGACGGCCCCAGAGTCCCGGACGTCGGCCTGGAGCAGCTCGATGCCCTCCGGCACCATCCGGCTCCGAGTCTGGCCGCGATTGAGCACGCTGACCCGGTGCCCGGCGGCAGCAGCCTCGCGGACACAGGCCGCGCTGATCACCCCGCTGCCGCCATAGAACAGAATCGATAGGGCCGCGCCGGGATCAACCATGAGGGTGGACGCTACCGGGCGCCTCGGCCGACAACGACGAGGCCCCCGTCACCTTGTGGGTGACAGGGGCCTCGCGCCGGAATCGGGACGCCTCAGAGAGAGGCAGCCTTCTTCGCCATGGCCGACTTCTTGTTGGCGGCCTGGTTGGCGTGGATCACGCCCTTGCTCACGGCCTTGTCGAGCTTCTTCGAGGCCGTCTGCAGGGCGGACTTCGCCGCCTCCGCGTCGCCGGACGCAACGGCCTCGCGGAACTTGCGGACCCAGGTCCGCAGCTCGGACTTGACGGCCTTGTTGCGCTCGGTGCGGATCTCGTTGGTCTTGATCCGCTTGATCTGGGACTTGATATTTGCCACAGGTGATCTTTCTGAAGGTTGGTCGGTATGCCGTTGAGGGCGGCAGGGCTGCTCGGGACCGGCGTGGGGATGCCTTGCGTGAGCTGCCCTGGGTGGTGCTGCGGTGCGCGCACGACCATGCGCGCACGCGAAGGACAAATCTACCAGCGCGGACCCGACCGCACGAAATCGCGGACCCAGGCGTGACGGCAGCGACTACGCCTCGGCCGAGCGGGTAAGCGTGTCGGCAAGGCGAGCGAGCGCCTGATCGTAGTCGACTCGCCCGAATCGGAAGGGGCCGAAGCTGCTCAGATCCCAATCTCGGTGGCCATTTCGCAATGCCGACCAGGTCACCATGGAGTCGCTGACCTCGATGTTCGCGGTTAGCGGCCAACACCCCCAATCCCCGCATTCACAGCCGAGCAGAACGGTGTCGCCGTCACCGAACCAGGATGCCTGGGGTGTCCCGAGAAAGTGAGCAAGCTGGCGGCGGATCACCGCTGCCCGCAACCAGGCATACGAGCCGGCCAGCCCAGGCTCGCGGGTCCGTCGGGCTTCCGGCAGCTCTGCGGCACCGGCCAGGTCGATCAGGCTGCGGCCATTGATGAAGATCTCGACCTCGTCATCGGCGGATCGATACACGAAATGAATCCGATCCATCCTCCCGCCACTCATCGCCCGTGCTCCGCGGCGATGGTCAAGATGGCGCGCTCCACGGCATACACCGGGTCGCGGCCCCCACCCTTGACCTCGAAGTCGGCGGCGGCCACGGCTTGTATGCAGCGGCCCAGGGCATCGCCGCTCCACCCGGACAGCGCCCGGCGGGCCCGATCGATTTGCCAAGGGGCCATGCCCAGGTCTCGGGCGAGGTCTGCGGAGCGACCGCGGCCGGCCGCCCCGACCTTGACGAGCTGGCGCAATTGGCTGGCCAGGACCGCGACGATCGGGACCGGGTCGAGGCCGGTGGCGATGGCGTGCCGCAGCAGCCGCAGTGCCTCTGCGGCGTCGCCAGCGATCGCAGCATCGGCGACGCGGAAGCCGGTCGCCTCGACCTTGCCCCCGTGGTAGGTCATGACGACCTGCTCATCGATTAGGCCGGTCGTGTCGGAGATCAGCTGCTGACAGGCGCTCGCCAGTTCGGCGATATCGCTGCCGAGCGCCTCAATGAGGGCCCGCACCGCGTCCGGCGTGGCCTTGCGGCCCGCGCGGCGGAACTCATTGGTCGTGAAGTCCTGTTTGTCGCGGTCTGTCTTGATTGCGGGCGTGTCGATGACGCGCGCTTTGGCAGACTTGAGGGCATCGACGATCTTCTTGCCGCGAGCACCCCCCTTGTGAACGACGACCAGCACGAGATCCTCACTGGCGTCGGGTAGGACCGCCAGCAGGTCCGTCTGGAAGGCCTCGGAGCCCTCATCGGCGTCGCGGATGACCAGCGCTTTAGCCTCTCCGAACAGGCTCGGGCTCGCCTCCATGGGGAGGGTGCCCGCGTCATACGCAACCCCCGACAGCCGGGAGATCTCGATCTCCGGCTGCGCCAGCCGCAGATCGGCCGCCACCTGCGAGAGGGCCCGCTCGATGAGGATCGACTCGGGCCCGTGGATGAGCACGAGCGGCGGCACCCGCTGGGCCACGGCAACCGTCTCACTCACGGGTTCAGCCTGCCATGGAGCACCGACAGGCCCACTTCATGCATGGAATGCCCCGTCACTCGAAGGACAGTTGGGGCTCGGCGGACGGCTCCAGCCCGAGGCCCTCGAGGCGCGCGGCCACGACCTCCTCGGCGAGTTCGAGAGACTCGGCAAGTTCTTCAAGGGTCAGGCCCATCTCGACGCCATCGCGCAATTCCTCGTCGTCCTGCTCGGTCCACGGATGGCCCAAGGTGACAGCGGTGCGGGCGTTCTCGTGCGGTGGCGGTGGCGGGGCGGCGGGCTTCGCGGGCTCGGCATGCGCCGCGCCGTCCGAGTCCACCCGTTCGGCGGCCTCGCCCGCATCTCCCGCCTGACCGGCGGCCCCGTGCAGGCCGCGCTTGCGCGGTTCCGGCACGTCCCGCGGCGGCGGAGCGCTCTGGTTCAGCCGCTCCAGTGCGGAAATCACCAGGCGTTGGTCGGTGGTGGGCCAGAAAGGGGGCAGCGAGCGCTGCAGGAAGCCGGCATATCGCGCCGTCATCATCCGGGAATCGAGGAAGGCGACGACGCCGCGGTCGGTCGAGGAACGCACGAGCCGGCCGGCGCCCTGCGCCAGCCGCAGAGCGGCGTGGGTCGCCGAGACCGCCATAAAGCCATTGCCGCCCATCTTGCCGATAGCTTCAGTGCGTGCCGACGACAGTGGATCGTCGGGTCGCGGGAAGGGGATGCGATCGATGAGGACGAGCTGACACGAGGACCCCGGCACATCGACGCCCTGCCAGAGGCTCATCGTCCCGAACAGACAGGTCTTCGGCTCACGCGCGAACTGCCGCACGAGCGTGGAGATCTGATCCTCGCCCTGGCAGAGAATGTCGATCTCGCTCTCTCCCAGTCGATCTCGCATCGCCTCGGTCGCCTCTTTGGCGGCCCGCATCGAGGAGAACAGCCCGAGGGCTCGCCCGCCGGCCGCCCGAACCAGGGCCTCGATCTCATCGAGCATCTGCTCGCTCAGGCCGCCGCGACCCGGCGGCGGGAGGTGCGCTGCGACGTACGCGATCGCCTGCTCGCCATAGTTGAAGGGGCTGCCGACGTCGAGGCCGCGGTATGCCGGGGAGCCCGCCCCGCGCAACCCCATGGTCCCAGCGAGCGCATCGAAGGTGCCGCCGAGTTCGAGGGTGGCGGAGGTGAGGACGACGGTGCGGTCGCTGAAGATCTTGTCGCGCACGAGCATCGCGACACTCATCGGCGCGACGTGGAGGATCGGTCCGCGGCGCTGGTCGATGCGGTTCCACAGAACGTCGAGTTCGCGCTCCTCAATCATCCGTGCGGAATTGTCGAAGACCTCCTCGACGGCAGCGATCGCCACTTGACCGGCACCGTCGAGTTGTTCGCCCGGCTGCGGCTTGAGGTCCGATTGCACCGCGCGGGCGGCGTCGCGGACCGTCTGCAGCGCCAGAACCAATTGATCCGAGATGGCGTCGATCCGGCCGTCGGGTTGGGATTCGAGGGCGCGCTCGAGGACGAGGGCGGCATCCTCGAGGAGGTCAGAAGAGTCGGCCTTGCGGGCCCGGCGGGCCGCCGTCCGAACCAGACCTGGTGTCAGTTCGTCCGTGATCGTCGAGGTGATCCGGTCGACAAGTTCGTGTGCCTCGTCGATGACGAGCAGCTCGTGCTCGGGCAGCATGAACCGGCCCTCGAAGGCGTCAATGGCCAGGAAGGAGTGGTTGGTGACGACGACATCGACGTCCTTGGCCGCGGCGCGGGAGCGCTCAACGAAACACTCGGCGGCCATCGGGCAGCGCGACCCCAGACATTCCTCGGCGCTGACACTGACCTGACGCCAGGCGCGCTCGGAGACACCGGGCACGAGTTCGTCTCGGTCGCCCGATTCGGTCTCCTGCGCCCACGCCCGCAGGCGCACGACCTCCTGGCCGAGTCGCCCGACATTCGCATCCGCCTCCGCGACCTCGAAGAGGCCGTCCTCCTCGTCCGGGAAGCCGCCCTCGAGCTTGTGCAGGCAGACGTAGTTTCGCCGCCCTTTGACCAGGGCGTAGGTCGGGCGTCGGCCCAAGTGCGGCGCCAAGGCGGTCGCCAGGCGCGGAAGGTCGCGGTCAACGATCTGGCCCTGCAAGGCGAGCGTGGCCGTGGCGACAATCGCTGGCTGGCCGGTCCGTTGGGCGTGCAGGATCGCGGGCACGAGGTATCCGAGGGACTTGCCGGTGCCGGTCCCGGCCTGGACCAGGAGGTGCTCGTCCTTGTCTATGGCATCGAGCACGGCCTGCGCCATCGCGCTCTGCCCGGGGCGCTCCGTGCCGCCGAGGTCGGCGACCGCGGCGTGCAGGAGTTCGGGCAGGGACGGCATACGAGCAGCCTAAGCGGCGCGTCGGCGTGCGCTGGAGTTATCCACAGCCTCGGGCGTCAGGGCAGGGTGGCGAGGATGTCGAGCGTTTGGAGCCGCGCGTCGAGGCCGGGCGCGGGATTGGTGATCATCAGTTCGTCGGCGCCGCACGTGGCCCGGAAGTCGGCCAGATATTGCGCCACATCCTCGCGATCCCCGATGGCCGTGTAGGTCATCATGTGGCGCGCCTGGTCCCCCACCGGGGAGTCGATGAGCTGGTCCAGTGTCGCGTCATCCAGACGGCCCGCATATGCCGGAACGCGGCCGGCCAAGCTGCGCACCCGGCCGCGGAGCACCCGGGATGCGAGGTCTTGCGCGGTCGCGCTCTCGGCAGCGGCGATGACATTGACGGCGGCGATCGCATAGGGCTGGGCGAGTTGCTCGGAGGGCTGAAAGCTCTCACGATAAGTCGTCATCGCCGCCACCAACGCGTCGGGGGCGAAGTGGCTCGCGAAGGCATAGGGCAGCCCGAAGGCGGCGGCGAGCTGGGCGCCATACAACGAGGACCCAAGAATGTAGAGGGGCACCTTGGTGCCCGCTCCGGGGTGCGCGGAGACGGTGGGGATCAGCGACTCACCCGCGAGATAACCCTGCAATTCCCTGATGTCCGAAGGGAATTCGTCGGAAGCACGCGGGTCGCGGCGCAGGGCGCGAAGCGTCACCTGGTCGGTGCCTGGCGCGCGCCCGAGGCCAAGATCGATGCGGCCCGGGTGCAGTTCCGCGAGCGTGCCGAACTGTTCGGCCACGATCAGCGGTGCGTGATTCGGCAGCATGACCCCGCCCGCGCCGACCCGGATGGAGTTCGTCCGGGCGGCGACATGCGCGATGAGGACCGCCGTCGCGGCCGAGGCGATGGCGGGCATGTTGTGGTGCTCGGCATACCAAATCCGCGTGAAGCGGCCGGTGGCCTCCGCGTGCTGGGCCAGCACGACGCTGTCGGCGAGCGCCTCCGCCACCGGCTGCCCGTGGCGCACCATTGCCAGGTCGAGGATGGACAGCGGGCTGCGGTTCTCACTCACTCCCCCACCGTATGCCGCGGGCCGCGCCCTCAGCGCGCGTCGAGTTCGGCGATCCGCTTGGTCGGCGCGGTCAGGCGGTATGACGCGTCCATCAGTTCGCGGACCTCCGCCCAGTCCGGTTCGCCCTGGGTCAGGTCGAGCGCAAGCCAGCCGTAGGGGCCGGCATACGCAGGGATGTGGATGCGCGCATCGGCCTGCAGCAGCGCCCGCTCGCTCTCGTCGGGGCGGAAGACGAGGGCCCGGCGCAGCGCCCAACTGTCGTGGTCCCCCTTGACCGGGGCGCCGTACTGGCAGAAGACCTTGACGGTGTAGAAGGTCGGCGTCCCGTGCGAGATCTTCTCGGCGGCCCCAGGAAAGGTGAGGGCGAGGTCGCGCACCCGGTTCAGCAGCGGATCGTCGTCGTGGAAGCGCGGTGGGTGGGCCATCGTTTGATGCTGGCACACGGTCCTACGCCCCGGCGATGTGAGGAGCGTCGCGAGTTCGTGCATGAGGGCATCGGCACATCTGGGTGATTGAATCGGCCCATGCCGAAGGTTGATGTCAACGGGATTGCGCTGCACTACGAAGAGCAGGGCGCGGGGGCGCCGGTGCTGCTCATCATGGGTCTGGCGACCCAACTGATCGCCTGGCCGCCGGCTTTCGTTGACGGGCTTGCCGCGCGCGGCTACCGCGTGATCCGCTTCGACAACCGCGACATCGGGCTCTCCAGCAAGACCGGGGGGCCGGCGCCACAGGCGAAGGATGTGCTGCGGGGCGTGGCCTCAAAGCGGCTGGCCAAGTCCGACTATTTGCTCTCCGATATGGCCGATGATGCGGCGGGTCTCATCGATGCGCTCAACCTCGGCCCGACCCATGTGGTCGGGGTGTCGATGGGCGGAATGATCGCGCAGGAGTTGGCGATTCGGCACCCGGACAAGGTCGCTTCCTTGACCTCGATCATGTCGAATACCGGCAGCAAGCTGCACGGCAAGCCAGCCGCATCCTTCCTTGGAGAGTTCCGCAAAAGCTTCCTCGCCGCCCGCCCGACGACGCGGGAGGAGGCGGTGGAGTTCGGGATGAATGCGTGGCGCCAGATCTCTGGACCGCACCTGGACGAAACCGAACTGCGCGGCATGATCGAGGCCGCCATCGAGCGCGACCCCGACCCCATCGGCCGGGTCCGTCAGATCAGCGCCATCCTGGCCAGCCCGGACCGCACGGCTCAGCTGCGTCAGCTGGATGTGCCCACGCTTGTTGTGCACGGCCTGATTGATCGGCTCGTGACGCCGAGCGGTGGCATCGCGACGGCCAAGGCCATCCCCGGTTCGCGCCTGCTGATGTTTCCGGACATGGCCCACGACCTGCCGCGCCCGCGCATCCCCGAAATCCTCGACGCCGTCGTGGCGAACGCCGAGCGCGGCGCCGCGGCTCAGGGCCACAGCGGCGTTCGCCACCCGGCCTAGGGCTGGCTGGGCGTCAGCCCGCCGCCTCCGACGCGTCGTGGCAGACGGCCTCGATGTTGTTGCCATCGGGGTCGCGCACGAAGGCGCCGAAGTAACCGGGGTGGTATTCCGGCCACAGCCGCGGGGAGTGCAGACTCTCGGCGCCGAGTTCGATGGCCTTGTCGTAGAAGGCTTTCACCGTCTCGGGGTCGGCAGCCGTGAATGCCACGTGCATCTCCCGATTCGGTTCTGCACCAGGCCATTTGCTGATCCAGAAGGCTGGCTTGCCTTCCGAGCCATAACCGATGGCGACGCCGAAATCCATCAGCCTGGAGTGCCCGAGCACGCCCAGGACGCCGTCATAGAAGCGCGTGCTCTCCTCGAAGTCCGAGCAGTTGATGCCGAAGTGATCGATCATGGCTCGCATCCTGCCAGCAGGCTCCGACATAGGCTGGTCGGGATGGGCCGAGGAGGCTGAAGGTGCGCGCGTTGGTGAAGTCCGGTCCCGGCCCGGGGCTGGAGATGGCCGAGGTTCCGGAGCCGGTATGCGGACCGGGCGATGTCCTCATTCGGGTGCGGCGGGCCGGCCTGTGCGGGACCGATCTGCATATTCATGACTGGGACGAGTGGGCGGCGACCACGATCCGCCCGCCGATGATCGTCGGGCACGAATTCTTCGGCGAGGTGATCGAGGTCGGTGAGGATGTGCCGGCCGGGAGCATCGCCGTCGGAGATGCCGTCTCCGGTGAGGGCCATATCGTCTGTGGGCACTGCCGCAACTGCCGGGCCGGCCGAAAGCACCTGTGCATCAACACGATTGGCGTCGGAGTGAACCGCGACGGGGCGTTCGCGGAGTATGTCGCAATCCCCGCGGGCAATGCCTACGTCCAGCCGTCCGACCTGGACCCAGACCTCGGCGCGATCTTCGACCCCTTCGGCAATGCGACGCACACGGCCCTGCAGTGGCCGATGGTCGGCGACGATGTGCTGATCACCGGCGCCGGCCCGATCGGGGTGATGGCGGTCGCCATCGCCCGCCACGCCGGGGCGCGCCATGTCGTCGTCAGCGACCCGTCCGCATACCGCCGGGCGCTGGCGCAGGCCGCCGGTGCCGATCTCGTCATCGACCCGACCCGTGACCGGCTGCGCGACGCGCAACGCCGGCTGGGGATGCGGGAAGGCTTCGATATCGCGCTGGAGATGTCCGGCGCCGCCGCAGCGGTCGAGGAGCTCATCGACAATATGAACCATGGTGGCCGGGTGGCGCTGCTCGGGTTGCCGAAAGGGCCCTTCCCCATCGCGTGGGGCAGCGTCATCACACACATGCTGACGATCAAGGGCATCTACGGCCGGGAGATGTTCGAGACGTGGTACGCCATGAGCGCGATGCTGCAGACCTCGCCCGCGCTCGCGAACGCCATCGCGTCGGTCATCACCCACCGGGTGCCGGCCGCGGATTGGGAACAGGCCTTCGCGATCGCCCGCTCGGGTGAGTGCGGCAAGGTCGTCATGAACTGGGAGGACTGATCAGATGTATGGCGAACTGCGCACCGAACTGCGAGGCACCCTTGACGAAATCCGCGAGGCGGGTTTGTTCAAGGACGAGCGGCAGCTGACCAGCCCGCAGGCGGCGCACATCGAAACCCAACGCGGGGCGGCCCTGAACTTCTGCGCCAACAACTACCTCGGCCTCGCCGACCACCCCGATGTCCTTGCCGCGGCCCGAAATGCCCTGGAGGAGTGGGGTTTCGGTATGGCGAGTGTCCGGTTCATCTGCGGGACGCAGTCCCAGCACAAGGATTTGGAGTCAGAGCTCTCGGCCTTCCTGGGCACGGACGACACGATCCTGTATTCCTCGTGTTTTGACGCCAATGGCGGCGTCTTCGAGGTGCTTTTCGGCGAGGGTGACGCGATCATTTCCGACGCCCTGAATCACGCTTCGCTCATCGACGGCATCCGGCTGTCCAAGGCGGCTCGCTATCGCTATGCCAATGCCGACATGGCCGACCTGCGAAGGCAGCTGACCACTGCCCGCGACGCCGGGGCGAGGCGGATTGTCATCGTGACCGACGGGGTCTTCTCGATGGACGGCTCGCTGGCTCCCCTACCCGAAATCTGTGATTTGGCAGAGGAATTCGGCGCTTTGGTCATGGTGGACGATTCCCATGCGGTGGGATTCGTCGGGCCGACCGGCGCGGGGACGCCCGAGCACTTCGGGGTCCAGGAGCGCGTTGACATCCTCAGCGGCACCCTGGGCAAGGCGCTCGGCGGGGCGTCCGGCGGCTTCATCAGCGCCCACCAGGAGATCGTCGATCTGCTGCGGCAGCGTTCCCGGCCGTACCTGTTCTCCAACGCCGTTGCCCCGTCAGTCGTGGCCGGCTCGCGGGCCGCCTTGGCGCTGGCCCGGGAGTCATCCGAGGGTCGGGATCGCCTGCAAGAGAATGCCGCACTCTTCCGGTCCCTGATGACGGAGGCGGGCTTCGAACTGCTTCCCGGAGAGCACCCGATCGTCCCGGTGATGTTCCGGGGCGCGGACGGAGCCCGCCTCGCCACGCGGATCGCGGATGCCATGCTGAGCGACGGTGTCTATGTCATCGCGTTCTCGTATCCCGTTGTGCCGCAAGGCGCTGCGCGCATCCGGGTCCAACTGTCGGCGGCGCATTCGAGCGCGGATGTCCGAACCTGCGTCGCTGCCTTCGTCGCGGCGCGGGATCGCCTAACGTGACCGCGTGACTCGATGGACTGCCGCCGACATCCCTGACCAGACCGGTCGCACCTACGTCATCACGGGTGCCAACTCCGGCATTGGGCTGGAGGCCGCAAAAGCATTGTGCGCCAGCGGTGCTCATGTGATCTTTGCGTGCCGGAATGTCGAGAAGGCCGACGCGGCTAGGGCGGCGATCGATGGCCGTCACGAGTCGATGGCGCTCGACTTGTCGGACTTGGATTCGGTGCGCTCGTTCGTGGGGGCACTCGGCGCGCGCCCGGTGGATGTGCTGATCAACAATGCGGGCATCATGGCCGTCCCGCATGGGCTCTCGGCGCAGGGCTACGAGTTGCAATTCGCCACCAACGTGCTCGGCCACTTCCTGCTCACCGGCTTGCTCCTGCCCCAGATCACCGACCGCGTGGTCACCCTGTCCTCGCTCATGCACCGCGCCGGCCGCCTCGCCCTGGACGACATCAACGCCGAGCGGCGCACCTATCGCTCGTGGCCCACATACGCCCAGAGCAAGCTCGCCGACCTCAGCTTCGCCTTCGAATTGCAACGGCGCCTGACCGCCGCCGGCTCGCCCGTGCGCTCGATGGCCGCGCACCCGGGCTATGCCGCCACGAACCTGCAAAACCACGCCCGACCAATGGAGCGGATGGTCATGGGGATCGCGAACCGCTTCCCCATGGTCGCTCAACCGGCGCACCTCGGTGCCCTGCCCACGCTGTATGCCGCCACCCTCCCCGACCTGCCCGGCGGCAGCTATGTCGGACCGAACGGGCCGGGTGAGATGCGCGGCTACCCGCGGCTTGTCGGCTCCTCCGCCGCCGCCCGCGACACCTCCGCCGGCGCGCAGCTGTGGGCCCTGTGCGAGGCACTCACCGGCTCTTCCTTTCCCGTCGCCGCGTGACGGCCGAGCGCTCACCTCGCAGCGGAGCGCTCATCTTGCTGCCGAGCGCAGCTATACCTACGCTCCACCACGATTTCCGCGCTCCACGGCGAACGGAGCGCTGCGGCGCCGCGACGACCGGCGACCGCTCTGGTTAGCTACCCTCATGGTGGCTGCGCAGGAGGCTCGGGCGGAGCGGCTGCTGCGCGAAGTCATCGCTGCCACCCTGCTGGCCCGCGCGGAGGAACTCGGCGGGGCGATCCACCTGGAGGAACTGGGCGACTTTCCCCTCCCCGATGGCACCCGGTGGCGCCTGATCGATCCTGGCGGCGGCGGCATCTGGAACCCCAGTGCGCTCACGGCGACACTCGCGATCACAACCTCTCCCGACGGTCCATATAACGATCGCGAGGAGGAAGGCGGACTCCTCCATTACGCCTACCAGGGCAAGGCGGGGTCGAGCGACGGTAAGAACACCAAGATGGTCCGGGCCTTCGAGTTCGGCCTGCCCCTCATTCGCTATACGAAGGTAATGCCCAACTGGTATGTCCCGACCTTCCCCGTGTATGTCGTGGGGAACAACCCCATCGTTCGCGAGTTCACGCTGGCGCTCGATGAGTCCATTCGCGCTATCCCGAGCGAGAGCACGATGTCGGCGGTCGAGAAGGCCTATGCAACCCGTCTCGTCCGGCAGCGCGTGCACCAGCCGGCTTTCCGGGCACGGGTCATGTTGGCCTACGAACGGCGTTGCGCCATATGCGTTTTGAAGCATGTAGAGCTGCTGGACGCAGCGCACATCATCGAGGATGCCAATGACTGGGGCGATCCCGTCGTCACGAACGGGCTCAGTCTGTGCAAGATTCACCACGCCGCATATGACCGCCAACTCCTCGGCATTAGCCTCGATCCACCGATCGACTTGGCGCGGTGTGGTGATCCGGCGCGTCGGAACATGAGAATGCCCCTG
>NZ_BAAAPO010000030.1:0-4256 GCF_039531185.1 Nostocoides veronense
CGAGCACGACACCAACGCTGATGGCTATTGATCAGCCCGGATGCCGAATTAACTCAGACACACCTCAGGTCTTCTCGCTCGTCGCCCCCACTTCGCCGGTGCAAAAGCCCCGCATCCGCGCCGCACAGGTCCTCTTTGAGACCGCCGAGACCTTGTATGCCGCCCGCTCGGCCCTGCGATCCGGCGACCAGGAGGCCGCCGATGAGGTGCTGATGCGAGCCCGTGGATCGGAAGCCCAACTGCGGGCGCTCTCCGAAGCATCCTCGGAAGGCATTGCGCTGGTGCGTTATTCGCCGCTGCTGCGCCAGCACCGCCAGCATGTCCAGGATGTCGCCGACTTGGTGGCGCCCCTGGACCGACTGGTGCGCAACTCCCGCGTGCTGGCCCGACGGGTCAGTGTCGCGGCCTGGCGCGAGGATGAGGTGCCAAGCGAGGTTGCCGGTCTCGTGGGAGCCACGGCCGAGGTGACGGAGTTTTGCGCCAATGAACTCTTCGCCCGCCGGCTGCCGACCCGGGCGCGCGATCGCATCAAGCAGGTCGGCGCCGAGTCATCCCATCTTCACCTCAGCGATCTGACGCTTTCCAGCGCAGTCATCATCGCCCAATGCCGCAGCATGCTCGCCGACCTGCTGGAACTGACGGGCATGAGTTACGCGGACGCACGCGCCGCCATACCCGACATGGACTGACCTGCCTCGCGCGCTCCCGCAGTAGGGTCGAAAGACACGCATCGCCACGACAAGGGAGTCAGCTATGACGGCAGCACGGATCCTGCGCGAAGGTCTGGATTTCGGAGAGGGCCCGCGCTGGCGCGACGGGCGACTGTGGTTCAGCGACTTCTATCGTCACGCCGTCTACACCCTCGATGAGTCCGGCCAGGATGAGCAGCAGGTCCTCGCCGTCCCGGGCCAGCCGTCCGGGCTCGGCTGGCTCCCCGACGGCAGCCTGCTGGTGGTGAGCATGCTGGATCGCAAGGTCCTGAAGCTGATCCCCGGAGGCTCCGAGGCGCAGGAGTATGCCGATCTCTCCGGCCTCGCCGACTACCACGCCAACGATCTGGTCACCGATGCCGAGGGTGGTGCGTATGTCGGCAACTTCGGCTATGACCTGCACGAGGACATCCGCACTCGCGAGATCCCGGTCATCCTCGCCGACGAGGTCACTGGCGTCACCCGGCTCGCACGCATCGCGCCGGACGGGTCGGTGTCGAGCGCGGCCGAGGGCATGCGCTTCCCCAATGGCATGGTGCTGATCGACGAGGGCCGCACGCTCGTCGTGGCAGAGACCACGGGCCTGCGGTTGACCGCCTTCGATGTAACAGCGGACGGCGGCCTCAGCAACCGGCGGGTCTGGGCCTCGACCGCCGAGCAGATGGTCGCGCCCGATGGCATCTGCGCCGACCCGCAGGGTGGTGTGTGGGTGAGCGCCGCGCTGGGCAATGCCGTCGTGCGCTATGCCGAGGGCGGCGAGGTCACCGGGATGGTCGAGACCAGTCAGATCGCCTATGCCTGCGCCCTCGGCGGCTCCGACGGCCGCACCCTGTTCGTCATGACCGCACCGTCGAGCGACCCACACGAGGTCGACGGCCGGGGTCTCGGACGAATCGAAGTCGCCACGGTCTGAGCGGGGTGATCCGAGCCGGGATGTGACGCGATCCCGCGCCGGGGCGGGGGCATCGGCAGGTGTCGCGGCATAGAGTCGCGGGGTGACCGACGGCCTGCTGCCCTTCATCGTGCCCGTGGACGATCCGGTGGCGCTGGCCGCCCGGGAGGGCTCGCTCGGAGCGCTCGCCGATGCCGTGCGCCGGCTCATCGATGTCAGTGTGCGCACCGAGGTGGACGACGCCGAACTCGACCGCGTCGCGGCCGGGATCGGGGAGCTGGCCGACCGGCTCGAAGCCGAGGCCTCCGCGACACCTCTGGGGCTGGTGGTCAGCAGCGACGGCCGTTTGCGCGATCACGGCAATCCCGCTGTCGGCCTGCGCAATCCGATGGCGCCGCCGCTGCGCATCGCGCGTGGCGAGGACGGCAGTGCGCAGTGCACGATCACGCTGGGGGCGCCATACGAAGGGCCCCCGGGACATGTCCACGGCGGGGTCGTCGCCCTCGTCCTCGACCAGGTCCTCGGCACGGTGCCGCCGCTGGTCGGGAAGCCGGGCATGACGGCATACCTCAATGTCACCTATCGGCGGCCTACCCCGCTCGGGGCGGCCCTGACGGTGTCGGCGGAGCCGGTCGAGGTGGGGGAGTGGAAGGTCTTGGTGCGCGGGGATATTCGCACCGCCGACGGCGAGATCACCGCCGAGGCCGAAGGCCTGTTCGTCGTGCCGCGGTTTGCCCGGCATCGCGGAGCGGCCCCGCAGAGTGACGCCGGGGACTTCGATTCCGAGCATTTCGGCGGACGCGCCGGCCATTGACGCCGCCGGGCTGAGTAAGCTCCGCGGCCACGCGCGCGAGTCCGCACCGTCGGGCTGACGGACGGCCAGCAGCGCAGGTCAGACGAGTTCGACGGCGAGTCCCGCCGCGCGCAATTCCGCGATCGCCGAGGGCGATGCTCCCTGCTCGGTGATGAGCAGATCGACCTTGCCGATGTCAGCGATTCCCGACATCTATGGAATTGGTGACCACCGTCAGGCCGGCCCGATCGGCCAGTTGGCGCGCGACCTCCGAGGCCGTGCTTCCGCCGCCGATCGCCACGGCCTGCGTGAGGAGCGGGATCTGCGCGGCGCAGGCGGCGGCGATGCGCTGCTTGGCCTCACGGCCCTGGGTGTCGCGATAGCGGACCGGCAGTTCGGTGCCCGAATCCGGTTGTGAGGCACCACCCATGGGTCCGGCGCAGCAGCGATTCCTTGTCCAAGGCGGCCAGGTCGCGACGGATCGTCGCCTGCGAGACGTCCAGTTCTTTCGCCAGGTGCTCGACGTGGACATGGCCGCGCATGCGCACGGCTTCCAGGATGCGCACGAGACGTTCGGTGCGGTGCGCTGTGTAGTGTTCGCCGCTCACGGTCGCAATGGTACTCAAGGTACACGGAACAGTAAGTATCGCACATTTTGTCTGCGCAGTTCGCGGGCGAAGGGGGTGCGCACACGGGTAGTGCGGACGAGGTAATCGTCGCGAAAGGGCACTTTCCATGACCGTGTCGGCTGCGACCAGGCGTCGGCGCGGCCGGCTGTCAGCTGATGCTGTGCGGGACACATGTGATCTCCGCCACAATGACTGTTGGCGCGGTAACCATTTCGTGACCTGAGGCGTCTGCACCGGTGTCCGCGATCGTTCCTGCCCTCCAGATCTTGCATGCCCTCACCTGACACGAAGACTTCCGTCCGACGCGGCAATGACGCCCCTCCACCGCCCTCCCGTGGCCGCCCGACGGTCGCCCTGGCGACCCGCCCGTCCAGGCCGGCGCCCGTGGACACGACCCCGCTCGACGGCGCGGCCCCCCTCGACGACGCGGCCCGCCCCGGCGGGCCGGACGCCCTGCCGGCCCCGAAGCCGGTGCTCGGCCTGTCCTTGACCGGCATCCTCGGGGGTGCGCTCGCGGCCGTGAGCGCTGCGGCCCTCGGCGCCCGCCTCGGCCTCGCCGGGACCCTCGTCGGCGCCGCCGTCGGCAGCGTGGTCTCGGCCATCGCCGCGGCGGCCTACACCCAGTCGCTGCGACATACCCGCGAACTGATCCGCACCCGCACGCTGACCACCGGCCGCGCCGGCCGGGTTGAGGTGGAGCAATCCCAGGTCCGCGAGGTCGCACCGCGCGCTGTGCCCGCTGGTATGCCGCGACGCATCGCCGCGACCGCCGCCATCCTCTTCGTGTCGGCCGCTGTCATCCTGACTGGCCTCGAACTCGGCCTAGGTCGCTCGCTCGACGGTCAGGGCTCGACGACGGTCGGGCAGGTCGCCGAGCGCGCCGTGACCGGGAATACCCGGCCGAGCTCGTCGCCGACCGGCACCACACCTGCCTCCGGGTCCAGCACGGCTCCGTCCTCGACGGACTCTTCCTCCGATGGCTCGTCCTCGACCAGCAGCACCGGGACCGAGTCGAGCACCACGGCTCCCACTGGGACGAGCACCACCGAACCCACCGGGAGCGCCACGACACCGGTCGCGCCGTCAACTACGGGTGAGACGTCGAGCGCGACGACGACGACCCCGCCGAGTCAGGCCCCGACAACGCCCGCGAGCACGCCATCCGCTGAGGTCACGGGCTCCGCGACCGGCACGTCCACTGGCTGAAAGAAAGTCGAGTTCGGGAAACACGC
>NZ_BAAAPO010000030.1:4314-16702 GCF_039531185.1 Nostocoides veronense
TCGGCGTGTTTCCCGAACTCGACTTTTCTTGGCTTGCGGCCTAGGCCGTCGGGTCGCGGTAGGTCGGACCTTCCGCAGGCGGCGGCGGGGGCGGGGTGCCACGGCCAGCGGGCGGCGGCGTGATCCCGTCGGCCGGCCCAACGGGCCCAGCGGGCGTCGTCGGAGGCGTTTGGGGGATCGGGGTGGTGTCGTATGCCGTTGGCGTCGTGCCGTAGGGACCCGCGCCGGTCGTGCTCGGCGGGGTGCTGCCATATGCGCTGCCCGAGGTGCTGCCCGCGGGGGGCGGGGGCACGGCATACGCACCCTGCTGCTGCGGCGGGGTGCCATAGGGCTGCTGGGGGGCGGGCGCGCCGGCATACGGCCCGGGTCCGCCATAGCCGCCGTAGCCGCCACCCATGCGGCGCTCACGACCGGATCGCACGAGCTTCACGATGCCGACGATCGTCAGGATCAGGCCGATCAGTCCGACGAGCAGCGAGCCGAAGACGCCCCCGAGGATGGCCAGAACCGACGAGCCGCCGAACTTCTGCGCGTCCTCGCCCGTGAAGATCTTGGTGGGACCGGCGCAGGTGAAGGCATAGTCCCCGCTCGTGGTGACGTCATACGATCCGGCGCTCTCCCACCGGCGGCCGTCGAAGTTCGCGACGAGACCCTTGACCTCGTTGCCGGCGCTCAGCGTTGCGCCATCAGGACCCGCGATCGTGCACGTCTGCTGGGTGGTCGCTTGGGATTGGATCGAGGTGCCGGAGGCGGGGCCGGTGTCGACGAGCACGAGCACCGGCTGGTCCTTGGTCAGCGTGACCGTGTCGCCGGGCTGATGAACCGGCGCTTCCTCGGCAACCTTGACCAGGCCCTTGACGCCATAGACGGCTCCGCCGATGAGCAAGGCGGGTGCCCCGACGAACATCAACAACAAGCCCAGGATCAGCGGAAGGATGCCCCGGCGTTTGGTCTGCATATGTGTTTCCCCTCGGTGAGCCACCGGCAAACAGGGCCAGCGGATACCGTCATTGAACCCGAATCCGGCGGCGTGCGACACGGGGAGGCCCCCGGACCCGGCCCGGAGTTTCGGGCTAGGGTGCCTAGCGTGACCCGCAGGGGGTCGCTCGCGAGAGTTCGCGAAGGCAACACATCTGGGGAGTTTTTCGTATGTCTGCTGTCCGTCTGCGCGCGACCGTCCTGGTCGCGACCGCTTCACTCGGCCTAGGGCTGGGCCTCGCGTCGGCCCCGGTTTCCGCCGCTCCGGCGCCATCGCTCGCGAGTGAAACCGGTGCCAAGCGCTACGTCTATGACGTCCGCACCGGCTACACCACCGACCCGCAAGCCGCCAAGGAAGTCAAGGCGCTGCTGGCCAAGCTTCCGAAGGACTGGATGGCCAAGCGCAACGCCTTCCTCGCCAAGCAGGGGCTGCCGCACGGCCCGATCCAGGGCGCGGTCGAGAGCTACCTCAAGGGCGAGACCTGCCAGCCGACCGCGCTCGACGGCTATGTCACGCGCCTGCTCAACGGCATCCCGATCAACCGCCTCTTCGTCCTGGCCATCCTGGGCGTCTTCGACTACCCGACCTATGACGCGGTCTTCTACGGCTCCAAGACCAATCCGGACTATGCCCTGACCCCGGGCACCACCGGCAAGGTCCGCGGCACGATGGCCGTCGCGCGCGGCTTCTGGGACATCAAGAATGGCGACATCGACGTCATGGCGATGACCAGCGACATGGTGGTCGACCGCCCGCGCGTGATCCGGATCATCTCGTTGATGTTCGGGACCACCTCTGCCGAGGCCGCCGAGCTGGCCGACCTGCTCATCCCGCTCATCAAGGACACCACCGCCCTGCGCGGCGGCAACAACCCGATCTTCTCGCTGAACGCCTTCGCGTTCACCGCCGAGGGGGAGCAGGACCCGATCTTCAACGGGATCAGCGACCGCATCGTCATGGGCGAGGGCATCATCAAGGCGTTGCGCGACACCGGCAATATCGAGGTCGGCCCGCAGATGGTCTTCTCGCACGAGTTCGGCCATCACATCCAGCTCGAGAACCACGCCTACCCCGCCACCACCTCGCCGGAGAACACCCGGATGATGGAGTTGATGGCGGACGCCTATGCCACCTATCTGGACGCGCACCGCAAGGGCCTGAACTTCAACATGGACCGCGTCAACAAGGCCGTCGAGGTCGCCCACCTCGTCGGCGACTGCTCCACCGACAGCAACGGCCATCACGGCACCCCCCAGCAGCGGGCGCGCGCCGCCGCGTGGGGTGCGGCGCTGGCCAAGAAGAATGGCGTCAACGTCCTGCCGAGCAAGACCGTGCAGGCGCTCTTCCTCAAGGCGCTGCCGGGCATCCTCGCCGGCTGATCAGCGCAGCCATCCGGTGCTTCGGGGGCCATGCGGGCAATCGCTCGCCTGGCCCCCGAGTCGTCCGGCGGATGAAAGGATCGGCATATGAGGTCCTACTGCTCGATCTATGTCGATGCCGGCTATCTGCTCGCATCGTCAGCGACCCGCGTGACCGGGACCTCGCTGCGCCGCGGGGTGCAGGTCGATCACCCGGCCCTGATCCAGGGCCTGATCTCGCAGGCCGAGGAGCACAGCGGTATGCCGCTGCTGCGGGTCAATTGGTATGACTCCGGCGGGCGCCCCGGGGGTGGGCCGGACATCCACCAGGACCTGATCGGCATGTTGCCCCGCGTGAAGCTGCGTCTCGGGCGGCTTTCGCAGACGGGGGAGCAGAAGGGCGTCGACCTGCGGATGGGCCTGGACATGGCGACCTATGCCCGCAATCGGGTCGTCGACATCATCTATCTCGTCTCCGGCGATGACGACCTGACCGAGGCGGTCGAGGAAGCCCAATTCCACGGACTGCAGGTCATGATCCTCGCCGTACCCGACCACCGCGGCCGCCCGCACGCGGTGGCCAAGAACCTTCAGCGCGAGGCCGATGGCGTCATGCTCATCGACGCGGCCGTCGTCGATGACGCGGTCAAGTCGCTCGCCATCGATCCGGCGCTCATCCCGGCCCGAGAGGAGGAAACCGCGGCGGGGCCTGCTGATGGCGCTGCGGGTGCGGTGCCCGAGGTGGGGTCAGCGGAGGCACCAGGTGAGGCCGCAGCTGGGCTCGAGCCGGCGGCGCCGGTCGCCGGGTCGGCGTCCGAGATGCCTGAGACCATCGACCGGCCGGCAGTCCCGCCCATCCCCGGGCCCCGGCCCGGCCCGGGTCCATCCGCTCCGGACAAGGACGCCCAGCCGACAGGGCCCGCCGCCCCAGCGGCCGGCGCCGACCAGCACCCGGCGAACCGCGAGATGGTCGAGCAGGGGAGCGACGGCATACCTCCGGCTCCGTCGGCACCCAAGCCGTCGGTGCTGGCCGGCAAGCGGCCGACGACCATCGTGCCGCCGAAGATCCCCACGACCCAGACGCCGATGTGGTCGACGTCCACCGGCGACCCCGGGCGCGGCGAGGACTCCGACGGCATCACGGTTGAATTGATTGACGCGGTGGTCCGTCAGGTGCTGGTCTCCTGGACGGCCTCGGCGACCCCCGCGATGCTCATCGACCTGCGCAAGGGTGAGCCCTTCATCCCGGGCGATCTGGATCGCACCCTGCTGCTCGATCTGTCCAGCCGGAGCGGGATTTACGACATCGATGACATCGCCCGGCACGAGTTGCGCGACCGCTTCTGGATGCACGTCAAACGCCTGAAGATGAACTGACGGCGACGGCGCCACGACACGGTCGGCAGCCCGACTCGCCAGCCGAGCGGATCGACTACCTTTCACGGCATGAGCAGAACAGGCCGGATCCTCCGGCGCAGCATCGGGGGACTGCTCGGGCTGGTCGTCGTCGGCGGGGTCGCGGGGTACTGGTACGAGCGGCCGATCCTTCTCACCGCGACCGGCTATGCCGCGCACAACGAATGCGCGGTCCGCGAGATCGCCGGCCGAGACGATCCGGCGAGTGACCTGCCCGATAACCCGCTTGTTCCCTATCTGCGCGGCAGTGTCGATGGCGCCGAGACGACCGGGAGTCTCTGGGGTGTGCTCGCCCGTCAAAAGGCTTGGTACACGGAGGGATTCGGCTGCACGGTGGCCGCGGAGAAGCCGCGCCTAGGCAGTGCGACGACGCTCGGAGTGAAGGGCAATCCCTTCGCGAGAGTGCCGACGCCGACTCCGCGCACGGCTGTGGCCAAGGCCATCGGGAAGGCCTTCGGCGATGACCTCCCGGCCGATCAGCACAACGCGCTCGGCACGCGCGGCATCGTCGTGCTGCACAAGGGCAAGATCGTCGGCGAACGCTATGCCGATGGATTCACCGCTGCCACACCGCAACTCGGGTGGTCGATGGCCAAGAGCGTCACGAATCTGCTCGTCGGCCGGTTGGTCGCCGAGGGTGTTCTGAGCGTCGATGAGGCGAAGCTGCGTCCCGAATGGAGCGGCCAGAAGGCCGAGATCACCATCGACCAGCTGATGCGGATGACGAGCGGTTTGTCGTGGGACGAGACCTATGCCCTGGGCACTCCGGTGACGCGAATGCTCTACCGCGAGAAGGACATGGGCGCCTACGCCGCGGGGCTGGATATTCGGCATACTCCCGGGACCTATCAGCAGTACTCCAGCGGCAGCACCAACATCCTGTGCTCGGTGCTGACCGCTCGGACCGGCGTCAGGGCCGATCTGCCGCGCCAGGAGCTCTTCGCTCCTCTCGGTCTGTCCTCGGCCGTCTGGGAGCCGGACGCGACGGGCAATCCGGTGTGCAGTTCCTATCTGTGGGCGACCCCGCGCGACTGGGCAGCCATCGGGCAGTTCGCGCTCCAGGACGGTGAGTGGGGCGGCGAGAAACTCCTCCCGCCCGGCTGGATGGCCCGCTCATCGACCTCGCAGCAGGTCGAGAAAACCGAGGAGCCCGGGTATGCCGCGGGCTGGTGGGCCAATCGCGCCGCCGACGGCACGCTCGTGGCGCCGAGCGTGCCGGCCGATGCTTATTGGGCTCAGGGCCACGACGGTCAGCGCGTGTATGTCGTCCCGTCCGCCGACCTGGTCGTCGTCCGCCTCGGCTTCAGTCCGAGTATCGAGAGCAAGGATCTGCGCACCGACGCGCTTGTCGCGGACCTCGTGATCGCGCTGGGCACCAGCCGCTGATTCGGTGGCAGGGTTAGGTCCATGCGCGCGGACCAGCTTGCCGAACAGGTGCCGATCGTCCGACGGGCGACCACCGGGGCGGAGGCGGCCCGGATCGTCGCGGAGTTTCGTCTCAATGCCCTCGTCGTCGGGGACGAGTCCGGCATTCCGATCGCCGTCGTTCCGGGCAGCCAGCTGCTCTCTGTCGTTCTGCCGCAGTATGTTCGCGACGATCCCAAACTCGCCCATGCGTATGACGAGGCGGGCGCCGACGAACTGTGCACCAAGCTGCGCACCGTCACTCTCGGCGAGCTGATCGATGCGAAGCGACTAACGCCGGCCCGCCTGCCCAAGGTCAATCCCAACGACACTCTTATCGAGATCGCCTCGATGATGGATGAGAACCACACGCCGCTCATCGTCGTCATGGCGCAGGAGTCGGGCTACCTCGGCGTGGTCACGATGACCCGCGTGCTCGCGGCGATCGCCCGAGCGGCGGGCGAGGACAGCGACCTGGTCCGCCGCCGACTCGCCCGCGACATCATCGACCGCGGCACCTCCGGCTTCCTCTCGGGGCGGGATGACTCGGCAGGCGATGACGAGGCGAACGGAGCGGGGTCGCCGGAGGCTCACACCTCGTGAGCGCCACGGCCTGGCTGGCGATCGCGGTCTTCGCCGCGGCATACGTCCTGATCGCGACGGAGAAGCTGAACCGCGCCGCCGTGGCGCTGGGCGGCGCGGCCGCGATGGTGATCATCGGTGCGACGCGCGGACACGAGATGTTCTTCTCCGAGGACACCGGCATCGACTGGAATGTCATCTTCTTGCTCTTCGGGATGATGATCATCGTCGGAATCCTCAAGGAGACAGGGGTTTTCGAGTTCCTGGCGATCTGGTCGGCGCAGCGGGCGAAGGCTCGGCCGTTCCGGATGATGGTGATGCTCATCGTCATCACGGCCTTCGCCTCGGCCCTGCTCGACAATGTCACCACCGTCTTGCTGGTCGCGCCGGTGACGCTGCTGCTGTGTGACCGGATGGGCCTGAAGCCGATTCCCTTCCTGCTTGCCGAGGCGATGGCGAGCAATATCGGCGGCACCGCGACGCTGATCGGTGACCCGCCGAATATCATCATCGCCAGCCGAGCAGGCTTGACCTTCAACGACTTTCTGGTCCACCTGGCGCCGATCGTGCTGGTTCTCCTCATCGTGTTCATCGGCCTTGCCTGGTTGCTGTGGGGGCGCCTGCTGGTGCACGATCCCGAGCGCTCGAAGGCCGTGATGGCGCTCACCCCGCGCGAGACGATCAGCGATGCCCGGCTGCTGCGGCAGATGTCGGTGCTCCTCGTCGTGGTGCTCGCCGGCTTCGTGACGCACTCGCTGACGCACATCGAGCCCTCGATCATCGCGCTGCTGGGCGCGGGCGTCGCGATTCTGATCTCGCGTCTCGAACCGCGTGCCTACCTCGAGGATGTCGAGTGGGAGACACTGCTTTTCTTTGCCGGCCTGTTCATCATGGTCGGCTCGCTGGTGCACCAAGGCGTCATTACCGAACTGGCGGGCAGCCTGACCGATGTCATCGGCGCCAACCCGCAGGGCGCCGCGATTGGCGTGCTCATCGGCTCGACGGTGCTGTCCGGGATCATCGACAACATCCCCTATGTCGCCACGATGTCCCCGCTCGTCCTCGACCTCGTCGGCCCGGCACCCGGCCTGCCACCCCACCAGCAATCACTGTGGTGGGCGCTCGCGCTCGGGGCCGATCTCGGCGGCAATGCCACCGCCATTGGGGCCAGCGCCAATGTCGTCGTGTGCGGCATCGCGAAGCGCAATGGGCACCCGATCTCGTTCTGGGAGTTCACGAAATATGGCCTCATTGTCACGGCGGTCACTGTGCTGTGCACGGTGCCCTATGTCCTGCTCCGATATTTCAGCTAGGTCACAGTCAGGTCGACGGGCGGGCGTTCGCTTGCCGCAGAACCGTCGCTATGGCTCACCGTGGCGGTCCGAGGACAGGGGCAGAAGGGGTCTTGTCGAGCGTCCCTTGACCCACTCGAAAGGCTCCTCATGCCCTACCGCCGCCTCACCAGCGCCCTGATCGCCTCCGCAGGCATCGCCGGCGCCGTCGCCCTCAGCGCTCCCGCCCACGCCGCCGACTTCAGCGTTGGCACCGTCACCTACTGCTCCAAGGGCTCGGTCGTCACCTTGACCGCCACGCCGGGTTCCGGCCGCATCGCGGTCACCCTCGACGTCAATGGCTCCGGCTCGGGCAACTATTGGACCCTCGGCATGGTCGACAACTTCACTGGCGTCTATGGAGGGACCAAGCGCGCGGACGCCAATGGCGACGTCCGCGTCTCCGCTGAGACCGCCGACCAGGCCGGCACCGACAATTTCGGAGCGAGTGCCTTCAACTGGCGCACGGGCGAGGTCTGCGCGGCCACACTGCCCGTCTGAGACACCCGATTGGCCTCGGCGGGCGATGGTGATCCCATGCCCCGCGAGGACTGTGCGGCGCCTGCGATCCCACCGGATCGCAGGCGCCGCAAGGCTTTCACACGATCGGGGTATGTCGGTCCAGCCAGGTGATATTGCCGTAGCCGAAGCCTTCGCAGGCCGTGCGCAAGTCCGGAAAGACCACCGATTCGTTGCGCACCACAAGGCCGTCTGGGGTGTCATAGGCCGTCGCGATGACCGTCAGCGCGGCGCGCGGGTGGTTGGTCAGGCCAGTGGGCAGCTCCGCCTGGCTGCCATTCTCGGCGCGCAGGAAAAGCACTGTCTCGGTGATTTCGCGGCCGAGCTCGCTTTGGGCGTAGATGAAGAAGCGCTTCGGCGCGAGCAGCTTCAGCGGCAGTGTCAGATCCGATTGCGGCGCCTTGAAGCCCGTGGCGCGCCGCGTGCCGAAGAGCCGTCGATTTGCCTTGTGCGCGAATAAGGTTGCCCCGGCGGTGGTCTCCTCGACCATGCCGAGGACGGTCGCATGACCTTTCGGCAGGGCGAGCCGCAGGCCGAGATCCCAGGTGCCGCCGCTGGCGCGTTTGAAGAGCACGACCGGATGGTTGTCGGGGTCGAGGAAGGCGCGCGCGTCCGGCGCCACCGACTTGGTCCGTCCCCGTGCAGGCGCGTCGATCGCGCGCACCGCTGGCGTGGGGGCATTGCGGTCGGAGAGGTCGAGTTCACCCGGCGTGAGGTTCGCGAAGCGCTCCCGCAGGAAGCGATCTTGGATCTGCAGATCGCGCTCGTTGTGCTCGGCCTCGGCCTGCTCGACATTGAGGGCGACGGTGTGCAGCAGCCGCAGTTGCGTCATGAGCAGACCTTCGGCGGAGTCTTTGCGACCCCGACGGGTGGACACCTCATAGGCCGAAATGCTTTCCGGCAGATAGCGTTCCAAGACATCGGTGAGCGTCGGATTGCCGTCCTCGCCGGCCAGTGGCGCGGTGTCGGTAATTGCGCGGCTGAGCAAGACCGCCTCCGCGGGGAGCGAGCCGCTGAGCGCATTGACGCGCGCATTGACCTCGGCGCCCGGCGGCCGTCCGGCGGCGAGGCTGCCGGCGGGCAGGGCGGCATACTGCGCGAATTCGCCGACTTTCCACCCGGAGAAGTCCGTCAGAGCGCGCATCCGGCCCGGCAGCAGTCGACCGGCCCGGTCGGCCGCCGTCCGCCGCCGACCGGTCCCGACGGCCTTCGCGATCGCGGGCTCGACGGCCCCCTGAAGGCGGCGGCCCGGGCTAGCTGGTGGCTTCGGCACCCGGTCAGGCTAACCCGGGTCGCCCAGTGCTCCGGCCGATGCGCTGTGCCGTCCGGTCGCAGGCGATCATGGAGTATGCGGATGCGTGCGGTGATCCTCGGGGCGGCGGCGGCGGTCGTCGTCGTCGCTGGCTGCGGCGCCGGGTCCTCGCCATCGCCTAAGTCGTCACCCCCGACGCCGAGCTCTGCCATCTCGGAGGGCGCCACCGCGACGGGCGCCACCTCGACCTCGGGGGCTGGGGAGACATCGAGCGCGAGCTCCTCCACCGCGGGCTATGGGCAGCTCATCACGACGGTGAGCGTTATCGAGGTGGCGGGCGGAGCGTCATACGAGATCACCCCGGCGGATGCGCTCCGGTCACGGGTCAGCCCCGAGATCGTCGACGCGGCCTGGGAGCAGGTGACGGCGCAGTTGCCCGAGCCGCCGACGCCGGGCCTGCGGGACCAATTTGTGTGCCACGTCTACTTCGCTGCGCGAAAACCGGTGTGGCACATCGAACCCTGGCGCCCGGACGCCGGCTATCCCGCGACCATCGCCGCCGCCTGCAATCCAGGCCCGATCGCCGACCCGGATCGTTCGTAACCCCCGGCGCACCCGCGCCACCACGTCGAGTTCGGGAAACACGCCGACGCGAGCACCGCATCCTCGGCGTGTTTCCCGAACTCGACCGTCGGCGATCAGTCCCCGACGGCCTTCTTGCCGCGCGCGACGATCTTCTCGTCGGGGTCGAAGACGACCTCGGGGTCCTTGCCGTCGTAGTCGTGCATGTTCAAGAACAGGCGCATGGCGTTGATGCGAGCGCGTTTCTTGTCATTGGACTTGATCGTGTGCCACTGCGAGCCCTTGGTGTCCGTGTGCTTGAACATTGCCTCCTTGGCGGCGGTGTAGGCCTCCCATTTGTCGAGGCTCTCGAGGTCCATTGGGGAGAGTTTCCAGCGGCGCACCGGGTCGATCTGCCGGATCGCGAAGCGGGTGCGCTGCTCCTGCTGGGTCACCGAGAACCAGAACTTGGTGACGGTCGTGCCCGAGTCGATGAGCATCTGCTCAAAGGCCGGCGCCTGCTTCATGAAGGTGTCGTACTCCTCATCGGAGCAGAAGCTCATGACCCGCTCGACGCCGGCGCGGTTGTACCAGGAGCGGTCGAAGAGCACGATCTCACCGGCGGTGGGCAGGTGCGCGACATACCGCTGGAAGTACCACTGGCCTAGCTCGGTCGTTGTCGGCTTGGTTAAGGCGACCACGCGCGCGGACCGGGGGTTCAGGTGCTCCATGAAGCGCTTGATCGTCCCGCCCTTGCCGGCGGCGTCGCGGCCCTCGAAGACCAGCACGTGCTTGGCCCCAGTGTCTTGGACGTAGTACTGGAACTTCAGCAACTCGATCTGCAGGAGGTACTTCTCGACCTCGTAGTCATTGCGCGTCATCAGGGAGTCGTAGGGATAGTTTTCCCGCCAGGTCTCGACGGCATTGCCATCCGGCGCGATGAGCATCGGGTCGTCCCCGTGGTCATCGCGGACCGTATAGCCGCTCGTCTTGAGGCTGTCGATGTACTCCCGCAGATTCATCTGGCTCACGATCGAACCCTATTGAGCGAGGGTGGCGCCGCCTAGTCCCTAGGTCACACCTGCGGCTATTCGCTGTTGCTCAAATAGGTGCGGACCAGCCCAGGGATGAGGAAGACGATCCATCCCCAGACCCAGCCGTCGAAGACGAATCCGATGATCAGGAAGAGCACGGTCGCCAGACCGCTGCTCATCGCGAGCATCCCGTTGATGTTCTTGCGCCGTGCCTCGCGCTTGGCGAGCATCAGCCGCTCCGCCTCGGAAAGTTGGTCTCTCGGCGTGGCGGGCACCGGGATCGGGCGGATCTGCCCATCCTGCGGTCCCTGACTCTCGCCATACTTCGGTGTCGTGTCCCCAGCTGCCATGCCCCCAGTGTTCAACGCCACAGGATGCTTTGTCACCCGCTGTCTCGGCCGTAGAGTCACGCCGTGACCACGACGACGACCCTTCAGGCCACCGACGGCGCCGCGCTGCATACCTACATCTGGGCCCCCGAGGCCCCGCCCAAGGCGATCGTCCAGATTTCCCACGGTATGGCCGAGCACGCTCAGCGGTATACCCGGTTCGCCGAGGCACTCAATGCGGCCGGCTATGTCGTCTACGCGAACGATCACCGAGGCCACGGCCACACCAATCCGCTCGGGTCCGGGCATGGCTACTTCGCCGACAAGGACGGCTTCGGCGTCGTCGCCGAGGATCTGTATGCGGTCACCCAGGCCGCGCGGGCGGCATACCCCGGCCTGCCCGTCTTTCTTTTCGGCCACTCGATGGGGTCCTTCCTGGCCCGGGCGTATGCCGCCCGCCACGGCTCCGAGCTCGCCGGGCTGATCCTGTGTGGGACCGCCGGCGACGCTGGCGCGCTCGGCAAGGTCGGGCTCGGGGTGGCGCAGGCGCAGGCACGGGCGCGGGGCCGCAAGCACAACTCCGGCCTGCTGAACACGATGTCCTTCGGGCAGTACAACAAGGACTTCAAGCCCAACCGGACCGACTTCGACTGGCTCTCACGCGACCCGGACGAGGTCGACAAGTACGTCGCGGATCCGTTGTGCGGCAATGTCTTTACGACCGGCTTCTGGATCGATCTGCTCGGCGGCCTGAGCTATATCCACAGCACGGACACAACGGCGAAGGTGCCGAAGGACCTGCCAATTCACCTCATCGCGGGCTCGATGGACCCCGTCGGTGCCAAGACCAAGGGCGTGGAGGCCGTGGCCGGGCAGTATCGCAAGGCCGGGGTGAAGACCGTCACCACGCACTATTACATCGGCGCCCGCCACGAGTTGCTCAACGAGACCAACCGCGACGAGGTCACCGCCGACGTCATCGCCTGGCTGGACTCCCACCTGCCGAGCTAACTCCCGACCTACCGCCTGGTATTGGCAGTGATCGCGACCAGTACCAGGCGGTAGGCGCGTCGATAGGCGGCTACGCGGCCGCCCGGCGTTAGCCGAGCAGGAAGAAGAGCAGCGCGAGCGCCGGCGCGGCGCCCTGCACGATGGCCGCCCGCATCTTGCGCCGGTCGGTCACGAGCAACACCAGCGCGGCGGCCACCATGAACGCGCAGCAGAAGATCAGCAGCGCGGTGCCGTGGCTGTATGCCGAGGTGCCGTGCCGGTTGAAGGCGCACAAGAAGACGCCGACCGAGGCACCCAGTCCGAGGAAGAGGTTGTAAAAGCCCTGGTTGAACGCCCACGGCCGCACATGCTCGGCTTGATCGGCATTCTTGACCCCGAAGACCTTCCGGGTGTCCGGATTGTCGAAGCGCAGCGACTCCAGCACGAAGATGTAGACGTGGATCGCGGCGGCGAGCGCGGCGAAGAAGAGCCCGATCGTGGTCACGCCCGCATTCTCGCAGGCCCGCCGCCTACCTCCCCCGCGGCCTGGTCCCCATGTCGACCTAGGGAACCGCTGATCAACGGGCGATTCGTGGTCGGGCGGGCGAGGGATGTCGTGGGGGCGTCGGAATG
>NZ_BAAAPO010000031.1:0-12989 GCF_039531185.1 Nostocoides veronense
CTCGTCGATCACGCCTGCCCGAAGAATCCGCCCCCACGACCTTGACAACCAGTTAGGGAATCTCTTCGACTTCCCGCGGGGAGGGACCGTGGTCATGCTGTGTCGCCGTGCTCGCGTGAGCGCGATGGTTGGGGTCCGCCGACTGGTGGGTTCTCAAGGTTAAGGAGGCCGCAGGCGACGCGCTTGGTGTTCTTGATGATCCGGTTGAACCCTTTGGCGGTTGTTCACGGCTGGGTGTGGGGTGAGGCGTCGAGCCCGCCGTCGATGAGGAGCATCCGGAGGCGGTAGTTGTCTAGTTTGCGGAAGCCTCGGGCGATGCGCCGGTGGAGCTTGATGAGTCCGTTGACGGCCTCGGTGCCGCCGTTGCTGGAGCGGCAGGTGTCGAAGTAGACGAGGCAGGTCTCGGCCCCCTGCTTGAGGGTGTGGCCGAGGCGGGCGACCTGGGGGATGTGGCAGGTGTGGAAGGTGTCCACGACTGCCTCGGCGATGGCGCCGCCGTTGGTGAGGCGGTCCTGGGGGTAGGCCGAGCGAAGCTGCTGCGCGCAGTGGTAGGCGACCTCGACTTCGAGGTGCTCCTCGCGGGCGCCGAAGGCGGTGTCGCGCCGGGTGACCTGGCGTTCGGTGAGGGTCTCCTGCCCGGCGGCAGGATGTGGCGGATCCCGAACAACAGGTCAACGGCGCGGCCGCGGTGGCCTGATCGCGCTGGTCGAAGCTGGCGACCTCATCGAGATAGACATCCCCGCCCGCTCGGTCAATCTCGCTGTGCCACAAGACATCCTGGACGAGCGGCTGGCCAAGCAGCAGGCCCGCGAGCGCCCCTTCACCCCCCTCGACCGCGACCGGCCGGTCTCGGCCGCGCTGCGGGCATACGCCTCCATGGCCTCGTCCGCCGCCGACGGCGCCGTCCGCGTCGTTCCCTAGCGCACGTCTCACCGGGCGCGCCTGCGGTCCGAAACGGCGGCCCTCCGGGGTCTGTGTCTGAGATGACATGCCCGACAGGTGAGACGGTTTGGATTTGCGTTGACGCGGCCAGCGACGGCGGGCCAGAGTGGAGACGTGGCATTCCTCCTCGTAATTGATGAGCGCGCTTGAGCCCTTCCGGCAAGCGCGCTACCCCGACGTCCACCCGTGGACCGAGGGGTTTTTTGTTGGAACGCCACACCCGAAAACCGAACTGAGAGCGGAAGTTACGAGATGACCACGACAGGCCAGGCGCCAGCGCAATCCGCGACGCCGAGTCCGGCGACGATGGCCCACAAGGCCCAGCCACAGTCGAAGAACACCACCGAGGTCACGGGTGCGCAGTCGCTCATCCTCAGCCTCGAAGCCGTCGGCGCCGACACCGTCTTCGGGCTCCCGGGTGGGGCCATCCTCCCGGCATACGACCCCCTGTTGGACTCCACCAAGGTCCGGCACATCCTGGTCCGCCACGAGCAGGGCGCGGGACACGCAGCAGAGGGGTATGCCGCCGCAACCGGCAAGGTCGGGGTCTGCATGGCGACCTCCGGGCCGGGCGCGACGAATCTCGTCACCCCGATCGCGGACGCCTACATGGACTCGGTGCCGATGGTCGCCATCACGGGTCAGGTGTCGTCGCGCGCGATTGGCACTGATGCCTTCCAGGAGGCAGACATCCGCGGCATCACGATGCCGATCACCAAGCACAACTACCTCGTGACCAAGGCGGACGACATTCCGCGTGTCATCGCCGAGGCCTTCCATATCGCCGCCACCGGGCGCCCCGGGCCGGTTCTCGTGGATATCTCCAAGGACGCGTTGCAGGCCAAGACCACCTTCGCGTGGCCGCCGAAGTTCAACCTGCCGGGCTACCACCCGGTGATCAAGCCGCACGCCAAGCAGATTCGCGAGGCGGCTCGCCTGATCAAGGCCGCGCAGCGGCCGGTGCTGTATGTCGGTGGCGGCATCATCCGGGCCCACGCGGCCCAGGAGTTGGCTCAGTTCGTCGAGGCGACCGGCATACCCGTGGTTACGACCTTGATGGCGCGCGGGGCCTTCCCGGACAGCCACGAATTGCACCTCGGAATGCCGGGCATGCATGGCTCGGTCGCCGCCGTGACCGGCCTGCAAAAGGCCGACCTGCTCATCACCCTAGGCGCGCGCTTCGATGACCGGGTGACCGGTGAGTTGAAGTCGTTCGCCCCGGAGGCCAAGGTCATCCACGCCGACATCGACCCGGCCGAGATCTCCAAGAACCGCGTCGCCGATGTGCCAATCGTCGGGGATGCCAAGGCGATCATCGTCGACCTGCTCGCCGCGGTGACGGAGGGTGAGTATGCCGTGGACCCCGCCTCGTATGCCGCCTGGCGCGAGCGCGCCCTCGGGTGGAAGGCGACCTTCCCGGTCGGCTACAACGCCCCGACGAGCGAGGCGCTGATGCCGCAATATGTCATCGAGCGGCTCGGGGCGATTTCGGGGCCAGAGTCGGTCTATGTCCCCGGCGTCGGGCAACACCAAATGTGGGCCGCGCAGTTCATTCGCTACGAACGACCCAACAGTTTCGCCAACTCCGGCGGCCTCGGCACCATGGGCTATTCCGTGCCGGCCGCGATGGGCGCCAAGGTCGCGGAACCCGATCGCGTCGTGTGGGCGATCGATGGCGATGGCTGCTTCCAGATGACCAATCAGGAACTGGCGACCTGTGTCATCAACAACATCCCGATCAAGGTCGCGGTCATCAACAACTCCAGCCTCGGCATGGTGCGGCAGTGGCAGACGCTCTTCTACAACGAGCGCTATTCGGCGACCGATCTGCATACCTCCGTCGGCTCTCGCATCCCCGACTTCGTCAAGCTCGCCGATGCCTATGGCTGCGTGGGGCTGCGGTGCGAGTCACCCGAGGATGTCGACGCGACGATCCGCAAGGCGATGGAGATCAACGACGTGCCTGTCGTCATCGACTTCGTCGTCGAACGCGACGCGATGGTCTGGCCCATGGTTGCGGCCGGCGTGAGCAATGACCTCATCCAGATCGCCAAAGACACTGCGCCGCAATGGGATCGGGAGGAGTCCGAAGCTCTCGAGCAGGACCTCGATGCCGACCACGACGGCATACCCACCGGCAGCCACGGCGCCTGAGATCGACCGGAGCGAAACCTGATGTCCAAGCACACCCTGTCCGTGCTCGTGGAGAACAAGCCGGGCGTCCTGGCGCGGATCTCCGCGCTCTTCTCCCGGCGCGGCTTCAATATCGACTCCCTCGCCGTTGGCCCGACGGAGCATCCGGATGTCTCGCGGATGACGGTCGTCGTCGATGTCGAGGACCTGCCGCTGGAGCAGGTGACCAAGCAACTCAACAAGCTGGTCGAGGTGCTCAAGGTCGTCGAACTCGACCGCGACTCCTCGGTGCAGCGCCAGATCGTCCTGGTCAAGGTGCGGGCCGATGCCAACACCCGCAGCCAGGTCACCGAGATTGTCCAACTCTTCCGTGGCAAGGTCGTTGACGTGACCCCGGAGGCGCTGTCCGTGGAAGTCACCGGCAATGCGGACAAGATCCACGACCTGCTCGCGTTGCTGGAGCCCTATGGCGTGAAGGAACTTGTCCAGTCCGGCATCGTCGCGCTCGGCCGAGGCACCCGCTCGATCACCGACCGCGCCCTGCGCTCGGCCGGCTGACCCACCCCTCCCAAGGGACGGACCGGCCCAAACCGGCCGTCCGCCCGCGGCATACCCTTGCCAGCAGTCACACCGCACCCATCCCACCCAAGGAGTGGCCCACGATGGCCGAAATGTTCTACGACGACGACGCCGACCTGTCGGTGATCCAGGGCCGCAAAGTGGCCGTCATCGGCTATGGCAGCCAGGGCCACGCGCACGCGCTAAACCTCCGCGACTCCGGCGTCGATGTCCGCGTCGGCCTCGCCGAGGGCAGCACGTCCCGCGCCAAGGCGCAGGACGAGGGCCTGCGCGTCCTGACCGTCGTGGACGCCGTCAAGGAAGCCGACCTTGTCGTCATCTTGACCCCCGACCAGGTCCAGCGCACCGTCTATGCCGAGCAGATCCAGCCGAACCTGCGCGAAGGCGCGGCGCTGCTCTTCGGCCACGGCTTCAACATTCGCTTCGGCTACATCACCCCCGAGGCGGGCAGCGACGTCATCATGGTCGCCCCGAAGGGTCCGGGTCACCTCGTTCGGCGCGAGTTCGTCGACGGTCGCGGCGTGCCGGTGCTCGTCGCCGTCGAGCAGGACGCGTCCGGCTCGGCCTGGGAGCTCGCAAAGTCCTACGCGAAGGCCATCGGCGGGCTGCGCGCCGGGGGCATCAAGACCACCTTCACCGAGGAGTGCGAGACCGACCTCTTCGGCGAGCAGGCCGTCCTGTGCGGTGGCGCCTCCCAGCTGGTGATGTATGGCTTCGAGACGCTTGTCGAGGCGGGCTACCAGCCCGAGGTCGCCTACTTCGAGTGCCTCCACGAGCTCAAGCTGATCGTCGATCTGATGATCGAGGGCGGTATCGCCAAGCAGCGCTGGTCGGTCTCCGACACGGCGGAGTATGGCGACTACGTCTCCGGCCCGCGCGTTATCGACCCCTCGGTCAAGGAGAACATGCAGGCCGTCCTCGCCGACATCAAGAATGGCGCCTTCGCCAAGCGCTTCATCGATGACCAGGACGCCGGCGCGCCGGAGTTCAAGGAATTGCGCGCCAAGGGTGCTGCCCACCCGATCGAGGCCACGGGCCGCGAGCTGCGCAAGCTGATGGCCTGGGTCGACACCTCCCGCGACAGCGACTACGTCGAAGGCTCCGCCGCCCGCTGACCCCGTTTGGCTGGGTGGTAGGTTTCTCGCCCGATGCCGGAAACCCCTTGTTTGTGCCGGAAAGCTTCTGACACGAACAAGGGGTTTTCGGCACATAGGCCCGCCTCACGACGCGCGGGCGGGCCCGTCGCCTGTTCCGGAATGCTGCATAGTCTTGGGCCCATGGCACAGATCCGGATCGCGCAGGACGAGCACGCCGACGAGGTGCTGAGCACCGACAGCTTCGGGTTGCTGGTGGGGATGCTGCTGGACCAACAGTTCCCGATGGAGCGGGCCTTCGCCGGGCCGGCGAAAATTCTCGACCGCTTCGGCACTCTCGATCCGGGCGCGATCGCCTCCGCCGACGCAACGACCTTCGCCGATCTGTGCGCGACCCCGCCGGCGATCCACCGCTACGGCCGCTCGATGGCCGGCCGGGTCCAAGACCTCGCCCGCACCGTGCTGGAATCGTATGACGGCGACGCCGCCACGATCTGGACGACGGCGGACGACACCTTGACGCTGCTCAACCGCTTGAAGGCGCTGCCGGGGTTCGGGGACCAGAAGGCCCGCATCTTCGCCGCGCTGCTCGGCAAACAGCTGGGCATCCAGCCGGACGGCTGGCGCGAGGCGATCGGCCCGTATGCCGAGCCGGGCTCCTTCCGCTCCGTCGCCGATGTCGTCGACCCGGACTCGCTCCAGAAAGTGCGCGAGTTCAAGAAGTCCGCGAAGGCCGCCGCCAAGCAGGCCGCAGAGTCCTAACTGAACCCATCAGGCAGGCCCCCAACTGCCCTAGCGCCTGAGCTACCGCCTGGTATCGGCCGCGATCACGACCTATACCAGGCGGTAGGCCGGTCGTTAGAGGCTGAAGAGTCCTGACCCGATTGCTCAGCGGCCGGGCGGGATGGCGTCGATATCGAAGCCGGGCAGATAGCGCGCAAGGGCGTCGCGAGGGGCGAGTTCGCCGCCAATCTGGCACAGGACGCCGATACCGCCGAGCCAGACTCGGTGGATCAGCAGATAGTCCGGGGGCAGGTTGAGCTTCATCCCAACCACCCAGTCGGGCCGGCGAATGTCGTTGATGCGCGCCGTCACCGAGCGCAGCCACGCCCGGTCGAAGCGATAGTGCGCGTAGGTCAGCGGCTCGATGAACATTGACAGGTAGTTCAGCAGATCCTGCGGATCGACCTCGATGCTGTCCTTGATGAAGCCCGCCGAACGCAGGCCCGCCAGCAGCCCGTCGGCGTCGCCCGCCAGCGCCAGCGTCAGGAGCTGGCCCATCTCGGGCGGCAGCCCGTTCGGCAACCGATTGACCGCCCCGAAGTCGAGCACCCCGAGCCGGCCGTCTGGTGTGATCCGGAAGTTGCCAGGGTGCGGATCGGCGTGTAACTGCCCCGAGCGCACCGGCCCCGCCAACAGGAACTCCAGGTAGAGCTGCGCCGCCGCATTGCGGGTCGGCTGGTCTGCTTCGGCGATGATCCGCGCCAGCGGCACGCCAGGCAGCCACTCGCTGACCACCACCGAGGAGGTGGCGAAGACAACCTCTGGGATGGCGAAGTCGGGATCGTCACGGAAGGCGTCGGCGAAGGCCCGCTGATGTTCGGCCTCGAGGAGATAGTCCAGCTCCTCGCTCATCCGGGCCTGCAATTCCGCCATCACCGGCTTGATGTCCAGGCCGGGGATCCAGCCGGCGGCTAGCCGCGCCACCCGGGACAGTTGGCGCAGATCGCTCAACAGCGCCTCCCGCGCGCCCGGGTACTGGATCTTCACCGCCACCGTGCGCCCGTCGCGCCAGGTCGCCTTGTGCACCTGCCCGATGGACGCCGCAGCCGCCGGTATGTCGTCGAAGTCCGAGAACTTTGCTGTGCGCCACCGCGGTCCAAGCTCGCGGGCCAGCACCGCATGCACTTGTTCAGGCGGCAGGGGCGGGGCGGCCTCCTGCAATTTCGTCAAGGTGGCGCGATAGGGGCCGGCCCACTCCTCGGGCATCGCCGCTTCCATGACCGACAAGGCCTGCCCGACCTTCATCGCCCCGCCCTTCAGCTCCCCGAGGACGCTGAAAAGCTGCTCTGCCGTGCGGGCCTGGAACTGCGCGGCGACGAGTTCGGCGGGCTGGCCACCCACGCGCTTGCCGAGCCCGATCGCGCCTCGGCCGGCCATACCCAACGGCAGCGACACCAGCTTCGCGGTGCGTTTGGCCGTGCGCCGGGGCAGTTCACTCACGCGCCTATTGTGCGTGCTGGAGCCACCTGGGGCGAACACGAGGGGCAGTTGGGGTGTCGTGTCCAGCGGTATTGGCGCACGCCCGGCCAGGGTGCCGCGACTTCGAAGGTCAGCCCGGAGGGCAGCGACTGCCCGTTCAACTGGTTCAGAACGATCCGGGCGGTCAGCGCCACCGCCATCGTCGTGCTCGGCTCGTCGGCCCGTTCGGGCGGGCCGCACCCCTCGACCCGGGACTGCGCTGCGAGCGAACTAAAGGAGGGGTCCTTCTCCAGACGCGCGAGGTCGAGGCAGCGCAGGCACGGCGCCCCCGTGGCCCCGACGAGGGGACCGACCGTCATACCGCTGGCACGGCTAAACGCGACCGGGAGGTGGGGTATGCCGCGCGCCCGCCATCGCCCGCCATCCGCCGCCACCGCCGGCCCGCTCGTGAGCAGGACCACAAGGTCGGGTGCGTGCCGATAGCGGGGGATCGGTCCGTGCGCGGGCAGCCGGGGGGCCTGCGCAATCCCGGCGCGGTGGAGCATCTCCTGCAAGGGGCCGCCCGCTGGGTGAGCGCCCTCGATGAGCACGCGGTGGCGGCTGACGAGGGGTGCGGCGGCCCGAAGCAGACCAGCGGAGTTCAGCCGATCAAGCAACTCATCCATCCGCTCCTCCCGCAGGCCTTCGCGCCGGCCGCGATGCCACGGATCGCTGGTGCCGTCCAAGGCGCGCAACCAGCCGACCTCCTGCTCGCTCAGCCCCTCGATGCACACACCATGCTCGGGGCTCAACCCGAGTTGGATGCTGCCGTCTAGGCGAATCATCGGCATCGCCCGCTCGCTCAGGCGTGGCCACCCCGGCATGACGCCCCCCTTCCCGTCCCCAAGGCCCCGCGCCCCGGCATACGGCTCACCCTCGCAGGTCCCGAGACAACATGAAAGCCGTTGTCCACAGGCTGTGGACAACGGCTTTCGGAGCTGGGGCGATCAGGCCTTCGCGAGGATGCGGTTGAGGTTGGTGCCGCAGACCGGGCAGACGCCCTTGGCCATCCGGCGGCCGTTCTCGGTCGTGACGACCTTGCCCTCGGCCTCGCGCTTCTCCTTGCACTTCACGCAGTAAAACTCGCCCTTGTAGGTCTCGTCAGCCATGACTGCTCCTTCGTCGCTATCGGCTTTGATTCACCGGGGTATGCCCCGGTGCCACGCTCAACCCTAAGTCACGCATGGGCCAGATGCCCGATTTGAGCGTGATGGCGGTCTCGGGCGTGGTTGGCTAGCCGCATGTCCCAGGAGCCGGTCGTCGAGATCCGCCGCAGCGCACGGCGCCGCCGGACGGTGGCGGCGCGCCGCGAGGGCGATCGCATCATCGTCATGCTGCCGGCCGGTTTGAGTGCTGCCCAAGAGAAGACCTGGGTGGACAAAATGGTGGCCCGCCTGGACCGGCAAGCACCTCGTCGCGCCGCCCGCTCGGATCAGGATTTGATACGCCGGGCGAGGGAACTCTCGGACGCGCATCTGGATGGGCGACCGCGGCCGACCAGCGTGCGCTGGGTCGGCAATCAGGGCCGGCGTTGGGGTTCGTGCACTCCCGCCACCGGGGAAATCCGCCTCAGCGATCGCCTGCGGACCATGCCCGGGTATGTCGTGGACTACGTCCTCGTCCACGAGCTCACTCACCTGCTGGTCCCAGGTCACGGGCCGGACTTTTGGGCGTGGGTCGCGAACTATCCGCGCGCGGAGCGGGCGCGGGGCTTTCTGGACGGCGTCGCGAGCGCCGCGGGGCTGACCCTCGATCAAGACGATGTCGACGACTCAGCGGAGTCGGTGGGTTAACCGAGGCGAGCCTGGCCTACCGAGATCAGCCGGGCGACATCGGGTGCGGTGTTTGGGGGCAGGGCGTCCACGGGGAACCACGCGATATCGTTCGACTCCTCGCTCGCGCGAGGCATTAGCCCGGCGGGCGCGACGGCGAGATAGCGCACATCGAGGTGCTCGGCGCAGTCCCCGAACCGTCCAACGAGTTGGTGACGATCCAAATCGATGGGCTCGTCCTGCGGCTCCAGATCGTCCAGCCCGGATTCCTCCCGCAACTCGCGGGTTGCCGCCGCATGCACGCTGTCGTCCCTGCTCTCCAAGTGCCCGCCGAACTGCAGCCAGACGCCAGCTCGTGCGTGCAGGTGCAGCAAGACCGATCGCCCGTCCGGGCTGAGCACGAGGCACGAAGCGGTCAGGTGCGAGGGCGGTCCTGACTTCGCGACCGCCATCGGATCACCGGACAGGGCGCGCAGGAAGCTGCGGCGCAATTGCTCTTGATTCTCATCCGGCGCGCGCCAGCCGAGCAGGAGGGCCAGCGCATCGTCATACAAGTGGCGCACGGAGGCCGGAGCGATGCCGCTCATCCGCCGTCGCCGCCGAGCAACTCGCGCAAGGCGTCGTCCAGATCGTCGGGCTCCGGCGTGGCGGCGCGGCGCTCGACATACCCGAGCACATCATCAAGATCCGCGGCGCTGGGGGCGAGATCCGGGTGTCCCCAGGCGGAGTCGCGCAGCGTGGCCCCACCCTTGTCTTCCAGGGCCGCGAAGAGGTTCGCCGCATCCCGCAACCGGCGCGGCCGCAATTGCAGGCCGACGAGCGCCGCGAAGGTCTTCTCCGCGGGACCACCGCTGGCGCGGCGCCGGCGCATCGTCTCGCCGAGGGCGCCGGCCTGCGGCAGGTGGCGACCCGCCGCGCGGTCGGTGACGACATCGACCCAGCCTTCGACCAGAGCGAGCCAAGTTTCCAGGCGCGCGAGGGCCGCCCGCTGCGCCGGGGTCGGATCGGGAGCGAAGAGCTTGTCGGCGAGGGTGGCTTGCATGGCGCCAGGATCACTGGGGTCCAGGCCGCGCATTGCGTCTTCGATGGCCTCGGTGTCGATCGCGAGGTCACGGGCATAGTCCTGCACCGCCGTGCGGATCTGCGCCGCGAGCCACGGGACGCCCGCGAACAGCCGCAGCCGCGCCGCCTCGCGCACCGCGAGGTAGAGCCAGACCTGCTCAAGGTCGATCTCTAGCCCCTCGGCGAAGCTGGCGATATTGCTGGGTATGAGGGCCAGCACGCCATCGCCGGTCAGCGGCAGTGAAACCTCGGTGCCGGTGAGCATCTCGCTGGCGAGGCCGGCCAAACCCTGCCCGAGTTGCATGGAGAACATCGAGCCACCGGCCCGCTCGAGCATCGGCCCCACCTGGGCCATCGCAGCGGCGGGATTGGTGCCGGGCGGCAGCATCGCGGACAAAGCCTCCATGCCGCCATCGGCGAATTGGGCGGTCATAGCCTTGGTCATCGCGCCCGTAACCCCCGCCGCGACCGGCTCGACGAGCGTCTGCCAGACGGCCATGGTGTCCTCGATCCACTCCGATCGGGACCAGGCAACGCCGCGCAGGCCGGGGGATTCCAGATCCGTGACCTCGCCGAGCCACAGATCGGCGACATGCCCCGCCTCCGCCGCCAACTGCCGCTCACGCTCGCCCATCGCGGGATCACCTTGCGCGGCAACGGCTTTGCGTGCCACATCGGTGGTGATCGTGGGGGAGAGCGGCCCCTCGTCGGGGCCGGCGAACATCGATTGGAACTGACTGAGCATGCCCTCGAATTGCGCGACGGGGATCTGACCCAGACCCATCGAGGCCAATTGCTCCATGACCTCCGGGGGCAGTTCGGCGCCGCCGGTCATCCGGCGTAGCGCTTCTTGCATCTCCGGGGGCAGCCCTGCGGGCTCGCCCGAACTGTCAGAGCGCTCGATGTCGTCGGGCACGGTGATTTCTCCTAAAGGGCCCTGGGTGAGAATGTGTCCACCCAAGACAACCACGCGGGTGCTTCCACAGTTCCCGACACCACCAGGAGATCTGTCGATGTCACCGCAGGAGCGCGAACCGGCCGAGGGTGTCGTGCGCCTGTGCGCCATCCGGGACCAGGCCTTGTCCGTCGATGAAGCATTGAGCGCCATCGCCGACCCCGCCTGCGGCGGGCAGGTGCTCTTTGTCGGGCGGGTCCGCGATCACGACCACGCCCGGGCCGTCACCGCGCTGGCATACCAAGCCCATCCGCAGGCGACCGAGCGCATGGCGGCGGTGTGCGCCGAGATCGCGCAGGAGTATGACGTGCGGGCCGTGGCCGCGCTCCATCGCGTCGGGGACCTGCGTATCGGCGATATCGCGGTCGTCACTGCCGTGGCTGCTGCCCATCGCGGCGCGGCCTTCGAGGCGGGTCAGGCGCTCATCGACCGGCTCAAGGCCAGCACACCGATCTGGAAGAACCAGCACTTCGCCGATGGGGCCAGTGAGTGGGTCGGGCTCCCGTGAGCGATTGGCGGACCGACCCAACTCAGCTCTCGCCACGATCCAAGCGTCTGCTCTGGTCGACCTTTGTCGGGCTCGTCCTGGCGTGCATCATCGCGCTGATTCCGCTGCCCTACGCGATTCTGCGTCCCGGCCCTGCAACAAACACCCTCGGCACGACGAGTGACGGTAAACCTCTGGTCGACATCAAGGGTGCCTCCACCTATCCGACCAGCGGCGGGCTCGACTTCACCACGGTGCGGGTGTCCGGCGGTCCGGGCCGGCGGGTCAACGCCTGGGACCTGCTCGGGGCGTGGATGAACCCCCATGACGAAATCTTCCGCGAGGACCAACTCTTCCCCAAGGGCAGCACGTCCAAGCAGATCGAGGAGCAAAATGCGGCCGAGATGGCCGGCAGCCAATCCGAAGCGGCGGCCATCGCGCTGCGCAGCCTCGGCAAGAAGGTGGGGGAGTCGTATGTCGTCGCCGCCCTCACCGAGGGTGCGCCCTCGGCATCGGTGCTCAAGGTCGGTGATGTGATCACGGCGGTCGACGGCCGCCCGGTCACGGCGCTCATCGACATTCAGAACCAGGTCCGCACCCATCAGCCCGGCGACTCGGTCGAGGTCACGGTTTCCCGCGAGGGGTCAAGCCAAACCGTGACGACGACCACCATTGCGGCGGACGGGCGCCCGGTGCTTGGGGTTCGGCTGCGGATGGACTTCGACTTCCCCTTCGAGGTGACGATTCACGCCGGAGATGTCGGCGGACCATCAGCGGGCGCGATGTTCGCCCTGGCGATCCGCGATGTGCTCACACCCGGCGAGATGACCGGCGGCAAGCAGATCGCCGGCACCGGCACTATCGACGATGACGGAATCGTCGGCCCGATCGGCGGGATACGGCAGAAAATCGTCGGCGCCAAGGAGGCGGGCGCGACCTTCTTCCTCGCCCCCGCGGACAACTGCGCCGAACTGGTCGGGCATGTCCCCGACGGCATCACGGCCGTCAAGATCGCCACCTTCGACCAGGCCGTCAGTGCCGTGGAGAAGATCGCCGCCGGCCAGGGCGACCTCCCCTCCTGCGGCTGACCCTTCCTGCGCGCGTGCTCAGCGCTGCGGCGCGTCCTCGCGCAAGGTTGCGGCGAGCGCCTCAACCAGGCCCGCGGCTAGGTCCGGGCTCATCGCGACCATGTCGTCGCTGTCATACGCACGCTGCCGCAGCAGGCAGATGGACCGGCCGTCGCGCAGCACCGCGACCACGAGTCGCACATCCTTGCGCTCGGGATGTTTCTGGAGGCGGTCGATCGAGTCGCCGCCGGCCAGCTCAGCCTCGGCGCCCGGGGGAAGCACGATGCGTTCGATGCTGAGCGCAACCCCGTGCACCGCTTCGGGCCACATGATCCGCAGCAGGGCGCCCTGGAGGTCATCGCCGGGATCGAAGCCGTCCTGCTCGACGGCCGACAAATCCTGGGGACCCGCCTCGGCAGCGCCGTCCAGGGATGGTGCGCTCGCGGCCAACTCGTGCGTCGGGACGAGAGCGAACAGGCGGGCGGGCTGATCCCAGCCGCCGCGAGCGACATATCGCTCGGTCTCGACGGCCACGACTTGTAACGGATCGGCTTCCATGGCCCCCATGGTGGACCCACGACGGGGGGCTTGATGCTCCTATTCCGTGTCAAGGTCTGTTCATGCGGCGGTGAGCCAGGCGCGGTAGCGGGCGGCGAG
>NZ_BAAAPO010000032.1:0-30658 GCF_039531185.1 Nostocoides veronense
CCTGTACTCGTCAACACCGGCGAGCCTCAGCTGCGATCAGCGAGGTGCCCGGTCAAGTTCGATGAGCCTCGTTCCTCGCTCGGCTTCGCTCCTCGACTGCCCCTCTGGGCTTCACCCAGTGCGCTCCGCCCGTCACGCAGACACGCGGTAGACACTCGATCTAACGACTCAACTGCCCGGGCAGGCCGCGGTCGTAGCTGCCGGGGGTCAGGTCCCACTCGACTCTGGCGCGCGTCGGTTGCGCCGTGCCGACATCAACATCAGTGTCGGCACCGCCTTCGGGCCGTCTTCGCCGTCGGGATCGTGGGACGCCTGCTGCTGCGGTCCGAGAACGGCGGCGGCCATTGACATGCGCGCGCGGCGCTACCGCAGCCGGGTGACCGACACCTCGACGAACATGTCCACGGCCGGGCCGCCCGTGAAGATGCCGCGCAGCGGCGCGACATCGGAATAGTCGCGACCGTGGCCGACGACGATGTGATGGTTGGCGACCTCACCCGAGTTGGTCGGATCGAGGCCGACCCAGTCGCCCGCCCAGAACTCGAGCCAGGCATGCGACTCCCCTGTGGTCGGCTCACCCACGGCCCCGTCACCGGCCATCAGGTAGCCCGACACATATCGGGCCGGCACCCCCGCGCTACGCAGAGCCCCGATGAGCAGGTGCGACAGGTCCTGGCAGACGCCGGCGCCCTTCGTCCAGACCTCCTCAGCCGTCGTGGTCACGCTCGTGACGCCGGGGAGATAGGAGACCCGCTGACCGACCAGATCCCGCACGTACGTGACGAATTCGTTTGGTGCAGCGCTGGATTCGGCCAGTGCGCGCACTGCATCCGCCAGCTCCGGCGCGGCGGCAACCAGCGGCCCCTCCTCTAGGTACTCCGCGAAGTCGTCGAGGACCTTGGGTGACCGCAGCGTCTCCCACGACGCAGAGCGGTAGACGTCCTGCCGCCGGTGGACGTCGACGGTGCTCGTCGAAAGCACCTGCAACTCCTCGTGGTGGCGATGCACCTCGAAGGCCGTGACCCATGTACCCCAGTAGTCGACGAAGGCATGGGTCCACGCCGGCGGTGAGGCCTCCATGCGCGTGGAGAGCACCGACTGGTCGACATTGGACACCGGCGTCATCCGCGCCTGGTTGAAGGACGATGTCGCGGCGCCGGCATAGTGGTAGCCCGTGCGATGGGTCACGCGCAGCGTGATGCTCATACGCCGCCTCCCGTCCACGCCGGGGACAGCGCCCCGACGAAATACCGCTGACTGATGGCCGCGTCGACGCTGATGCACACCTGCTGCAGCCGGGCCAAAGCCTCCGGCAGCTCGGTGAGCAACTCGCTCAACGGTTCATACTCCAGCTCGGTGCGGGCCCGGCCCAGGATGCGCAATGCTTCGCTGTCGAAACCGCTTCGCAGAGAGCCGGGTTCGAGCTCCGCCAGCGCCGACTCCGCCATCGTCAGCGAATAGACGACAGAGCGGGGGAAGAGCCGGTCGACGAGCAGGAATTCCGCCGCGTCCTCATCCAGGGTGGCCGCGCCATGGGTGCGCCGGAAGGCATGGATAGCACCGCACGCGCGCAACGCGTTGTTCCACGCCGACGACGATCGCCGGCTCACCGCCGCCCACAGCATGAGCCGCGCGCTCATGTCCACCCGCTCGATCGCTCGCCCGAGCCGCAGGAAATGCCAGCCCTCGTCATGGCTCATCGTGGAGTCGGCCATGCCTGCGATGAGCGCGCACCGCTCCCGCACATATGTCAACCCCGCGACCGGCCGCATCCGCCGTAATTGCCCGGCGCGCACCGCATTCCACGTCGCGTTCAGGCTCTCCCACATCTCCGGCGACACCGTTTCCCGCGCCCTGCGGGCCGCCTCCCGGGCACCCTCCAAGGACGCCAGCACCGAGCACGTGGAGGTGTGGTCGTACTGCAGCATCGTGAGCAGTTCTTCCGGCGCCACCGGTCCGGTCGTGCCCGGCATGCCCAGCACGGCGAGCAGGGTCGTCGCCGATTCCTGCGGATCGGTCGACGGGTCGTCTACCATCAGCTGCAGGTGCACATCGAGGATCCGGCAGGTGTCCTCGGCCCGCTCCACATAGCGGCCGATCCAATAGAGCGATTCGGCGATCCGGCTCAGCATCCTCCCGCGCCTCCTTGCTGTTGCTGCTCCTGCTGCTTGCTGTGCGGCTCGACCATGTTGTGATCCGGCGGCTGCACCGACAGCGAGATCGACTCGGGCACAAAGGCGTTGGGTAGGACGACCGGTTCCGGTGCGCTGTCATCCTCCAGCACCCACGTGTCCTTGGACCCGCCGCCCTGGCTGGAGTTGACGATGAGCTCGCCTTCCGGAAGGGCCACCCGGGTCAGGCCGCCCGGCAGCACCCACACGTCCGACCCGTCGTTGATCGCGAACGGCCGCAAGTCGACATGCCGCGGAGCGAGCGTGCCGTCGATGACCGTCGGCACCGTCGACAGCTGCACCACCGGCTGGGCGATCCACCCGCGCGGATCGTCGATGATGCGCTGCCGCAACGCATCCAGCTCCGCGCGCGAACTCGCCGGCCCGATGCTGATCCCCTTGCCACCGGAGCCGTCGACCGGCTTGACCACGAGCTCATCGAGCCGGTCCAACACCTCCTCGCGGTGCGCGGGCTCCTCCAGCCGCCACGTGTCGACGCCGGGAAGGACCGGCTCCTGACCGAGGTAGTAGCGGATCAGATCCCCGACATACGTATAGACCAGTTTGTCGTCCGCGACCCCGTTGCCGACGGCATTGGCGATCGTGACATTGCCACGGCGAGCCGCATTGATCAGCCCGGCGACCCCGAGCAGCGAATCGGCGCGGAACTGCGAGGGATCCAAGTATTCGTCATCCACCCGGCGATAGATCACGTGCACGGGGCTCAAGCCTCGAGTTGTCCGCACGGACACATGTCCGTTCTGGCACAACAGGTCCCGGCCTTCGACGAGTTCGACGCCCATCATCCGGGCGAGCAGGGCGTGCTCGAAGTATGCCGAGTTGTAGACCCCCGGCGTCAGCACGACGATCGTCGGATCGTCGATGCCGCGCGGGGCGCAGGCGGTCAGCGCGGCCCGCAGCCGGCTCGGATAGGTCTGCACCGGACGGATGCGATGCTCCCCCGCCACTTCCGGCAACGCCGAGGTGATCGCCCGCCGGTTGGTCATCACATAGGAGACCCCGGACGGCACCCGGAAGTTGTCCTCCAGCACCCGGAACCGGCCCTCCGGGTCGCGGATCAGGTCGATGCCGGCGACGTGGATGCGCACGTCGTTGACCGGCCGCAGCCCGGCCACCGCCCGATGGAAGTGGTGCGAACTCGTCACGACCTGCCGCGGGATGACGCCATCACGAAAGAGATCACCCTCGCCATAGATGTCGGCGAGGAAGCGCTCCTGCGCAGCCACCCGCTGCCGCACCCCCGCCTCGACGACGGCCCAATCGGCCGGCTGGATGACCCGCGGGAGCAGGTCCAGCGGGAACGGCGTCTCCTGACCGCCGATGTCGAAGGTGACCCCCTGATCGGCGTAGATGTGCTGCAGGAACTCCACCCGCGTGCGCATCTCGGTGGGATCTATCCGTTCCAGACCTCCCACGACCTGCTCGTATGCCGGCCGCACCTGTCGGTCGGCCGTGAACATTTCGTCATAGACACCCCCGCCCGGGCGGTAGTCATCGATCCACGCGCTCACAGGCCGCAACATACGGCCCTCGGGTTTCGGGCGTGTTTCGCGATCAACGCCACCCGCCGCCCGCCCACGCGTGGCACCCGGCGCATAGTCTGGGCGCGATGCCCTCGCAACTTCTGGCCGCGCTCGCCGCACTGACCCCTCAGGACCTGCTCCGGCGGCGGGGGGCCGTCGCACAACTGGTGCAGGACGACGGGATCGCGGTCGGCCCGGACGGCCCCGACGGTCCGCACCCGCTGCGACTCGACCCGCTGCCACTCGTCATACCGGCGGCTGACTGGGCTCTCCTCGAAGCCGCGCTTGCCCAGCGTGCCGAACTGCTCGACCTGCTCCTCGCCGACATCTATGGCGAGCGGCGACTGATCGACGGTGGGGTCCTGCCGGCCGAGATCATCATCGGCCATCCGCAGTTCGTCGCCCAGGCCGACGGCATATCGACCCGCCACCGGCTGCTGCTCACCGCGACGGATCTCGGCCGCGACGAGGCCGGCGAATGGCGCCTCCTCGCCGACCGGACCCAGGCGCCCGTCGGCGCGGGCTATGCGATGGCCACCCGCCGGGTCACGGCCCGCGCGCTGGCCGCGGTGCACCGCGAGACCGATCTGCGCCGGCTCCGGGAATTCTTCGACGCCATGCGAATCGCGTTGCAAGAGAGCGCAAGCGAGACCAGCGACCTGGCTCACGTGGCCATCCTCACCGATCCCGAAGGTGGTGAGACGGGCTTCGATGAGGCACTGACCGCCACTCTCCTCGGCTTCCCCATCGTGCACGCCGAAGACCTCTCCCTCGACGGCGGACGCGCGTGGCTGCGCACCACCGATCGGCCCGAACCCATCGATGTCATCGTGCGGCGCGTCAACGGCGGCCGGGCCGACCCCTTGGATCTGACAGGTGGCCCCGGGGGCGGGGTCCCCGGGCTCGTCGAGGCCACCCGACGCGGCATCGTCACGGTCGTGAACCCGATCGGCGCCGGGGTGCTGGAGAACCCGGCCCTCGCGGCATACCTGCCCGCGATCAGCCGCGCCCTCCTCGATCAGGACCCGCTGCTGCCCGCCGCCCGCACCTGGTGGTGCGGCGACGCCGAGTCCTTGCGGTATGTCGGTGCCCATCTCGAGGACCTGCAACTCGCCCCGATCTCTCCCGCGCCCGACAACCCGCGGGTCTTCGTCGCCGGCCTGACCGCCGCGGAGCGGGCCGAACTGTGGACGCGGGTCCAGGCGCAACCGTGGGCCTGGGCGGCATCGGAAGTGCTGCCGCCGTGGATGAACGACGTCGTCACACCGGACGGGCTGAGCCCCCGCGCGAGTGTGCTGCGCACCTTCACCGTCGCCGGCTCGGGCAGCCCGGTGGTGCTGCCGGGCGGTCTGGCGCGGCTGGCCACGGAGGCCGGTGACCGCCGCGTGCCGGGACTACGCGACGCCATCGCCAAGGACGTATGGGTCGTCGGCGAAGGCCCGGGGCCGCGCGCGTCCGGGGCGACACCCGCCGAGCCGATGATCACCGGCAGTCATGGGCGCGTCGCGTCGGTCCCGCTGCCGCCACGCGCGGCCGACGACCTGTATTGGTTCGGCCGGTATGCCGAGCGCGCGGAGTCCACCGCCCGGCTGATCATGGTGGCCGACGACCTCGTCGAGGACCACGTGCGGCGCCCCGGCACACCCGGATACGAGGCGATGCAGGTGCTTCTCGACGCCATCGACGGCGTCACCGTCGTGCACCGCGACCGACCCTCCCGGCGGGACGCCGCTCCCCGGCAGCAGGCGGACCGGCCGAGCGCACCGCTCGCGCACCTGCATACGCTCACCTTCGACGGCGCCCGCTCGGGGACGGTGCGCTATTCGGCACGCCGGGCAGCACGCGCCGCTGGTCAAGTGCGACAAGTCCTTTCGCTCGACACGTGGATCGTCCTGAGCCGGCTCGAACGCACCCTCACGACGCCGATCGACCCCAGCGAACAACTCCAATCCGTGCTCGCCCGCACCATCGAGTCCTTCCTCGCGCTCTCCGGAATCGCCGCCGAAGGCATGATCCGTGATGCCAGCTGGGCCTTCTTCGACGCCGGCCGGCGGGTCGAGCGCGCCCAGGAAACCGTGCGGCTGCTGCGGCACGCCCTCGGCGAACCGCATGCCCGCCGTGTCGACACGCTCGTGCTCGATGCGGTCCTGCGGTCTCGGGAGAGCCTGATCTCCCACCGCCGCCGGGTCGCCGAGCGGCACCCCGCCGACACGCGCCTCGCGATCGCCTTGGACCTGCTCCTGACCGACGCGAGCAACCCCCGCGCGCTGACCTATCAACTCACCCAGCTGGTCGCGGATGTCGGCACGGTGAAGACGCCCGTGCGCGAAGCCCTGAGCGCCGCGACCACGGTGCTCGACGGCGGCGACATCGTCGCCCTGGCCCGGGACCGCGACCGGCTGACGGCGTGGCTGCGCGACCTGGAATCGTCCGTGCGCGCCGTGTCCAAGGCTCTCGACACGACCACGTTGCGGCACCGCTCGCCCGGTTTGGCGTTCGAGGAGCCGCGGTGAAAGCCGTTCGCGCCGAACATCATTCGTCGCGGCGCTATGAGGTGCGCCATGTGACGACATATGCCTATCCCGACGATGTCACCTCGTCCTACGGCCGGGCCTGCCTGCGTCCGCGAGACACCCCCGAGCAGCAGGTGCTCGAGCACACCATGCAGATCGACCCGGTGCCCGATGCCTTCGTGGAGCATGTCGACCTCTTCGGCAACTACAGCCACTATCTCGAGATCCACACCCCGCACCGCACCCTGCGCGTGGCCAAGCAGAGCATTCTCTGGGTCCACCGGCCCGCGCCCGACCTCGGTGCCCTGGACGCGTGGACCGTGGCGGCCGCCGCCGCGGTCCCGGACAGGGAGGCGCCGCTGGAGCGCGCGGCATACCTGCTGCCCTCCACCTTGGTCGACCTTGCCCCCGAGGTCCGGGCATATGCCGAGCGCTACCTCCCCCCGGACGCGGGCCTGGGCGCCGGGCTGGCCGCTCTGACGACGGGCATCTTCACCGACTTCCGCTATGCCAAGGGCGCGACGACGGTGCGCACCACCCTGCCGCAACTGCTGCAGATCGGCGCCGGTGTCTGTCAGGACTTCGCCCACTTGGCCATCGGCGCCCTGCGCTCCGTGGGCATCCCGGCACGCTATGTTAGCGGCTATCTCGAGACGAGCCCGCCGCCGGGCAAACCCAAACTTCAGGGTTCGGACGCGACCCACGCGTGGGTGTCGGTGCGCACGCCGGACGGCAGCTGGCTCGATCTCGATCCGACCAACGACTGTGTGGCAGACTCGCGCTACCTGATCACCGCCTGGGGCCGCGACTACCGCGACGTCTCCCCACTCAAGGGCGTGATCTTCACCGAGGGAAGCGGCAGTTCCCTCGACGTCAGCGTGGACGTCACTCGATTGCCCGACTGACAGGACCCCCCCATGACCGACAATCCCGCGCTGACCCGCGACGTTTCCGCCCACCTCACCGCCCGCGTGACGCAGGAGGCGGAGATCGTGCTGAGCCTCGCCACGGCATACCGCCCCTCGGAGGAAGAGCTGAGCATCACCGTCGACGGTGCGCCCGTGCCTTTCGAACAGGTGGTCTCGACCCACGACACGCGCCTGCACATCGTGCCCAAGACGCCTGTTGGCACGCTCGAAGTGCGTTATGCGGCAAAGCTTTTCGGTGACTTGCCGATCGATCCACGACACGACGGTCCGGCTGATCGAATTCTCTATCTGCGGCCGAGCCGCTACTGCGAATCCGACACCCTCGCCGAGGTCGCGGCGGCCGAGTTCGAGGGGTTGGCCGGCAAGGACCTGCTCGACGGGGTCAGCTCCTGGGTGGGCCAGCGGCTCGCCTATGTCAGCGGCTCGAGCCGCCCGACCGACGGCGCCGTTCAGACCTATCTGTCCCGGGCCGGAGTATGCCGCGACTTCGCCCACCTGGTCATCGCGCTGCTGCGGGCGCGGGGCGTGCCAGCGCGGTTGTTGTCGGTCTATGCCCCGGGTCTGTCGCCGATGGACTTCCACGCCGTGGCCGAAGCCTGTCTGGACGATCGGTGGTATGTCGTGGACGCCACCACCCTCGCCCCGCGCGCCGGGATGGTCCGGATCGCGACCGGCCGCGACGCCTCCGACACCGCGTTCCTCACCGTGCACTCCGGGCGCCTCGACCTGACCGGGATCGAGGTCAACGCGACGATGTCCCCCGCCCTCCCCGACGACGACGTCACCGCGCTGGTCTCGCTGGCCTGAGACGAGACGCGACCCCCGTCGAGAGCGCACGACACGCCGTTAACACTCGGTGTTTACGGCGTGTCGTGCACTCTCCACTGGCTTTCGGGTCCAGGGCATCGACCGCTGCCGGGCGTTGACCGCGAGTAGGGTCCGGCAGCGATCGACCCTCAAGCCAGGCCGTGGCGGGCCCGGCTGGCCTGCTCCTGCTTGCGGAATTGTCCGAAGCGGGGCAGGAACTTGTCCCAGTCGATGATGTGGGCGTCGATCTCGGGGCCGTCGATGCAGGCGTGCTTGCGCACGGTCTTGCCCTCGATGGTCACCGGGACCATGCAGGCGCCGATCATGCCGGTGGCGTCGACCATGATGGAGTTGAGGCTGGCGACGGTGTGCACGTCATACTTCTTGGCGAGATCGGCGACGGCCCGCATCATCAGCGGCGGGCCGATGGTGACGACCTCGGCGATGCGCCGACCGGTCCCCGCTCGAGCAGCCTCGAGCATGGTCTCCAGCGGCGTGGTGACGAAACCTTCGACGCCGAAGGTGCCGTCGTTGGTCGCGTAGATGACCTCCAGCGTGTCCGGGAACTCCCGCTGCAACCCAGCCATCCGCTCGTCCTCGCCCGTCCAGAACAGCAGTGAGGCAGAACGGAATCCGGCGATCAGCGTGACGTGGTTGCCGCGCCGCAGGTGCTCGCGGGCGATCGGATAGACCGGCGGCAGGCCGAGCCCGCCGGCGGTGAAGACGACGGTCTCGGTGGCCGGGTCGTAGGCGTTGATCTCGCTCGGCCGGCCCAGCGGGCCGGCGATCCCGGCGAAGGAGTCACCGACGTTCATCTGGTTCATCTCTATGCTCGAGGTGCCGACGCCCTGGATGACCAGGCAGATCGTGCCCTTCTCGGTGTCCCAGTCCGCGAGGGTGAGCGGGATGAGTTCCCCGTCCTCCCACGGCAGCACGCGCACGAACTGACCGGCCTGCGCCGCCTCGGCGATCACCGGCGAGTGCACGATGATCTCCTCGATCCCGTCGGCCAGGTGCGCCTTGGCGACGATGACCTGGCTCGCCGAGGCGCGCTCGGTGTAGTCCTTGGCCTTGGCCACCATGAGCGGGATCTGGTCGGCGGGGACGTCGAGATGCCCGACGATCTCGCGCGCGGCGGCTTGGCCGTCGCCCGCGGCGTTGATCGCCGTTGATCCGCCGCGGGCGGCGTCTCCTCCGGAGTACACCCCCTCGATGGACGTTTCTTGAGATCCCTTGTGCTCCAGGTCGATCGTGCCCCACTTGGTGAACCAGTTGAGCGATGCGGGACCGCTGAACCACCAGGTCATGACGGTGATCAGACAGAAGCTTGACCTCACGCGCAGGTCCGTCCAGCTCAGCGACGGGAAGGTCGGGGTGACGTAGCGCAGCCAGGGCTACGGCCTCGGCGTCGATCGGGTCGGACTTACCAGGTTCGCGGCTGCTGCCGCGAGCACCGGCCATGAGCCGAGTCGGCACCCGCAGCACGCGTTGACCCGCAGCCAAGAGGTCGGATTCCAGCCGGCGGGTGAGGTGGCGGCAGTCCTCCAAGGCGAACCTGACGCCGTGCTCGTCGTGGTCGGCGAACTGTGTGGCCCACTCGACCAGCGCGAGGTGGCCCTCGGCGTTGGTCCGGACCGTCTTGGTGCCGAGTCTTCTGCCGACTTCGTCGAGCGCCACGACCGTGTGGGTGCGCTTGTGCGAGTCGGTGCCGATCACGACCATCCATGGACCTCCTACGTCGACGGGCTATTCGGGCGCCCTGTCGGCAGCGAGGCGGGCACGCCTCAATTCAGCGCGAAACTCGCAAGCAGGCTCCTATCAAGCCACGCCACCGCTGCCGACAGGGCGCCCGACCGAGGCCGCACATCGGAGAGAAGCCACCGAGTGCCGTTCGTAACCCGGGCCAGCGAAGAAACGAGCGAACCCCGATCGGGCACGATCACTTTGACATTGACACGAAGAAAGTCGTTGCCGCGCGGAGGATCTCCACGTCCTCGCGCAGCCGCTTGTTCTCGGCCTGGAGCCGCTTGATCTCAGCGTGCTCCTCGCTCGTCACGCCCGGCTTGGCGCCCGCGTCGATCTCGGCTTGGGCCACCCAGCGACGCACGCTCTCTCGGCCCAATCCGAGCCGCTCGGCCACGGCCTTCGACGCGGCCGTCACCGACGGGTAGTCCTGCTGGTGCTCACGCACCATCCGCACCGCGCGCTCACGCAGCTCGGGATCGATCTTCTTCGGCATGATGCTCATCCTCCTGGACTCAGAAGGGAGCGGCATCAAACCTGGGGCGCTTCACAACCGTGGTACACGAGAGCACGCATGGTGCGGCTCCTTCGGTGGGTGGGCTGCCGGCCGGGGGCCGGGTTCGGTGCGGGTCGGTCTCAGAAGGCGCTGGCGGCGGCTTCGGCGACGGCCTGGTCTTGGTCACCGGTTCCTCCGCTGACGCCGACGGCGCCGACGACCTGGCCGTCGCGTTCGAGCGGGATGCCACCGGCGAAGATCATCACCCGACCCGTTGGAGGCGTGGATGCCGTAGAACTGCTCACCGGGTTGGGCGAGGTCGCCGAGGTCTTTGGTGGCTGTGTCGAACGCGCGGGCCGTGAAGGCTTTGTTGATCGAGATGTCGATGCTGCCCAGCCACGCTCCGTCCATCCGTACGTGAGCGACGAGTGTGCTTCGCGTTGCGAACGTGCGTGGGCGGACTACGGGAGCTTGGACGCGAGGACGTCGGCCGCCAGGATCTCGGGTGCTGCGCCGAGGAGGTGCTGGTTGGCCATCAGGGCTGCGACGATGGCGCCGTTGGCGTGGGCGTCGCGAGCGGCCTCGTCGGGGAATGCATCGAAGATCCAGAAGGTGTCGGCGTGGGTCCTGACCGCGAACCAGACAATCGTTCCTACTTCTTCGTTGGCGAGCGCGACAGCGCCGGCGAGCAGATCGGCGAGCGCGTCGTGCTGTCCATCGGCCGCGACGATCTTGGCGACGAAGGCATACGGAAGTGATGCGGGTGTGGACATGAGGGGTTCTCCTAGGTGTCGAGGTTTCTTGGTGAAGCGAGTTCAGCGTATGACGAGCAAGGGCAGGTGAGAAGTGGCGTATACGACAGTATTGCTATTGTTCGCGCCATGCGTATCGGACTGATCGCGATCGACGGCTGCTTCGGTTCGGCGGTCGCGTCGATCATCGACATCGTGCGGGTGGCCGACGGAGCCCGCAGCGATGTCGACCCGCGGATCGACCCGATCGAACTCGCCATCCTCGGACCGAAACGGCGAGTGACCACGACAACATCGATGACCCTGTCGGTGGACCACCCGCTGTCGGAGTCCGCAGACTTCGACGTGGTCGTCGTCCCTGCGCTTGGAACCCTCACGGCCGCCGCTACCCACGACGCCCTCCAGAGCCGAGATGCTCGTTCGGTCATCGCCTCGCTCGGGCGCCTCGACGAGGCGACCACCCGGATCGCCGCGGCGTGCACCGGCGTGTTCGCTGTCGCCGAGACCGGACGGATGCATCATCGGCGGGCGACGACCAGCTGGTTCCTGGGGCCGGAGTTCCTGAAGCGCTATCCGACCGTCGCCCTCGATCTCGACACCATGGTCGTGGTCGACGGGAACCTCGTCACCGCCGGCGCCGCGTTCGCCCACATCGACCTCGCGCTCTCACTCGTACGATCGATCAGCCCCGACCTGGCCCAACATGTCGCCAAGCTCCTCATCATCGACGAGCGTCCGTCGCAGGCGGCCTTCGTCGCCTACGAACATCTCCGGCACGAGGACCCGATCGTCGTCGAGTTCGAACGCTTCGTGCGCGCCCGCCTGGACGAACCGTTCAACGTCACCTTCGTCGCGCAGTCGCTCGGCACCAGCCGGCGCACCCTCGAACGACGAGTCCGTGCGGCGCTCAACCTCACCCCGCTCGGCTTCGTCCAACGCCTTCGCATCGAACGAGCTCGGCACCTCTCAGCAACCACGGACCTCACCTCCGCCGAGATCGCGCGACGGGTCGGCTACGCGAACGCCGAGACTCTGCGCTCCCTCCTACGCAGGGAGCGACGCCGTTCCTGACCTATCGCCATGCCTGTACCCGGTGTCCTAATGCTCGACTGGAACCACCTCTCAGCACGTCGCGTCGACGCTCCTGCGTCGCCCCTGGACGACCCACTCGACACGCCCGCAGCACAAGCCATGTGACGTGTCCCGGCTTCCCGGACGGTCGGGGTCGGGTGGCTGTGATGTCGCTGCGTTCTCGTCGAGGGGGTCAGCAGACTCGATCAGGGTCGATTGGGATGAGACGCGAAGGCGCTCAGGTCATGGCGGCCGAAGCCGGCCGACGGGGTAGCGTCGGTCACGTCGAGGTCTTTCGGATGGATGGCGTAGGAACCTCCATCGTCGGGAGACCTCGACGTCTACCTGCGGACCGACGCGCCCGGCCGACCTACACCCTCATCCGGGAAGAGCCGACTTCGCTCCTCGACTGCCCCTCTGGGCTTCACCCAGTGCGCGCCGCTCGACTCGGGTCGACCATGGATACGGCTAAGCGCGGGCTGCGCTTTCTGGGTGAAGCCCTCGGGGCAGGAGATTCGTCGCTGCGCTCCTCGACTGCCCCTCTGGGCTTCACCCAGTGCGCTCCGCCCGTCACTTGGACGCGCAGCAGCCGCTCGTTCTAATGAGTCAGATGCGCGGGCAGGGCGTGGTCGTAGCTGCCGGGGGTGAGGTCCCATTCGACGCGGACGCGCGTCGGATGCGCCCCGCCGTCATCAGTGTCGACGCCGTTTTCCGTTGCTACGCAATCTTTTTCGCGGCCGGGTGGTGGCTTGGTGGTGAGGTGGCCGGCGAGGCGTCGGGTGTGGACGATGTGGTGGTGGTAGCTACAGAGCAGGGCGGCGTTCGCGAGGTCGGTGGGGCCGCCGTCGATCCAATGTTTGAGGTGGTGGGCGTCGGTCCAGCCGGCGGGTTTGGAGCAGCGGGGGTAGCTGCATCCGCCGTCGCGGACGTGTAACGCCCGGATCTGGGCTCTGGTGAAGAGGCGTTTGGTTCTTCCGATCAGGACGGGGTTCCCGGCCTCATCGACGACGATGGGCGAGATGTCCGCGCCGCAGGACAGGGTGCGGGTGGTGGCAAGCGCGAGGTACCGTCCGGCGTCGACGCCACCGATCGCCTTCCCACACCCTGACGCCTGCCCGCCGCCGGTGCCTGCGGCGGCTTGGAGGTCGGTAAGTTTCACGATCACGGAGAGTTGGGTGCCGGGTTGTGCGGGGACGGTGTCGCCGGCCCGGACGGCCCGGCTGACGAGGTCCAAAAGGCCGTCGGCGCGGCGTGTCACATACGACCGGGTGTCCGCTTCCCCGTCCGGCCCAGGCACGGGTTTCGTTAGCGGGTCGAGGGCGGCTTCGACGATCGCGGCCGCCGCCGGGTCGAGGCGTAGCCGGTATTCGGTGAGCCCGTCGACGGGGTCGGGGGTGCCGGTGCTGAACGCGCGGTGGGCGCGGGCTCGCTCGTCGCGGTCATCGAGCCGGTCGGGACGCCCGAACCGGGCATACAGTTCCGGGCGAATTCGCCGTATCTCCCGCGGATCACCGCCGCACGCGTAGTCGGCGTACACGCCCCATACAGTGCTCACGGCGTCGGGTTGCAGGTCCGGGGTTAGGCGCCGCATCTCGGCGTGTGCCAGGGTCGCCGCTGCGACCGACGCTTGACCGGTGAGCACCGCCACCCCGAGGGCTTCCCCGGGCTGCCCGGCCGCGAGCGGTCCTGCCGTGCGCGTCACGGTGGCTGGCGCGACCGCCTCGGCGACTTTGACGACCGTTGACGCGGTCCGGGCGGTGTGCCGCGGCGATACTGCGGCGACCCAGTCCGTTGGGGTCAACGCGACCGCTCCCGTCCCGGGCAACCCGCGGGTCATGGCGTCGGAGGCGATCGCGACTTCCGCCGCTTCACCCATCAGCAGCAGGCGACCGATCTCGGTGAGGAGTTCTTCGACCTCATCCCGCCCAGTGAGTGACACGCATTCGTGCACGGTTGCGAGGGCGTCGCGGCATTCCGCGACCCGCGCCAACACGACCGCGAGACTCGGCCTGGCGGGGCCTGTCCCGGTGCTGTCGTGAGGGGTGATCGCCATAGTCGATGATACACCCGTTCGACCCCCAGGCGCAACCCCTGGATGCACCTATTTCATTGCAGCGCAACATGATTCGTGAACGAGATGTCCTATCAGAGGGGTCTGACAGCCCGTTGCGCGTGGGGCGGGTCGGGTCTCGCGCGCACTGCATTCTCCGGGGGCTTCACGGGGGTGGGTGGGAGTCGAGACGTCGATGAGTTGACGGTTTCGGAGCGGACTGGGGGAAGCCCGGAGGGGCAGTCGAGGAGCGGAGCCGAGCGAGGCACGAGCGAGCGCAGCGACGAATCTCCTGCCCCGAGGGCTCCCCCAGGAAGCGCAGCCGAAACCAGACGAGCCCACTGCCAAGCGGAGAGCACTGGCCAGGCCCGAGGGCAGTCGAGGAGCGGAGCCGAGCGAGGGACGAGCGAGCGCAGCGACGAATCTCTTGCCCCGTGGGCTTCACCCAGGAAGCGTAGCCAGACGAGCTCACTGCTTGCCGAGGCGCCAAGAGCGAGGAACGAGCGAGCGCAGCGACGAATCTCCTGCCCCGAGGGCTTCCCCCAGGAAGCGCGGCCGAAACCAGACGACCGCCCGGTCGGCCAAAGTGAGGGTGCGGCGGCGACCCCGGCACTGTGCCCGAAATGCAGCACAAGACACCGGCATGACGAAAGGGCCCTGACGAGAGAGCGCCCTGTGCAGGGCGCTGTGGTCAGCCGAGTTCGAGGGCGGTGATGCGCCAGCCGGTGCTGGCGGCATCGGCACGGATGGCCATGGCCCGGACACGGGGGCCGACGTTCAAGAGCACGACGGCCTCGACGACCGCCGGGTCGGGACGGGTGACGCGGATACGCACGACATTGGGTCGGCGGATTCGGTCGACGCCCGGCTGGGTGGGCTGGGCAGCGGCGCGGCGGCGGGCACTGGCATACCGGCGGGCAACGGCAAGATAGACGTCAGGGGAGCAGGAGCGGACTACCTGGGCCGGTGGGCGCAGGCCCGCCATGACCTCCAGAACCGCCTGGCAACCCGCGCGCAGCCACGGCTCGGGATCGGGCAAGTCCGTTGCAGGAGTGTCATATTCGGCGTCGCTGCGCCGGGGCATGAACTCGAAGGCGAGCGCGTCCTGGACGTACAGCGCCGCGCGTTGGGCTTCGATCTCGAACTCATTCCAGGGAATGTCCGGGTCGAGATAGGGCGGCCGATGCTCTGGGATAGGCAGGATGCGGATCGGCGGCAGGGTGGTCGTGCGGACGGTCGTGCTGGTCATGGACGCTCCTTCGGGATCATCAGCCGCAAACCGGGGTGGATGAGGCCTGGGTCGGCGCCGATGCGGGCGCGGTTGGCGGCATACCACCGCGGCCACTCAGCGGCGATCTCGGCTTGCGAAGCGCGCGGCCCCAGCGAGCGCGCGACGATGTCCCACAGGCACTCACCGCGGCGCACCACCACCTCCTGATCACTTTCGCTGCCGCTGCCGAGCAGCCGGATCTGGGCCTGGCTCGTGGTCGACGGTTCACTGGCTGGCCAGCGCGGATCGGGTGCCACCCGCGGCACCGCCGAGGTGCTTTCGAGGCTGGCGCCACCGGTGGCCGCACCCGGGTTCGCGGGCGCCGTGATCACGGTCGCGCTGAGCGCCGGTGCAGCTTGCGCCGCGCTGCCCCCGGCGCCCACGAGCAGTGCCGCGATGCGCACCGCCCACGGCGCCCGCGTCCGATGCGTATGCCGCAGGGTCGTGGCCGCCAGCGCCGCACGCGTCACTTCGATCCCCGCGAGCAGCAAGCCCACCAGTCCCACGGTCAGCAGCAGGCTGCCGACGAGGGACTCGGGGTCACCCGACGGATCCCGCAACAGTCGCACCGTGTCGACGGCCGCGGCGGCGCACAGCAGCAGGACAAGAGCATCGGCGAGCCACAGCAGTCCCAGCGACGCCACCACTCGGGCCGGCCCCGGCTGCATCCGTCCCTTCATGCCAACCCCAATCCGCTGCGTTAGATGTCGTTTGATGCAGTTTGGTGCATCTAGTCACCCTTCGCAACCGGAAGCCCCGCCGCCTGTGGATGTTCACCATCCAGAGGGTCGAGAGCTGTGGATGACCCGATAAGCCTCGGCCGTGGCGTCACTACGCTGGACACCATGGAGGCGGGGCGCTGGGAACGACTCTTTGCTGATCTCGACGCTGCCTTGGCGGCGCAGGAGCGCCGGGAACGCGATCTTGAAATCGCTGACCGGACCCGGACCGAGCGAGCCAAGGTGACGCTGATCGGCCGGTTCGCTGCCCATCTCGGCGAGCCGGTCGATGTCCGCCTCCAAGCGGGCATCCGCGTCCACGGACGGCTCGCGGACGCGGGCGCGGATTGGCTCGTCATCAGCCCCGCACCCGGGCGGGCGGCCCTCGTCCCGCTGGCCTCAATCGTTACCGTGGCAGGCCTGGCCCCACGCAGCGCCCCGGAGGGCATTGGCCGCCGCTTCGGTCTTGGTTACGCGCTGCGCGAAATCAGCCGCGACCGCGCCCGAGTGCAAGTCCTCGACACCGGCGGCGGGTCCAGCGAGGGCACGATCGATGTCGTGGGCGCGGACTTCCTCGACCTGGCCGAACACCCCCGCGATGAAGCCCGGCGTCCAGGGAACATCCGCTCGCTCCGCACGATCCCCTTCGCCGCCATCGCCTGCGTCCACAGCCAGTAGCCCACTCGACGCGGCGTTCAGTCCCGCGAAGTCGCCTGGGCGCGAACGAAATCGGCTGTCTCGGCATACATCCTGGCGATGTAGTCCTCGAGCACACTCGTCTCGACCCGCCACTGCCCACGCCCACCGATTTTGATCGCCGGTAGATCACCAGAACGCACCAAGGCATAGGCCTGCGCTGCCGAGATATCGAGGATCTCGGCCAACTCCGTCAAGGAGATGAAGCGCTTCGGCATGCCCCGATTGTGCCGCACGGGCCACCGCTCGCCACGGCAGGTTGTCCACAGGTGCCCGGCGTTCGAGATGCCGATCCCAGCGCTCTGGGTAATGCTGTGCTCCAGACCACTGCCGTTTCACTCTGGGGGATCGATGACGTCATTGCCTGCGCCCGCCGCCGCCCGCTTGCGGCGACCGAGTTGGCGAGACACCCGTTTGCTCGTCGGGATCGCGCTTGTGCTGCTCGCCACGGCCCTCGGCGCCATGGGCCTGCGGGCCGCGGACAGTCGCACCACGATGTATGCCGCCCGCGAGGCGTTGGTGCCCGGGGAGCAGTTGACTTCGGAGAAGCTTGTGCGGGTCGAGGTCCAGCTCTCGGACCTCGCCTCGGGATATCTCTCGGTCGATGGTGGCCTGCCGAGCGATGGCTATGTCCTCAGCGATATTCGCGCGGGGGAGTTGGTGCCCAAGGCCTCGGTCGGCACGGGGTCTCAGGTGCGGGTCTCGCCCTTGTCCATCGCGGTCGATCAAGCCTCTGCCGGTGCTTTGGTCATTGGATCGACCGTCGATGTCTATGCCAATACGCCCGACCCAGCCGCCGGGCGCGACGCGTGGAAGGGGCCGGAGCGGGTGCTCGAGCGGGTCGCGGTGGCCCGGCTCAGTGACGGCTCAGGCTTCGGCGGCGGGTCCGGCCGCAGCGCGGTTCAGGTGCTGGTTCCGCGCGAGAACGTCGGGACGGTCATCGGGCTCGTGGACTCAGGCGCAAAGTTCACGCTCGTTCCGGTCCCCGGATCGGCCCAGCGGGAGGTCTCGTGAAGTCCCGCATCCTGACCGCGCTCGAACCAGAGCAAGAGTCCTCGCTCGTCGCTCGACTTGGGGGCCTGCGTGATGTCGACTTGGTGCGCCGGTGCCCCGATCTGGCGGATCTGGTGGCGGCCAGCGCTGCCGGGCTCGCGGATGTCGCCATCGTGTCGGCGAGCCTGCGGGGCCTGGACCGTGACGCCCTCGCGCAAGTGCGCGCCGACGGGGTTCAGATTGTTGGCCTGAGCGTCACGGAGCACGACGAGCGGCGGCTGCGCCAGTTCGGTATCGCCCAGATCGTCGCCGCTGACTGCACCACCGAGGAACTTGACCGAGCCCTTCGCGCCCACGTTCGCCCCGCCGTGCCTGCCGACCCGGAGGCCGGCTGGGCCGCCTTGGAAGCGGGTTTGGACCCGCGCGAGGCCGAGTTGGCGCTGACCCCACCCGCTGACGTCGCAGACGACAACGGTGAGGGCGTGAATGTCGGCAGTGGCCGCATCGTCGCGATCTGGGGTCCCACGGGTTCCCCCGGGCGCACCACGATCGCCACGAATCTGGCAGCCGAGTTGACCTTGCAGGGCCACACCGTGCTCCTGATCGACGCCGACACCTATGCCGCCTCCGTCGGTCAGCATCTGGGTCTGCTCGATGAGGCTCCTGGAATCGCCGCGGCCGCCCGCGCCGCTGAACTGGGCACGCTCGATCTGCCCGTGCTAGCCCGACTGGCACCAACGGTCGATCCTGGATTCCGGGTGCTGACCGGCCTGCCCAGCGCCGCGCGCTGGCCCGAGGTCCGCGCGGATTCGCTCTCGCACACCCTCACGCTCGCCCGCTCGCTGGTCGACATCACCGTGATCGACTGCGGCTTTTGCCTTGAGGATGACGAGGATCTCAGCTATGACACCCGGGCGCCCCGACGCAATGCCGCCACGTTGACCGCCCTGACGGCCGCTGATGACATCATCGCGGTCGGCTCCGGTGATCCGGTCGGCCTGCAGCGTCTCGTCCGCGCGCTCGCCGACCTGGAAGCGGCCGTGGGCACCGCGCCCACCGTCATCGTCAACCGGGTGCGATCCTCCGTCGCGGGTATGTCGCCCGAGCGAGCCATCGCCGAAACACTGGAACGCTTCGCCTCCGTTCGCGTCGACCACATCGTCCCGGACGACCGCGCCGCCCTCGACCGCTCCCTTCTTGCCGGAAGACTCTTGCACGATGTGGCCCCGAAATCACCGGCGCGCAACAGGATTCGAACGATCGCGAACGAACTCGCCAAGGCTCCTGTCAACGAAGCCCTCTCCGCGCCTGTGCGCTTCGACCTCCGGCGTGGCTTCCGCCGCTGGTCCACCGCGTGAGGCATTAGGGTCGGGAAGACCGGCGAGTACACCCGGACGAGGCAGGTCGAGGAGGACCCGATGACGGATCGTGCGGCCTTCCTGGGCTGGCCCGCCCTGCGGCAACTGGCGACCGGCGACTACCTCGGGCGCGGCCAGGCGGTCGTCAGCAAAAAGACCCGGGACAAGCTCGCCCGCACCGCCACCGCCGACAAGGTCGTGAAATCCGTCTGCCCCTATTGCGCCGTCGGCTGCGGCCAGAACATCTTCGTCAAGGACGGCAAGGTCGTCCAGATCGAGGGCGACCCGGACAGCCCGGTCAGCCGGGGCCGCTTGTGCCCCAAAGGCAGCGCCAGCGAACAACTCGTCAACAGCCCGACCCGCCAGACCACCGTCCTCTACCGCGCGCCATACGCCACCGACTGGTCGCCGCTCGGTCTCGAGGAGGCGACCGACATGATCGCCGACCGCGTGATCGAGACCCGCCGCCGCACCTGGCAGGACAAGGACGAGAACGGGCAGTTCCTGCGCCGCACGATGGGCATCGCCAGCCTCGGCGGCGCGGCGCTGGACAACGAAGAGAACTACCTGATGAAGAAGCTCTACACCGCCATGGGAGCCATTCAGGTCGAGAACCAGGCTCGCATTTGACACAGTTCCACGGTTCCCAGTTTGGGAGCCTCGTTCGGGCGCGGCGGCGCCACGCAGTTCGTCCAAGACATCGCGAACACGGACTGCCTCATCATCCAAGGCTCCAATATGGCCGAATGCCATCCGGTCGCCTTCCAATGGGTGACCGAGGCCAAACTTCGCGGTGCCCGGGTGATCCACATCGACCCCCGTTTCACCCGCACCTCCGCCGTCGCCGACAAGCACATCCCCATCCGAGCGGGCAGCGATGTCATCCTGCTCGGCGCGCTCATCAACCAGATCCTGCGCACCGGGAGCTACTTCGAGGAGTACGTCGCGGCATACACCAACGCCTCGATGATCGTCTCGGACGACTATCAGGACACCGAAGATCTCAGCGGCGTCTTCTCCGGCTACGACCCGGAAACCGGGCAGTACGACCTGACCTCGTGGGCCTACAGGTCCCGCAAACCGGGTGAGGACGACATCGGTGAGGCAGGCCCCGAGGAGCACGGGGCGGCCAAAGCGGCATCGGCCGCCGGCCACGCGCATGGTGCCGCGGGCGCGCCGCTCGATCACGCCTTGATCGAGCGCGACCCGACGATGCAGGATCCCCGCTGTGTCCTGCAGATTCTGAAACGCCACTATGCCCGCTACACCCCGGACCTGGTCACCTCGGCCTGCGGGATCTCCGCTGCCGACTTCGCCTATCTCTCGGAATCCCTCGTCGCCAACAGCGGCCGCGAACGGACCACGATGTTCGCGTATGCCGTGGGGTGGACCCAGCATTCGCTCGGGGCCCAATTCATCCGCACCGCGGCGATCCTGCAATTGCTCATGGGCAATGTCGGGCGACCGGGCGGCGGGATCATGGCCCTGCGCGGGCACGCCTCGATCCAGGGGGCCAGCGACATACCCACGCTCTTCAATCTGCTGCCCGGCTATCTGCCGATGCCTACGGCAGGCAAGGACGAGACCCTCGCCCAATTCCTATCCGCGGTTTCCTCACCTCGGCAGAAGGGCTTTTGGACGCACGCGGATGCCTACCTGGTGAGCCTGCTCAAGGCCTGGTGGGGGGATGCGGCGCAGCCGGAGAACGACTTCTGCTACGACTACCTGCCGCGGATGAATGGCAATCACAACACCTATCAGTCGGTCCTCGGCATGATCGCCGGCACCGTCGAGGGCTATTTCCTCCTCGGCCAAAATCCCGCCGTCGGCTCGGCGAACGGCCGGCTGCAGCGCCTCGGTATGGCGAACCTCAAGTGGCTGGTCGTGCGGGATTTCAATCTCATCGAGTCCGCAACCTGGTGGAAAGACGGACCGGAGATCGCGACCGGGGAGCTGGAGACCGACAAGATCGGCACCGAGATCTTCTTCCTCCCGGCGGCCAATCACGCGGAGAAGGATGGCACCTTCACCCAGACCCAGCGGATGCTCCAGTGGCATTTCAAGGCCGTCGAGCCGCCCGGTGATGCTCGCTCCGATCTGTCCTTCTATTACGTCCTCGGCAAAAAGATCCGCGAGCGCCTCGCGGGGTCCACCGACCCCCGTGATCGGCCGTTGCTAGACCTGACCTGGGACTATCCGCAGGACGAGCATGGCGAACCGGACGCCGATGCCGTGCTGCGCGAGATCAATGGCACCTATCTGAGCGGCGAGCAAGCCGGCCAGGCCCTGCCGGGATTTGGGGCGCTGAAAGCCGACGGGTCGACGGCCTCCGGATGCTGGATCTACTCCGGGGTCTATGCCGATGAGGTCAATGCCTCCAAGAACAAGCTGCCGGACGCGCAGCAGAGTTGGGTCGCGCCGAACTGGGGCTGGGCGTGGCCGATGAACCGGCGCATCCTCTACAACCGGGCGTCCGCCGATCCGCAGGGCCGCCCGTGGAGCGAACGCAAGGCCTATGTCTGGTGGGACGAGCAGACCGGCCGATGGGTGGGCCATGATGTCCCCGACTTCCCGCTGACGACCGCCCCGTCATACCGCCCCGCCGACGGCACCAGCGGCCCCGAGGCGCTGGCCGGCGATGACCCGTTCATCATGCAAGCCGACGGCAAGGGCTGGCTGTTCGCCCCCAGGGGCATGATCGATGGCCCGCTGCCGACGCACTACGAGGCGCAGGAAAGCCCGATCGGCAACCCGCTTTATCCTCAGCAACGCAATCCCGCCCGGCTGGTCTATCCGCACAAGGACAACCTCACGGCGCCGTCCTTCGGCGAGCCTGGGGCCGATGTCTATCCCTTCGTGGCCACGACCTATCGCCTGACCGAGCACCATACGGCCGGCGCCATGAGCCGTTGGCTGCCCTATCTCTCGGAACTGCAGCCCGAGTTCTTCTGCGAGGTCTCCCCGGAACTCGCCGCGGAGCGCGGACTGGTCAATGGCGGCTGGGCCACCCTGATCTCGCCGCGTTCGGCGATCGAGGCTCGGGTGTTGGTGACCGAGCGGATGACGCCGCTGATCATCGGCGGTCGCACGATCCACCAGATCGGTATGCCGTATCACTGGGGCGTCGGCGGCACCGGCGCCGTCGTCACGGGCGACTCGGCCAATGATCTGCTCGGGGTCACCCTTGATCCCAATGTATCGATCCAGGAGAGCAAGGTCAGTTCCGTCGACATCCAGCCCGGCCGCCGGCCCCGCGGGGAGGCCCTGACGCGCCTGGTCGCCGATTATCAATCTCGTTCTGGCGCAACGGTGGTCACCGGTAACGACATCGTGAACGAGAACGACGAGCGGGAGGAGCGCCGGTGAGTGTCACGAGCCGAAGGGGCCGCTGGGGGGAGGGCTGGCGCGCGGCCTGGCGAGATGCCCTGGACGGGCAGTTCTGGCATACCCAACTCAGCGGGCCGACCGACCCCGCCAAGGATGCGGGCTGGCAGGCGCCCCCGCCGCGCAAGGGCTTCTTCACCGACACCTCCATCTGCATCGGCTGCAAGGCGTGCGAGGTGGCGTGCAAGGAGTGGAACCAACTCCCGATGGACGGTCTCGGGATGACCGGAAACTCCTACGACAACACCATTGGTTTGGGCGCCAACACCTGGCGGCATGTCGCCTTCGTCGAGCAGTCCGCCGAGCACATCGCCGAGGCGCGCGTCCGCGGGGCGCGCCTGGTGGACCTGGGTATGCCGCAGGTCCGGACCGAGATCACCGCGACTCCGCCCGGGGTGCCGCCGATGCTGCCCAATGCGACGGCCCAGGATGTTTCGCGGGCGCCCGCGAGCGGCATACCCCTGACCGGGCCGGGCACGGCCGCCTCCCTCCCGTCGGCCGGCGAGGCCGCTGCGCCGCCGACCAGCCCGTCCGATCTTGATGCCGCGGAACACGCGGCCGAGCGCGCCCTCGCCGAGGGCAGCGTCCCCGACTTCCGATGGCTGATGGCCAGCGATGTTTGCAAGCACTGCACGCATGCGGGCTGCCTGGATGTCTGCCCGACCGGCGCCCTCTTCCGCACCGAATTCGGCACCGTCGTGGTGCAGGACGATGTCTGTAATGGCTGCGGCTATTGCGTGGCGGCCTGCCCGTTCGGGGTCATCGACAAGCGCAAGGATCCGGATATGACTGGCGCGGCCACGGCCAAGACGGTCGGCATCGCCAACAAGTGCACGCTCTGCTATGACCGGATCAGTCTGGACGCCAAGCCGGCTTGTGCGCAGGCCTGCCCGACGACCTCAATCCAGTTTGGTGACCTCAGCGAGATGCGGGAGCGTGCCGAGCAGCGGGTGGCGACCCTGCACGGCAATGGCTATACCGAGGCGCGGCTCTATGGCGCCAATGAGAACGACGGGGTCGGTGGGACCGGCTCGATCTTCTTGCTGCTCGACGAGCCGGAGGTCTATGGCCTGCCTCCGGATCCCGTCGTGACCACCAAGGACCTGCCGGACATTTTCCGAAAGGCCGGCCTGGCGGGCCTCACGATGCTCGCCGGCGCGGCCCTGAGTTATGTGGGGCGCAATCCCTCGTGAGCGATAGCGAAGCCACCCAGAACGCGCCCGTCGAGGCGGCCAGCCATCCTCCCGCGACGCAGCCCCGCGAGCGGCGGCGGCGTCGACGCCGCGACGACCTCATGGTCCCGGACGCGACCTTCGCGTCCTACTACGGCCGCTCGGTCGTCAAGCCCGCGCCCTGGGACTACAAGATCCCGACCTATCTGTATGCCGGCGGGCTGGCCGCCGGGTCGGCGCTCGTCGCGGCCGGGGCGGAGCTGACCGGCCGCACCGAACTGCAGCGCAATGCGCGGCTTACCGCGCTCGCCTCGCTCGGGGTGAGCACGGCTGCACTTGTCGGGGACCTCGGGAAACCGTCGCGATTCCTCAATATGCTGCGCGTCATCAAGCTGACCTCGCCGATGAGCGTCGGCAGTTGGATTCTCGCGGGCTTCGGCGCCTTCACCGGCACGGCTGCCGCCTGCGAAGTGGCGAAAATCGTTCTGCCGCAAGATAGCCGGATCAACGTCGCCTTGCCGGTCGTCAGCCGGGGAGCGAGTCTTGGCTCCGGATTCTTCGCTCCGCCACTGGCTGCCTATACCGCGGTCTTGCTGTCCAATACCGCCACGCCGACCTGGCACGGGATCTACAAGGAGTTGCCCTTCGTCTTCGTCGGCTCCGCCATGGGGGCGGCAGGCGGCGCGGCCATGATCACGACCAATCCGGCGATCACCGGCCCGGCGCGCCGGATGGCGATCGGCGGGTCCGCGCTCGAACTCGCCGCCTTTTCACTCATCAACCGCAACGCGGGACTGATCGGGGAGCCACTGCATACGGGCAGGGCGGGCCGTCTCGTGTCGGCGAGCAAGGCGCTCACGCTTGCGGGAATGGGACTGACCCTGGTCGGCGGCCGGTGGCGACCGGCGGCGGTCCTGGCCGGCCTGGCGTTCAATGCCGGCTCAGCCGCACTGCGATTCGGCGTCTTCCACGCCGGCATCGAGTCAGCCAAGGATCCCAAGTACACCGTCATCCCGCAGAAGGAGCGCGTTGCGGCTCGGGAAAGCACCAGCCGTCCCGGACGCACCGCCCAGCACGCGGCTACCGTGATGCGTTCTGCGCCAACGGAATTGACCTAACGACACAGTCGATCAGCCAATGATGATTCGCGTCGAACCATGGGCCGCGACGGTCTCGCCGATCACCGGTGCGCCGGGGATCTCACCCAGCACGAGCAGACCCCCGCTGGTTTGCGCGTCCGCGAGCAGCAGCAGCTCGTCTTCGCTCACGCCCGGCCGCACGTCAAGGGATGGGCGCACCCAGTCGAGATTGCGCCTTGAGCCGCCGGGCACATAGCCCGCGGCCAGGCTCTCCCGCGCTCCATCAAGCACCGGCACGGCGCCGTGATCGATGTACGCCGCGATCCCGGAGGCGCGGCAGAGCTTGAACAGATGACCCAACAGGCCGAAACCGGTGACATCGGTGGCCGTTCGCACCCCGGCGGCGAGGGCGGCCACGGACGCCTGGTCGTTGAGCGCGACCATGGAGGCGATGGCATCCGGGAAGACCTCGCCGGTGACCTTGTGCCGGTTGCCGAGAATGCCCACGCCGAGCGGCTTGGTGAGGCTGATCGGGAGGCCGGCGACGCCAGTGTCGTTGCGCAGCAAACGATCCGGGTCGGCGATCCCCGTCACGGCCAGGCCGTAGATCGGCTCTGGCGCCGTGATGCTGTGGCCGCCGGCGATGGCGATCCCAGCACTTGCCGCAACCTCCGCGCCGCCACGGAGCACCTCCGTGATCAGCTGCGGATCGAGGTGATCGACCGGCCAGCCCAGCAGGTTGATCGCGACAATCGGCGTCCCGCCCATGGCATAGACATCCGAAAGGGCATTGGCTGCCGCGATCCGTCCCCAGTCATAGGCAGAGTCGACGACCGGCGTGAAGAAGTCGGCCGTCGAGATGATCGCCTGACCTCCGGCGATCCGGACGGCCGCCGCGTCATCGCCGCTCTCCAGGCCGACGAGAAGGTCGGCGTGGCGGCTCGCCGACAGCCCGGCGACCAGCGTCTCCAATTGCGCGGCGGGAATCTTGCAGGCGCACCCGCCCCCGGCGGCATACTGCGTCAGTCGAATCGGCTCGCTCATCAAGGGATTCCTCTCACGGTCGGCTCATCGCACGACCTCGCGGTGGCCGGCGTCGAGCCGGCGGGTCCAGCCGCGCCGGTCCAAATACTCCAGCAGGGGTATGACGACCCGCCGGGTGCTCGCCAGCGCTTCCCGGGCTGCGCTTGTCGTGAACGGCTGGGGGAGCGCGGCCAAGGTCCGCATCGCCAGGGCTGGCGCCGTGGGCAGGAGAATGAGGTCGTCGGCGAGGCGGATCACCCGGCCGAGCGCTTCGGCGGCGGCGAGTTCTTGGACGCCAAGACCGGCCGCTTCGAGTTCGGGCCGCTCGGGGGCATCGAAGGGCCGGTCGCCCAAGCGAGCCACGATTCCCTCCAGAGCGGCAGATTTCGCCCCGAGATCCGGACGCGTCCCTTCGCGAGCCACGCGGCCCCCAGAGATGTCGAGAGCCATTGCGCGACAGAGCAACTCGGTCGTTGCGAGATCGGGCAGGCCCGCCCGCGCACGCGCCGCCGCCAGCGGCAAGCCCGGGCGTAGCGGCTCGTGGCGGGCCTGGTCGTCGACGGCGGCCTCGAGGGCCGAGGTCCATTGGCTCACCACATCTCGAGTCGCCACGCGGGAGCCGATGCGCACAAACTCGTCACCGCCCAGCATCTCGGGATGGCAGTCCAGGCGGCTAACGCCCGACAGGCCGGCCAGATCGTGGCCGAGGCCCGCAGCCTCCGCATCGGTCAGACTCCCTCGGGTCCGCACCAGAGCCGCTAACTCCGCGGCTCCTACGTCGAGAAGCGCCGCGCCACGTCGTGCTCCATCGCCGCGGCGCCGCAAAGCCGGCGGTTCGATGTCCAGCACGACCGCCCCCCAGATGGCACCGTCGCGCCCGGAATCGCGCAGGATCAGCGCATCACCCGGTGTCAAGGGCACCGCACGATCCAGAGTCAGCCGGGCCGCACCGGGGGTGAGGGAACGGACATACGCCCGCAGCGAGGCGGTGCCGACATGGCAGCGGGCCTCCCGGGGCAGGTCCGGCGCGTCCTCACGCAGCCGCACGTCAACAACCGAGGTCAGGCGCCAGTCGCCCGCGCTCAGAAGCGCATCGCCGCGGCCGATCGCGCTCGCATCGGCCCCGCGCAAATTGACCGCGACCCGGGCCGTCGCGGCGACCGTCTCCTGGGGCGCTTCCAGCGACTGCAGGCCGCGAATAGTGACCACGCGATCGCCGACCGCGAGCCGGTCCCCGCGATGCAGGGTGCCGGCGCCGAGGGTGCCGGTGACGACGGTGCCGCTCCCGTCGATGGTGAAGGACCGGTCGACCCAGAGCCGAACGCGTCCGTCTGTGCGCGGCTGGGGGAGCCTCGAACAAAGACGCGCCAAGGCCACCCGCAGATCCTCCAAACCGGCCCCGGTCACGGCCGAGATCACAACCGAATCGACGTGTCCCAGAGATGATTCCGCAATCCGCTCGCTCCCAGATTGGGCTACTTCCTCCGCCCTCTCGGGCGCCACGAGATCGCAGCGCGTCACCACCAGCAGGCCGTGGCGCAGGCCGAGGGCATCGATGGCCCGCAGGTGCTCTGCGCTTTGCGCCGACCAGCCGGCGTCCGCCGCGACGACGAAGAGCACGGCTGGCGCGGGGCCCAGGCCGGCGAGCATGGTGCCGATGAAGCGCCGATGACCGGGCACATCGACGAAAGCCACGTCTCCCACATCGGGCAGGGTTGTCCAGGCGTAGCCCAACTCGATCGTCAACCCGCGCCGCTTCTCCGCCTCCAACCGGTCCGGATCGCGACCCGTCAGCGCACGGACCAGCGTCGACTTGCCGTGATCGACATGCCCGGCCGTCGCGATGACGTGCATCAATCCCGCCCAAGCGCCGCGAGCACGGCCGAAGCGACGGCCGGATCCTCCGCGTCCTCGATGCACCGCAAGTCGAGCAGGGTGCGCCCACCCTCGACCCGGGCCACGATCGCCGGGCTGCCTCGACGCAGCGGGCCCGCCAGGTGTTCCGGCAGCACCAGCGCCCAGCCCGGGAGCGGCATACCCGGTGCACCGCCGCCACCAACGGCCCCCTCGACGGGCACGACAGCCAGCACATCCTCCAGGTCCGGCCGGGCCGCGAGCACCGCGGAACGCACCCCCTCCACGCGACCCCGCAACTCATCGGGGGCGCGGTGCAGGTATGCCGACACCCGCGACCGCGGCCCGCGCAACGTTGCTTCTAGGGCGGCGAGCGTGAGCTTGCCCGCGCGGAAGGCCCTGGCCAGGGGGTAGCGACGGAGTCGATGAACCAGGTCGGCCCGGCCGAAGATGAGTCCCGCCTGCGGTCCGCCGAGCAGCTTGTCTCCGCTGCAGATGACCAGGTCAGCGCCCGCAGCGAGGGTCGATTGCGCGTCGGGTTCGTCGGTCAGCAGGTCGTCCGGAGCCAGCAGCCCGGAGCCGATATCGACAATCACGGGTATGCCGTGCTCCCGCCCCAGCGCAGCGCACTCACCGACCGTGGCCTGGGCCGTGAAGCCGGACACCCGGAAGTTGCTCGGGTGCACCTTGAGAATCGCCGCCGCTCGCTCATCCAGCGCTCCGGCATAGTCGGCGAGGTGCGTGCGGTTCGTCGTGCCCACTTCCCGAATCGTCACACCGGTCGACTCGATGAGATCGGGGAGCCGGAAGCCGTCGCCGATCTCGACGAGCTCGCCCCGGGAGACGAGCATGTCCCGCCCCTGGGCAAGCGCCGTGACGGCCAGCGACAGGGCCGCCGCGCCATTGGTCACAACGAGGGCGTCCTGCGCCGCCGGAACGGCGGCGAGCAGCGCGTCCACGGTTCCTCGGCCGCGGCGCTCCCGCACCCCGCTCTCCAGCCCGAACTCCACATCGACATACCCACTCGCCGCCAGCAGTGCCTCCCGCGCAGCGGCCGTTAATGGGGCCCGACCCAGGTTGGTATGGATCACCACACCGGTCGCATTCAGCACCGGCGTCAGGCTTGTCGCGCTGCGAGACAAGGCCGCCAACTCCTCCAGCACCCGGCCCCGAACGGACTGGGGCGCAAGGGATCCCGCGCGGGCTTGCGCCGTGGCCGAAGCCACGATGCCGCGGACGTGCTCGCCCCCCAGAGGCTCGGCATAGGCCGAAATCTCGGGATCGGCCAGCAGCGCGTCGGCACGCGGAATGGCGCGCCGCGGGTCCTGCTCGCTCACCGGATTGGCCTCCTGGTCCGTGGGCGACCGGCCCATTCCGGGGCGGTCGTGGCGGAGGTGGACGGGAATCGAACCCGCCTGCGACGGATGCCGCCGCACACCGGTTTTGAAGACCGGGGGGACCACCAGGAACCCAGACACCTCCGCGGCTCACCTTACGGGGGCGCCGTGCGTTGCCGGTCCATGGCGAGGGTCTGCGACGATGTGCGCGTGATCGACCGGCTCAGCCCAGCAGACAGCAGTTTTCTCTATCTGGAAGATGCGTCGACGGCGACGCATGTCGGTCAAGTCCTCATCTTCGCGGCGCCCGACAACTTCCGCCCGGCGCGGGTGCGCGAAGGCATCGCGGCGCGGCTGAGCAGCCACCCGCGCTACCGCCAGAAGATCCGCACCCTGCCCGGCCGGATCATGACGCCGGTGTGGATCGACGACGCGGATTTCGATCTCGACTATCACGTGCGTCGTTCGGCACTGCCTGCTCCGGGATCAATCGAGCAGTTGCAGGATTTCGTCGCGCGCGTCGCGAGCCGCCCGCTGGATCGCTCGCGCCCGCTGTGGGAGGTGTATGTCGTGGAGGGCGTTTCCGAGGACCGGTTCGCCGTCGTCACCAAGATCCACCAGGCCCTCATCGATGCCGGGGATGTCACCGGCCTGTCCGCCGATCCGGCCGCGCGAACCGCGGAATCTGGTTCGTGGACACCGGTTCCCGCGCCGAGCACCAAAGAATTGCTCGGCAATGCGATCTCCGGATTCGTCCGGCGTCCAACGACCGTCGTCGACGGAATCCGAGGCGGTGTCCAGGAACTGAAGGCCACCGCCGGCCAGGTGGCCAAGGTGGGGGGGACCATCGCCCGGGCCGCCGTGGCCCCGCCCTCTCAGCGCGCCTTCGCCGTGGAGGGCCACAACGCTCGCCGCTATCTGATGACTGACCTAGATCTCGCGGACCTTCGCGAAATCCGCGACAGCGCGAGCGCACCGGATGGCACCCGGCCGACCGTGCACGCCATCGCCCTGACCGTCATTGCCGGCGCGCTGCGCGGCTGGCTCCAAGCCCGCGGCGAACACATCTCATCCGCCCGCTCGGTGCGCGCCCTGGTGCCGGTATCGGTGGCGGACGACTCGACGCCCTATGGCTCCCGAGTCCAGGCGGTCTTCGTCGAGCTGCCGGTGGGTGAAGCCTCACCGATGATGCGGCTCGCGCAGATCCAGTTCTCCCTGGAGCATCAGCTGCGCCAGCACGCCGGAGTCCGAGCCGCCGATCTGGCGGCGATGGCCGGGTTCGCGCCCCCAGCGCTGCACTCGCTCGGCGTCCGCCTCGGCGCGTCGATGAGCACCCGGCTGTTCAACCTCGTCATCACGAATGTCCCGGGCCCGCAGCGGCCGATGTATGCCGATGGGGTCCGCCTGCAGGCCAGCTATCCCGTCATCCCGCTGACCCGCGGCCACGCGCTGGCCATCGGGATGACTGGTTACAACGCGCGCCTCCACATCGGAGTGCTCGCCGATCGCGATGCCGTCCCCGATCTGGAGATCCTGGACGGCACCCTTGCCGATGCGCTCGCCGAACTTCTCGAGGCCGCCACTAGCCTCCCTCTTTCACGCGGCCGGGTTGGAGCGGCCGTGGTGGTTGGTGGAGTGTGTGTTGGCGGGGCTGGCTGCTGCTGAGCGCGTTATGGGGTCGTTTGGGGCCCGACTGT
>NZ_BAAAPO010000032.1:30704-53378 GCF_039531185.1 Nostocoides veronense
CACGGGAAGGCGGCGCGGACTCGGGTGAAGCCTTCGGCGATGTGGGTGGCCCAGCGCCAGGTCTTGTCGATGCGCAGGCGGATCTGGCGTGCGCCTCGGGTGAGCCGGGCGGCGGTGTGTAGCACGCGGTAGCGGAACGCGGCGATCTCGCAGCGCAGCAGTTCGGGGACGTGCGCGAAGGCGATCGTCTTGGTCCAGGCGATCAGGTCGACCGCGGTGAGCACGACCTCGAGCCAGGCGTTGTTCTCGTTCATCGCGTGGCAGGGGAAGTTGCGCAGCCCGGTGGCCTTGGCTTCACGGATGCGGTCCTCGACGCGGGCGTGTTGGCGGTGGCGCAGCTCGAGCCCGGCGGCCTGCCCGGGCACGACCCCGGCTGGGGTGTTGGTCAGCAGTGCGGTGACGCGCATCCCGTCGACGTCGGTGAAGGTCAGCTGCGCGCCGGGGTGGGGGCGTTCCTTGCGCAGGATCAGTCGGGACCCGGCCGGCCAGGAGTCCAGGTCGACCATGCCGGTGGCCTCGGCCACCCACGCCCCCTGCCGGATGTCGCTGCCGTCGCCGTGGCCGGTCTCGATCGCCGGGTGCCAGCACGTGTCCGGGATCAGGTCGACGATCCGCTGCACCCGGGCATCGACCGGGTAGCCGAAGGAGAACTCCAACCCCTCGGCCACGCACGCCTCGGCGAAGATGTGGGTCGCGCCGGCGGAGTCCGAGCGGGCCAGCACCCGCGGCGAGTCCGGGTCCCCGCGGCGGGGCCGGGCCTGTTCCGGGAGCGCGGCCAGGGCAAGTCCCAGCACGGTGACGTGGTCGGCGGCGGTGTTGCTGCCGGCGTTCCCGGGCCGCAACAGCCCGGCCAGGGCCTCTCCGCCGGCCAGGTCGGGCCGGTCCAGGAAGCACAGCAGCGGGTGGAACCCGAAGGTGCGTTTCCAGGTCGCGGCGGCGTTCTCCTTCTCGCTGTGCGCGATGCTGATGGTGGCGTCGAAGTCCAGACACAACCCGCCGCTCAGGTCGGGGCCGGCGCCAGCGGCCCAGGCGACCTCGCGGGCTGCGGCTCGTGCCGCGCGCACCCGCGGCAGGTGCTCGCCGTCGATGCGGTCCAGCACCCGCCACGTCGTCGGCATCGAGGCGACCGGGCCGAACAGGTCCTGCCGGTCGGTCAGCACCGCGATCCCACTGATCGAGTCCGCCCCGTCGGCGACAGCGACCGCCAGGTCGGTGAACACCCGACCCGGCGCGTGCACCGGGACTCCCTTGTACGTATCCAGCAACGCCGCCGTAAGGCCCTCGACCAGCCCGGTGTACTCAGCGACCTCCCGCAGCAACCCGACCCCGGCATGGGACACGACCCCCGCCCCGTCGGCGCTGACCTTAACCCGCGGACCTCGCTTGCTACCCTTCACCTGACAAGTGCCTGTTCTGTTGGAAGTTCCTGACTGTGGTAAGCCGGATTCTTCCTTACAGGACAGGCACTTTCACGTTCCCCGAGGTGGTGTCAGACACAACCGCGTGAAAGACGCAGGCTAGCCACACCGGACGGAGTCACTGATGGGATTGCAACGCCTCTACCTCCCGGTGACCACCACCGACCTCGCGGCCCTGCTGCGGGATGGCACGCTTCCGGCGGGGCGCCCGGCATATGGCGTGTCCCCGGCCTTCGCCGCCGCGACGCCGCGGGCGGATGAGGAAGAACGCGAGTACCTCGCCTTCCTCGATGCCGTCGCTGCGGCCAGGGAGCACAATCGGGTCATCGTCCTGGCCGTCGACCTGCCGGACGGCGAGGTGCGCTGGAGCGGGCCGGGCACGGCCGTCGCCCTGCCGCGCCCCCTCCTGCATCGCGAGGGCGTCTCGCTCCATGTCGGCGAAGAGGACGGACCTGACGCCGACCTGCTGTGGTACGACATCACCGAGGCCGAGGTCGTCCTGGATCTGCTGGACTGATCGCCGGCGCCCATGCTGGCGTGCCCTCTCGCTAGGGTGGGCAAGCACCCTCCAACGGCCGAAGGAGTCCGCCATGGATGCCGTCACCCAGGTCCCCGCGCCGGTCAACGAGACCGTCCTCGACTATGCCCCCGGCTCCGCCGAGCGCGGGCAGGTGCAGGCCGCCCTCGCCGAACTCGCCGGCAGCACAAGGGATTTCCCGCACGTCATCGGGGGGGTGGAGGTCGCCGGCTCTGGCAAGCGCATCCCGGTGCGCCAACCCCACGCCCATGCCGAGATCCTCGGGCACCTGCGTAATGCCGGCACCGCCCAAGCCTCCGCCGCCATCGACGCTGCCCTCGCCGCCGCGCCCGCCTGGCGGTCCCTGTCGTATGACGACCGCGCCGCTATCTTCCTCAAGGCGGCGGACCTGCTCGCCGGCCCGTGGCGCGCCCGGCTCAATGCCGCAACCATGCTCGGGCAGAGCAAGACCTGCTACCAAGCCGAGATCGATAGCGCCTGCGAGCTGATCGACTTCTGGCGCTTCAATGTGCACTTCGGGCGTCAGGTGCTCGCCGAGCAGCCGGCCGCGAACTCGCCCGGCGTGTGGAACCGCCTCGATCACCGCCCGCTCGAAGGCTTTGTCTACGCGATCACACCCTTCAATTTCACCGCCATCGCCGGCAACCTCCCGACCGCCCCGGCGCTGATGGGCAATACCGTCCTGTGGAAGCCCAGCCCCACCCAGCAACTCGCCGCGACTCTCACGATGGAATTGCTGATAGCCGCCGGACTCCCGCCGGGCGTCATCAATATGGTCACCGGCGACGGCCTAGACGTCTCCAAAGTTGCTCTGGCGCATCGGGATCTGGCCGGCATCCACTTCACCGGCTCGACCGCGACCTTCCAGCACCTGTGGCAGGAAGTGGGCAGCCGACTCGCGTCCTATCGCGGCTATCCGCGGCTCGTCGGCGAGACCGGCGGCAAGGATTTCGTCCTCGCCCACCCCAGCGCCGACCCCGATGTGTTGCGCACGGCCTTGATCCGGGGCGCTTTCGAGTTCCAAGGACAGAAGTGTTCGGCCGCCTCCCGTGCCTACCTCCCCCGATCCTTGTGGAAGCTGATTCGCGACGACCTCGCCGACCTGACGACCGGTCTGCGGCAGGGCGATGTCCGCGACTTCGGCAACTTCATGGGGGCCGTCATCGACGAGCGATCCTTCGCCCGCAATGCCTCCGCCATCGACCGCGCCACCGCGCGGCCCGGGATCTCCGTCCTCGCCGGCGGGACCTATGACGACTCCGAGGGCTATTTCGTGCGGCCCACCATCCTGGTCGGCGACGACCCGCTCGACGAGGTCTTCACGACCGAGTTCTTCGGCCCGATCCTTGCCGTGCACGTCTATCCGGATCGCCAGTTCGACAAGGTCATGGCGGCCATGGAGTCCTCGGCGCCCTACGCCTTGACCGGCTCGATCATCGCCCAGGACCGGGCGGTCATCGCCCGCGTCAGCGAGGCGCTGCGCTTCGCTGCCGGCAACTTCTATGTCAACGACAAACCGACCGGTGCCGTCGTCGGCCAGCAGCCCTTCGGGGGCGCCCGTGCCTCGGGCACCAATGACAAGGCTGGTTCCCTGCTGAACCTGCAACGCTGGACCTCGCCGCGCGCGATCAAGGAGACCTTCACTCCGCCGACGCGGCACGAATACCCGCACATGTCATAGGTTCTCGGCCCCGGCTCCACTAAGTTGATCGCCCATGAGGATCACCGAGTCCGCGGACCTGCCCGCTTCGCCCGATGAGGTTTTCGCGACCCGCGCGACCGAGGAGTTCCAGGAAGAGAAGTGCGAGCGGTCCAGTTCGGCCGAACACACCGTCGCCATCTCGCAGGCCGCCGGCCGCACGGTCATCACGACCACGCGCGCCATGCCCACCGAGAGCCTGCCCGATGCGGTCCGCTCCGCCGTCGGAGAGCACCTGATGATCCATGAGACGCAGGACTGGGGGCCGGCCAACCCTGACGGCTCCCGCTTCGCCCGCATCGACATCAAGGTCCAGGGCGCGCCGGTGACGCTTCAGGGCACCCTGCGGCTAACTCCGACGGACACCGGCTCGCACCAGAGTCTTGAAGCGGAGCTCAAGGCCGCCATCCCGTTCCTCGGCGGAAAGGTCGAGCGCGCTGCCGCGCCGGCGATCAAGCACGGCTTCGACCTCGAAGCCCAGATCCTCAACGAGTGGCTCACGGAATAGACCCCCTGCGGCACTCCCCGTCACAGCTTCCCGTCAGCGCAAGGCATCGGCCACCCGAGTCGCCGCGGCCGTCAAGTCGCGCAGCTTCTCGATGAAGGCCGCATCTGCGGTCTGCCGGGCGGCCACCAGCTCGTCCGCGCGCGACTGCGCGTGAGCCAGGGCCTCGGCCCGGCCCGCCACGACGGCGGGCACCGCCACTCCCGAGATGCCCGGGGCGAAGCCATAGCCACCTTCGCCACGCACCAGGCCCGATGCGGTGGCCCGATCCTCCAGGGACCGGATGTCGTGCGCCTCCCGAGCTTGGCGGTATGCCGTGTGGTTTAGCAGATCGCCACCGTGTTGAGCCAGCCGGGCAAGGTCGGCGGCGGCGCGGCATACCTCCTGCACGTGCCGACGTTGGGCGGCGCTGAGCCGTGGGCCCTCAATGGGGGCCGTCAGGTCCTCCGCGGCCGCCGTGAGGTGCCCCGCGAGCGCGCGCAAGGCGCTCGCCGTTGCCGACAGCGAGGCGGGATCGCTGCTGGCGCTCACCACGACCGGCTCCGCTCGCGCTCGGGCCCGACGCTAGGCAGCGGCTCGGACAACGCCACCCTGCGCTGACTGACCGGCAGGGCCGCTGAGGCCTCCCGTCCCACCGCGGCGAGCATCCGCAGCGCATCCATCAGAGCGTCCAGATAGTCATCGAGCGCCCCCTGCACCGCCCGATCACCAGCCATCGGCATGGCGTCGAGCAAGCCATCCACGGCATCGTCGCAGGCCAGGGCCAGACGATCGAGGACTGGACCTGGGCCGGGAGGCTGGACGGGCGGCATACCGAAACCTTAGAGCGCTGCCCTGACACCGTCCGAAAGTTATCCACAGCACCTGAGCGGTGCCTGCCGGGCGCGCAGAAGAGGCGGGTGCCGATTGGCCCCGCGTGCGGGCTGCTCGATACCCTCGACGGGGAGGGCAACGTCGCCCGCAACCAAGATTCGAGGATTCACCAGCGTGCCGACCACGACGCAGGAAAAGCAGACCCGACTAGCCGCGATCACGCAGGTGTGCGAACTCGCCGCCACCTCGGACCCGCCGGTGGAAAGCGCGCTGATCGAAGCCTATTTCCGGCACGCCGTCGCCGAGGATCTGACCGGCCGCAGCCCGCAGGAGCTGCTCGACCTGGTGCGGGCGCACCGGGCCCTGGCCGCCGAGCGGCTCGCGGGGGTGGCGAAGGTCGAGTGCGTCACGCCACCGCCCGGCGTCGGCGTCGATCACACCGTCGTGCGGGTCGTCACCGATGACATGCCCTTCCTCGTCGACTCGGTGCGCGCCGAATTGCTGCGGATGAACCGCCCGATCCATTCAGTCCTGCACCCCGTGCTGCAGGTCGAGCGCGATGCAGCCGGCGCTCTGGTCAGCGTGCTCGGGGCCAAGGGTGAGGCCGCCACCGGCAGCGCGAAGGCCGTCGGTGAGTTGACCGAATCGTGGATCCACGTCGAGACCGACCGCGAGAGCGACGCCCCCGATCGCGACGAAATCGTCGCCCGCATCAAGCTGGTGCTCTCCGATGTCCGCGAGGCCGTCGAGGACTGGCCCAAGATGCGCGAACGCGCCCGCCAGGTCGCGGCGGACCTGCGCGAGCACCCGCCGGTCGGCATACCATCGGCGGATGTCAGCCAGGCCGCGGAGGTCCTCGACTGGCTCGCCGATAACCACTTCACCTTCCTCGGCAGCCGCGACTACTCCCTGACCGAGGTCCCGGGCGGCACCGGCCTAGTCCCCGTGCCCGGCTCGGGGCTTGGCCTGATGCGTTCCGATCCGCCGATGGGCGCCGAGCGCCCGGCTTTCAACGATCTGGTGCTGGCCCGCGCCCAAGAGCCCCGCGTCCTATTCGTCACCAAGGCCAACTCCCGCTCCACCGTGCACCGGTCGGTCCATCTGGACTATGTCGGCGTCAAGACCTTCGACGACCAGGGCGCCGTCACCGGCGAGCGCCGCTTCCTCGGCCTCTTCACCGCGAGTGCGTATGCCGAGAGCGTCACCCGGGTGCCCTTCTTGCGCGAGAAGGTCCAGGCGATCCTGGAGCGCGCCGGCTTCACCCCGGAATCGCACTCCGGCAAGGATCTGCTGGGCGTGCTGGAGGACTACCCCCGCGACGAGCTCTTCCAAGCCGATGTCGCCCAGCTCGTCGATGTCACCGCCTCGGTGCTCTCGCTCGCCGACAAGCGCCGGGCCCGCGTCTACCTGCGCCCGGACGATTTCGGCCGCTTCGTCGCCGCCATCGTCTACATCCCCCGGGACCGCTACACCACCGCGGTCCGGCTGCGCGTCGAGGGCATCCTGCGTGAGGCCTTCAACGCGACGAGCGTCGATTACACCGCGCGGGTCTCCGATTCGGCACTGGCCCGCGTCCACTATGTGCTGCGCCTCGATGCCAGCAAGCCGCTGCCGCAGGTCGATATCGATGCCCTCAACGAAGACATCGTCGAGGCCACCCGCACCTGGGACGAAGACTTCTCGGATGCGGCGATCAGCAGCCTCGGGGAGGAGGCGGCGGCCCCGATCCGCACGGCGTACGCGCACGCCTTCCCCACGGCATACCGCGAGGACTTCCAGGTCAGCCAAGCGCTCGCGGACCTACGCAATCTTCAGTCGCTGACCGATCCCGAGAGCACGGCCTTCGCGCTCTACAAGCCGCGCGGCGGCGATGCCTCGCTGCGCCGCTTCAAGATCTTCCGGCGCTCGCCGATCTCGCTGACCCGGGTGCTCCCCCTGTTCACCCATATGGGCTTGGAGGTCGTCGACGAGCGGCCGTATGAAGTCTCGCGCGCCGACGGAACCCCGCTCCACGTCTACGATTTCGGGCTCCGCGCGCCCGACGGACTGTGGGATGCGATGCCCCATGCCCAGCTGCGCGAGCTCTTCGAGTCGGCCGTCGCGGCGGTCTGGGACCGGCGCGCCGAGTCCGATGATCTTGGTGCCCTGGTGCTGCAGGCGCACCTCGATTGGCGCCAGGTGCTGGTGCTGCGGGCGATCACGAAGTATGTCCGCCAGACCCAGTCCACCTTCTCCGAGCCCTATCTGCACGCGGCCCTGGTCCACAATCGCGCGATCGCGGCCGACCTCGTCGCGCTCTTCGCGGCCCGCTTCGATCCCGACCATGTGGGCGATCGCGACGCGGCGCAGCAGGAGATTCTCGATCGGATCGCCGCGGCCCTCGACGAGGTGTCCTCGCTCGATGAGGACCGGATCATCCGCGCCTGCCGCGGCGTGATCATGGCGGGCTTGCGCACCAACCACTATCAGGTCGACGCTGAGGGGGCACCGAAGTCCTACTTCTCTCTCAAGCTCGACCCGACCAAGGTGCCGGATCTGCCGGCCCCGCGACCGGCCTACGAAATCTGGGTCTACAGCCCGCGGGTCGAAGGTGTGCACCTGCGCTTCGGGCCGGTGGCGCGCGGAGGCTTGCGCTGGAGCGACCGGCGCGAGGACTTCCGCACCGAGATCCTTGGCCTGGTCAAGGCCCAGATGGTCAAGAATGCCGTCATCGTGCCGACCGGATCCAAGGGCGGCTTCTATGCCAAGCAACTGCCCGACCCGGCCCTGGACCGCGACGCCTGGCGCGCGGAGGGCGTGGCGGCATACAAGCTCTTCATCGCCGGCCTGCTCGACCTGACGGACAACCGCGAGGGCACGGACATCGTCGCGCCGCCGCGGGTCGTCCGCCATGACGGCGAGGACCCCTATCTCGTCGTCGCGGCCGACAAGGGCACCGCGACTTTCTCCGATATCGCCAATGGCGTCTCGCAGGACTATGGCTTCTGGCTCGACGATGCGTTCGCCTCCGGCGGCTCCAGCGGCTACGACCACAAGGCCATGGGCATCACCGCGCGCGGGGCCTGGGAATCGGTCAAGCGGCACTTCCGCGAAATGGGAATCGACACGCAGGCGGAGGATTTCACGGTCGTTGGCATCGGGGATATGAGCGGCGACGTCTTCGGCAACGGCATGTTGCTCTCCGAGCACATCCGACTGGTCGCCGCCTTCGACCACCGGCACATCTTCCTCGATCCGACCCCGGACGCGGCGAGGAGCTTCGTTGAGCGTCGGCGACTCTTCGATCTCCCCGGGTCGTCGTGGGCGGACTATGACGCCTCGCTGATCAGCGCGGGCGGCGGCGTTTTCCCCCGATCCGCCAAGTCCATCGCGATCACCCCTGAAATCGCGCAGGCGCTGGGCCTCGCTGCAGGAATCACCGCGTTGACACCGACCGAGCTGATCCACGCGGCCCTGCTGGCGCCGGTCGATCTGCTCTGGAATGGCGGCATCGGGACTTATGTGAAGGCCTCCGATGAGACCAATGGCCAGATCGGTGACCGGGCCAATGACGCCATCCGGGTCGACGGCCAGCAGGTCCGCGCCAAGGTCATCGGCGAGGGCGGCAATCTCGGCATGTCCCAGCGCGGTCGCGTCGAGGCGGCCCTGCATGGCGTGCGTCTGAACACCGACGCCATCGACAATTCCGCCGGCGTGGACACCTCGGACCACGAGGTCAATATCAAGATTCTGCTGGGCCAGGTGATGCGCGATGGCGAGTTGGACCTCGCCGCTCGCGACGAACTGCTCGCCTCCATGACCGACGACATCGCGCACATGGTGCTGCGGGACAACTACGAACAAAACGTCCTGCTCGGTAACGCCCGGGCCCAGCAACGCGCCATGCTGCCGGTGCATCTGCGCCTCATCCACGACCTCGAAGCACATGGCGGCCTGGACCGGGAGTTGGAGTTCCTGCCCAGCGACGCAGTCCTCGAGGTGCGGATGGCGGCGGATCAGGGCCTGGTCTCGCCGGAATTCGCCGTGCTCGTGGCTTATAGCAAGCTGACCTTGAAGCGGGCCCTGCTCGACTCCAAGGTGCCCGACGACCCGTGGCTGGAACGCTCGCTGCGGGGCTACTTCCCCGAAGTGCTCGGGCAGCGGTATGCCGAGGCCATCGCCGCCCATCCGCTGCGCCGGGAGATCATCGCCACCATCTTGTCCAATGCTTTGGTCAACCGCGGCGGCATCACCTTCGCCTTCCGAGCCGCGGAAGAGACCGGGGCCTCGATCGAGCAGATCGCCCGGGCGTATGTCATCGCCCGCGAAGTCTTCGATATGCCGGCCTACTTCCCGCAGGTCGAGGCCCTGGACAATGTCGTGCCGACCGCCGTGCAGACCCGGCTGTATCTGGAGATGCGCCGCCTGCTCGACCGGACGGTTCGGTGGTTCGTCACCAGCCGACCCGCCGCCTTGGATATCGCCTCCGAGATCGAGCGCTACCAGCCGGTCGTGCGGTCCTTGGCGTCTCAGCTGCCGGAACTGCTCGTGGGTTCCGAAGCGCGCCGACTGGAGCGCAATGTTGCGCCGCTGGTGGCTGACGGTGTCCCGGAGGAGTTGGCGCGCACCTGCGCGGCGCTGCTCGACACCTTCTCGCTGCTGGATATCGCCGACATTTCGGCCGAGCGGGGCCGCGACCCGCAGGTGGTCGCGCCCTTGTATTTCCATGTCTCGGAACGGCTCAAGGTCGACGAACTGCTGGGCAAGATCACCCAACTCTCCCGCGAGGACAATTGGGATGCCCTGGCCCGCGGCGCGCTGCGTGACGATCTCTACGGCATCCTCGAGAACATCACGACGGCTGTGCTCGATGGCGCGCCGCAGGAAGAGCAGGACGCCTCGCGCCTGACCGACCGCTGGATGACGGCGCACCGGGAGACCATCGAGCGGGCCCAGCGCTCGCTGCAAGGCGTTGATCGGCTGGACAAGCCGGGCATCGCCGCGCTGTCGGTGGCGCTGCGGACGCTGCGCAGCATCGTGCGGGCCGGAGCAACCGAACGCTGACCCTCCCGGGCGCCGGCTCGTCTCGCAGCGGCGCGGGTTAGGCTGCCTGCTCGTGGCCAGCCTTCTCGCCGAGCGACTGCATCGCGAGTCCGATTTGTCCGAGCGCGAGATCGAGCACATCCATATGTTGCTCGGCGACTGGCAGTTGCTCTCGGACCTCTCCTTCGCCGACCTGGTCCTCTGGGTCCTGATGCGCGATGGCGCCTGGCGCGCCGTGGCGCACGTGCGGCCCAATACCGGCCAGATGGTCTTCTTCGAAGACATCGTCGGCCAACAGGCTGTCGGCGACCGGGCTCGTCTGTTGGAGCGGGCCCGCACGGAAGTCGCGGTGCTGCGCCGCGGCGGCCCGATCCTCGATCACGATCACGCGATCCGCGAGGAGGCCGTGCCCTTGCGGGCCGGTGACCAGGTCGCGGCGATCGTCACCCGGCATACGAACCTGACGGCCCTGCGCACGCCGAGCCGGCTGGAGCTGAGCTATCAGGGCCTCGCGGCTGCCCTGGTGCGGATGATCGCGGCGGGGGAGTGGCCCTCCCCGAGCGCTCCGACCGGCGTGCGCCGCGGCGCCCCGCGGGTCAGCGATGGGGTGGTCCACCTCGGGGTGGACGGGGTCACGCTGTATGCCAGCCCCAATGCCATGAGCGCCATCCACCGACTCGGGCACGACGGGGACATCATCGGGGAAGCCCTCGCAACCGTCCTGGCCAATGCCTTGCGCGATGAGGCGCCGGTGGACGAAGCCTTGGCGATGGTGGCGATGGGCCGGGCGGCATGGCGGGCCGATGTGACAACGCGTTCCGCGGCCGTGGCGATGCGGGCGATCCCGCTGACCGAGGCGGGTGAGCGGGTTGGCGCCCTCATCCTGCTTCGTGATGTCACCGAATTGCGGCGTCGAGAGAGCGAACTGCTCTCCAAGGAAGCGACGATCCGCGAAATCCATCACCGGGTGAAGAACAACCTGCAGACGGTCGCCGCCTTGCTGCGGCTGCAGGCGCGGCGGCTGCCCGAGGGCGGCGGCCGCGAAGCCTTGCTTGAGGCCGTGCGGCGGGTCGGCACGATCGCCACCGTCCACGAGACGCTTTCGCACGGTTTCGACGAGACCGTCGATTTTGACGAGATCGCGCGGCGGGGATTGCAAGCCATCGTCGAGGTGGCGACCACCGATGTGCCGATCGCTTCGGAACTGACCGGCAGCTTCGGCCGCCTGCGCGCCGAGGATGCGATGCCGCTCGCGCTGATCATCAGCGAACTGGTCCAAAATGCCGTTGAGCACGGGCTCGCCGAGAGTGGCGGCGGAACCGTGCGGGTCGAGGTCGTCCGCGAGCCGCACGAGGAGGCCGATGGCGATGTGCTGCAGGTGGCGATCAGCGACGACGGGACGGGCATACCCCCGGGCTTCCGGCCGGGCAAGGCCGGATTGGGCACCCAGATCGTCAACTCACTGGTCCAGGGTTTGCGCGGCTCGATCCGGTGGGAGGATGTCGAGCCACACGGCACCCGGGTGCGCTTCTTTGCCCGGCTGCGGCCCCTCGATCAGACGCCCTGATCGGAGCCGACGACGAGGGCGGCGCTCAGCCGGCGCGGCGGGCGCGGGCGTTGCGTCGCTTGAGGGCGCGGCGCTCATCCTCAGAGAGGCCGCCCCACACGCCGGAGTCCTGTCCGGACTCGATCGCCCACTTCAAACAGGTGTCGATCACCTCGCAGCGTCGGCACACCGCCTTGGCTTGCTCGATCTGCAGAATCGCCGGCCCAGTGTTCCCAATGGGGAAGAAGAGCTCGGGGTCCTCGTCCAGACACGCAGCGCGGTCGCGCCAATCCATGAAGCGGGCTCCTTGAGGTTGGTGGCCACGGCGTCGAACGACCCGGGTCCAGGCCATCCGTCCCGGGCCTTTGGGTCGAAGGTGATCGACTCACTATTGTCGGGGAAGCACTACCCATCTGCCAATGGGTTAGGCCAGTGGATTTGTTCCCGTTTCAATAATTTGGGGGTTGGTATGCCGGACGAGGGCGTCATCGCGCACTCCGGGCGCTCGAAAACTCCCTTGTCGAGAGTTGCGGCGGGCGTGCTCATCGCCGAATCGTTGCTGCTTCTGGCCCTGATCGCGGCCTACGCCATCGGGATTCGCGAGGACATCGAGTCGGATCTCGGCCGGACGCTGGCCTCCATCGCGCTCTTCCTCGTCGGCGTGGTGATCCTGCTCACCATGGCCCGGGGCTGGCTGCGCGGGCAGTCCTGGCCGAAGATGGCCACTCTGGTGGTTAACGCCCTCCTCGTGCCGGTGTCGTTCACCGTCATCTCGACCTGGGGCGCGATGGTCGGCATCCCCCTGCTCGCGCTCGCGGTCCTCGGTGTCCTTGCGGGGCTGTCTGCCTCGTCGGGCGACGGGTCAGCCGCCTAGGTCACAAGCCCAGATCGCAGCCATCGCAGCCGCCGCAGCCGTCCCCGAAGTCGAGCAGACCGCTGGCGGAATCGGCGAAATCGGTCGCGCCCGAGGCGATGCTGCCGAGCCCGTCCGCGATGTCTAGGTCAGGAAGGTCGAGGCCGGGCAGGTCGCCGAGCACATCGGCCATGCCGAAGGCCACCTCCCCGAGATCGCTTAGGCCATCCAGCACCGTCAATCCATCGATCCAGGTCAGGTCGAACCACGCGCTCCCCAGGCCCTGCAATTGGGCTTGGCGAGCGACCTGCGCGAAGGTGGCGGCCCACCGGTCCGCGACCCCGAAGACCATGGCATAGGGCAGATAGCGGCTGAAGAGATCGCTCGCCTCCTCAAAGCGGATCTGGTTGGCCTCGGCCTTGGTGAGGTATTCCTGGAAGCCCAGCGCCTGAATGCGCACGGCCGTGCCTTCTGCCGTGCGCGGAGTGCGGCCGCGACCGCCCCAGATGAGCAGGATGGCGGAAAGAAAGAGCCCCGCGCCGAGCGCCTGCAGCGTATGCGCGGGCACCGGATCGATGGTCCGCGCAAGCGAGGCCAGCGCGAGCACGATGGCCACGATCGCCAGCGGCCACCCGAGGCACCCGAGCCGGCGGTTCCGGTCCCGCGGATGCTTGGTGTACCACCCACGGTCCACGACCTCGCGATAGAGCCCGATCTGCGCCTCGCGCATCGTCAGATCGAAGCCGCGGGCCTTCAGGTCCGCGATCGTGACCTCGGTGCTGCGGGCGAAAACCGCATCGAGCAGAGCGCGTTCGAAGGGCAGCAAGGTGTCGTGCTCGGGTGTCGGCAGGCGGGTCAGGCGCCAGTCGTGATCCGTCGTGGACGCGCGTGCTGGCTTGGGGTTCGGGCCGCGCGGGGGCGGGGGCGGACGATCCGGATCGGCCGGCTCGGCGTGCAGGTGCAGGTAGCCACGGACCGCCAGATCGACGAGCGTGGCGCTGACATCGACGACATTGGCCCGGCCGTCGATGACCGTCCCGACGAGGCCAGGGGTCAGTCCATCGGGTGGGGTGAAGCGCACCGCTACCGTGCCGGACCATTCGTCGCCGCCCACGCGGCGCCGCGTCACCTGCTGGCCGTATGCCGGGAGCTCACCCGGGGTGACGCCCGCAAAGATCTCGTCCCGGCGCCGGCGACGAAACCAGGTGACCGCGGGCACCGCGACGAGCAAAGGCAGCACCACCCCGGCGACGAGCCGGACCATCTCACCGGACTGCACGACATACCCCCTGATCGGTCCGTTGACGCAGCCACTCAGGCAGCCGCCGCCACGATTCCAACACGTTCGCGGGCCGCGGGTAGCATCAGCCCCCGTGTCCCGCCGCTTCGTCCTGACCCTCTCCTGCCCCGACCGGCCCGGCATCGTCGCCGCCGTGGCCTCCACCTTGGCCAATCTGGGCGGAAATATCTTGGAGAGCCAGCAGTTCGACGACCCGCGCACCGGCCGCTTTTTCATGCGGGTGCTGCTGGAGCCGGTCGCGGGGGAGAGCATCGAGGAGGCGCACCTGCGCGGGGCGATCGCCGCGGTGGCCCAGCGGTTCGAGATGGACTTTGACCTGCGCCTGGCGGATGCGCCCTATCGCACGATCCTCATGGTGTCGAAGTTCGGGCATTGCCTCAACGACCTGCTCTTCCGCTGGCGCAGTGGCGGGATCGCGATGGACGTTGCGGCGGTCGTCTCGAACCACCGCGACCTGGAGCCGCTGGTGGCGTCCTATGGCGTGCCCTTTCACTACCTGCCCGTGACCCCGCAGACCAAGGCCGAGGCGGAGGCCGCGCTGCTGACGCTTGTCGAGGAGCTGGATGTCGATCTGGTCGTGCTGGCCCGCTATATGCAGATCCTCAGCGACGGCCTGACCCAGCGGATGTCGGGCCGGATCATCAACATTCACCACTCCTTCTTGCCCTCCTTCAAGGGCGCCAAGCCCTATCACCAGGCCTATGAGCGCGGGGTCAAGCTTGTCGGGGCGACGGCGCACTATGTCACCGCCGACCTGGATGAGGGGCCGATCATCGAGCAGGACGCCATCCGCGTCGACCATCGGATGGCGCCGGAGGATCTCGTGCGCGCGGGGCAGGAGTGCGAGGAGCGGGTGCTCGCCCGGGCCTTGCGCTGGCATTGCGAGTCACGAGTGATGCTCGCCGGCGACCGGACGGTCGTCTTCAGCTGACGCTGCAGGTCACGTCGCAGAGGCCGGGACGCGCTCGCGCGCCGTCAGCGTGAAGCCGGTGGGCATCAGCGTGAGCCGTTCGCTGACGCGCAAGGTGTATGCCGGATCGCGGGTCAGATCGAAGCGGTGCACCAGCCGGGCGAGGACGAGCACGGCCTCGTGCAGAGCGAACTGCCGTCCGATGCAGGCGCGGGCTCCGGTGCCGAACGGCAGGTAGCTGTGCGCCGGCCGGGCGCGGACCCGCTCTGGCAGGAAGTTGTCCGGGTCGAAGCGATCGGGGTGCGGGCCCCATACGGCCGGGTCCCGGTGCACGGCTGGGAGGAAGACCATCAGCCAGTCCTGGGGCGTCATGGTGTAGCCAGCGATCTGGGTCGGCTGCCGCGGGCTGCGGCCGAAGGCGGGGGCGGTGGGCCACAGCCGCAAGGCCTCGTCGAGGACCCGGCGCAGGTAGCGGAACTTCGGCACCAACTCAAAGGTCGGTCTTGCCGTGGGGTCGGGCCCGAGCAGCGCGTCCGCTTCGGCCTGGGAGCGCGCCATCACCTCGGGATCGTTCGCGAGGTGCCACAGCGCGAAAGTCACTGCACCAGAAGTGGTTTCGTGGCCGGCGGTGAGGAAGGTCAGCACCTGGTTGACGACATTGCGCCGGTCCAGCCGCTCGCCTGTGCGCTCGTGGGCGTGAAAGAGCATGCGGCCGAGCAGGTCCTCGCCCTCCTCGCGCTGCCCGCCCGTGCGCATCCGGTCCGCGATGATGCCTTCGGTGATGCGGACCTGGGTGTCGTATGCGGACCGCGCCCGCTCGCGGGGGCGGCGGGTGATCAGTTGGCCACCCGGCAGGGTGCTGAGACCGGCCGCTCGTCCCGACTCGGTCAGCAGCGTGACCATGGCCTCGACATACGGATCGGTCTGCTGCGCCGCGAACGTGCCGAAGGAGTGGCCGAAGGCGGTGCGTCCGATGGTTTCGAGCGTCATCCGGGTCAGGTCGCCAGGCACGTCCACCGGCCCGGTCGCGGCGGACCAGCGGGCGACCAGATCGCCGGCGACGGCATTCATCGTGTCGTGATAGCCGCGCATGGCCGGCTTGGTGAAGGCCGGCGCGAGCAGATCGTGGGCCAGCGCCCACGCTGGTTCTTCGGTGAAGGCCGTGAAGAGTGCGTCCCCGCTGAAGCGCCGCAGCGCGAGGATCGCCGGGGGCAGGGCCTTGTCGAAGGTGGCGTCATCACAGACCTGCGCACACAGCCGGGCGCTCATGACGAAGACGAAGCGCTCGCGAAAAGCCTTGAACTCCACCAGTTCCGGCAAACCCTCGCAGCGGCGCAAGAGGTTCTGCGTCGGCGTTGTGGGGTCGGCATCGCGTTCGATGTCGCCGAATATCCGGCGCCGGCCTGGCGGGTGCGGCAGCCGTTGGCCGGACCATGCGTTGCGCGCCATCGGGCTTAGTCTCCTGCCGATGGGCGCAGCGCGGTTGTGCATTCCCGGGCGATCTGCAATTCCTCATTTGTGGGGATGACATAGGCCGTCACGCGGCTGCCTGGCGTGGTCAGGCGCGTTTCGCCCTCGGCGGATTCGTTTGCGGCGGAATCGATTTCGATGCCGAAGAGCGCGAGGCGTTCGAGGACGGCGGCCCGCAGGGCAGGGTTGTGTTCGCCGATTCCGCCAGTGAAGGCGATGGCATCGAGGCGTCCCATGCCGGCGGCATACGCCCCGACATATTTCACGAGGCGCAGCGTGACGATATCGATGGCCGCGCGGGCGGCTGCGTCCCCTGCGGCGGCGCGGGTGACCACGGCGCGGAAGTCGTTGTCACCGGTCAGGCCGAGCAGTCCGCTCTGCTTGTTGAGGGCGGTGTCGAGTTCGCCGATGCCGAGGCCGGCGGTGCGCGCGAGGTGGAAGGGAATGGCCGGGTCGATGTCGCCGCACCGGGTGCCCATGACCAGGCCCTCCAAGGGCGTCATGCCCATCGAGGTGTCGACGGAGCGACCGTCGAGCACCGCGCAGGCGCTGCAGCCATTGCCGAGATGCAGGACAACCGTCGCGAGGTCCGGCCGTCCGATCAGCGCGGTGACGCGCTCCGAGACGTACTGGTGGGAGGTTCCGTGAAAGCCGTATCGCCGCACGCCATGCTCGGATTCCCAGGCACGGGGGACGGCATAGGTGTAGGCCGCGGGCGGCAGCGTGGCGTGGAAGGCGGTGTCGAAGATGGCGAACTGCGGCACCTGCGGGAAGAGTTCAAGCGCCGCCTCAATCCCGGCAATATTCGCCGGATTGTGCAGTGGGGCAAGGGGATTGAGAGCGCGCAAGGTGTCGAGAACGACCGCGTCAATGCGCGTGGTGCTCTGGAATCGGGTGCCGCCATGGACCACGCGATGACCCACCGCGATGGGTGGCTCCGCGCTCAGGTCGGGGCCGTGCTGATCGAAGGCTGCACCGACCGCCGCCAGGGCGGCCGGCATGTCGACCAAGCCGCCGGTGCTTTCGTGGTCCTTGCCGCCGGCCGTATGCCGGTGCCGCCCCCCGCTCGGCTCGCCGATCTGCTCGACGAGGCCCTTGGCCAGAACCGCACCGGAATCGGGTTGCAGCAGTTGGTATTTCAGCGATGAAGACCCCGCATTGAGGACCAGGACGCGTTCCGTGCTCATTCTTGGCCCCCTGCCTGGATCGCGGTGATCGCGATGGTGTTGACGATGTCGCGCACCAGCGCGCCCCGCGAGAGGTCGTTGACGGGGCGACGCAGGCCTTGCAAGACCGGGCCGACCGCGACGGCATTGGCCGAACGTTGCACCGCTTTGTAGGTGTTATTGCCGGTGTTGAGGTCGGGGAAGATGAAGACCGTCGCCTGGCCGGCCACTGGACTGCCCTGCAATTTCGTGGCGGCGACCTCCGGGTCGATCGCCGCGTCGTACTGAATCGGCCCCTCGACGAGCAGGGAGGGGTCGCGTTCCTTGACCAATTGCGTTGCGGCGCGGACCTTTTCGACGTCCGCCCCGGAGCCGGAAGCGCCGGTCGAATAGGACAGCATCGCGACGCGCGGCTCGACGCCGAACTGGCGGGCGGTCGCCGCGGAGGAGAGGGCGATATCTGCCAGATGCTCAGCGGTGGGTTCGGGGTTGACCGCGCAATCGCCATACACCAGAACGCGATCCGCCAGGCACATGAAGAAGACGCTGGAGACGACGGAGACGCCCTCGACGGTCTTGACGACCTCTAGGGCCGGGCGGATCGTGTGCGCTGTCGTGTGGTTCGCGCCGGAGACCATGCCATCGGCATCGCCCATGAGCACCATCATCGTCCCGAAATAGGCACCGTCGAGCAGCCGGTCGCGCGCGATATCAATGGTCACGCCCTTGGCCGCGCGCAGCCGAGCATATTCCTGCGCATAGCGCTCGTGATGCGGTTCGGTGTCGGTCGAAAGCACCTGCGCCGCAGTCAGATCCAGGCCCAAGTGCTCAGCGCGGGCCCTAATCTGCTCGGGGTTGCCGAGGATGGTCAAGCGGGCAGCGCCCCGGGCGAGGATCTGTGCGCCCGCGGCGAGGATGCGATCGTCGTCGCCTTCGGGCAAGACGATATGCCGGTTCACCGCCCGAGCCCTTGTGATCAGGCCCTGCTCGAACATCAGCGGCGTGATCGCTCCATTCGCGGTGGCGCCGAGGCGCTCGATGAGTGCGGTCGCATCGACGTGCTCGGCGAAAAGGCGTTCTGCCGCCTCGATTTTGCGCGGCGAATCCGGGCGCAGTGTGCCAGCGACGTCAGCGAGCGCGGCAGCGGTCGCCATGGATCCGCCGCGACACGAAATGACCGGCAGGCGCGGCCGCAGACCGGCAATCAGTTGCTGGACCTGCGGACTCGGCAGGAAGCCGCCATTGAGGAAAAGAGCGGACGGGCTCGGGAAGGTGTTGGCGCCATCGGCGAGGAGCAGGCTGAGCAGAACATCCTCGCGATCGCCGGGGGCGACAACGGCCGCCGACGGCAGCAGTCGATCCAGGACGTGCGGCATCGTCATCGCCGCAACAATCAGCCCGATCGACTCGACATCCAGCCGCTCCGGGTCCCCATACAGAAACTCGCCGTCCACGCGCGTCATCAGCTCGCGCACGGTCGGTGCGCTCAGGAGCGGCTCGTCGGGCACGGCATACACCGGGACCTCACCGAGCGCGGCCTGCGTTGCCGCGCGCACGGCCGCGAGATCGGCTCCGACGCGGTTGACGATGACGGTCAAGACTTGGGCGTGGTGGGCGCGCGCGTCCGCAACCATGACCTCGGCGGCCCGAGCAACCTCCTCCGGCGAGAGCCCCATCGCGCCCACCACCAGAACCATCGGGGCGTCGAGGTGCGCTGCAAGCGTGGCATTGGTGCTGAACTCCGTGGGGGTGGGGACCCCGGAGAAGTCCGACCCGACAATGACCATCGTCTCGACTTCGCTCGCCGCGGCGTGGAAACGACCCACCAACTCGGTCATCGCGGCGGCCGGATCGGCGAGCACGCGATCGGTCGTGATCCCCGTTGCGGCCGTGAGGTCAACGGGCTGCGCCAAGCGCGAGGCCAGCAGCGTCAGCACCGGGTCGGGCTGAGCGCTCCCGGCAACGAAGGGACGAAAGATCCCCACCCGCCCCGCGTGCCGGGCCAGGGCCGAGACCAGACCCATGGCGATAGCGGACTTCCCGGAGCGCGCCTCAGCGGCGGCGACATAAACGCGCGTCGACATACCGCCAGCGTAGGCGAGAACGCACCGGCTCAGGGGGCCGGTGCGCTCTGGGATAGCAGGTGGTGGGGCCTTAGGCGGCGATGCGGATGCCGGCGGCGGAGCCCTGGAAGGTGCGGCGGTGGTAGGCCGCGAGGTTGTCGGTGAGGACATCCCGCACGAGTTCGGCCTGCGGGCCGTCCTCGCGGTCGACCGCGGCGAGGATGTCGTCGATGTCGGCGGGGGTGGAATAGACGGACAGGAGACGCTCCATGTCCTTGCGGGCCGCCACGGCCTCGTGGCGAGCCTGAATGCTCTGACGGATGTGCTTGATGCTCATGACATCCATGGTGCGCTGGCGACCATCAATGCGTCCAATAGCGGAGTGACAACTCTCGTATGTCGTATCGTCATGGGTTGTGGATACCGAGACCCTGCGTTGGTTTCAGCATGTCGCCGACGGAATGACGGTCACCGAGGTGGCGCAGACGTATGCCGTGAGCCAGCCCGGCGTCTCCCGCGCCCTGGCCCGGTTGGAGGAGGAGCTGGGAACGCCCTTGCTCCAGCGCTCCGGGCGGGTGCTTCGCCTGACGCACGCCGGGGCCGAGTTCAAGGCGCATGTCGACAAGGTGATGGCGGAGTTCGACGATGGGGTTGCGGCCATCGAGCAATTGCTCGACCCGGGAAGCGGGATTGTGACCCTGGGCTATCCGCTCAGCCTCGGCGCCTGGCTGGTTCCGGATCTCGTGCGCGCCTTTCGGGAGCTGCATCCGCGCGTGCGAATCCTCCTGCAGCGCACCTCGATCGGCGAACGGGGCGCCATCTCTCGGCTCCTCGCGACGCGATCGATCGACCTGGAATTGACGACCGAGCGTGTGGCCGGGCCCGGGATCCAGTGGCGCCCGGTGCTCATCGAGCCGCTCTATCTCGCCGTCCCCCGCAATCACCGGCTCGCGGCTGCGGCGACGATCGACCTCGGGGAGGTCGCGCAGGAGCCCTTCGTCATGCGCCGCTCGCCCTCGGGGATGCGGGAACTGGCCCTAAGCCTGTGCGTCCGCGCCGGCTTCGAGCCGGAGATCGCGTATGAAGTCGATGACCTCCCCACCGCCCGCGGCCTGGTAGCCGTAGGCGAGGGCGTCTCCATCGTTCCTTCGCTCGGTCGAGCCGCGACGGCCCGTGGTGGCCGAGTGGCTTTGGTGCCGTTGGCGGACCCCGAGGCCCGCCGCGAGATCGGGCTGGCCTGGCACAGCGAGCGGCGCCTCTTGCCCTCGGCGCGGGCCTTCCGGCGCTTCGTCCTAACCCGCGCGTCGGCGTGACGCAGAGCACGCCAGAATCGTTGAAAGACCAGCCGTCCGGTCCGTGTCCCTGCGGGGGGCTCTCGGCCCGGCTTGGCAGACTGGCCGCAGATCCCGGTGCGCCGGCGTCGCGGGTCGCGACACGGCATACCCCAGCCACCACGGAAGGGCCTTCGCCATGCCGCCTCGCTCGCGCGCCAAGGGCGCGACCGTCCTCGCCCTCGCCAACCAGAAGGGCGGCGTCGCGAAGACCACTTCGGTCGCCTCGCTCGGGGCGGCCTTCGCCGAACTCGGCAAGCGCGTCCTGCTGGTCGACCTCGACCCGCAGGCCTGCTTGACCTTCAGCCTCGGCATCGACCCGGACGAGGTCGAGGCGTCGATTCACGACGTCCTGACCGGCAAGGCCGATCTCGCAAATGTCATCCACGAATGCGCCGACGGCGTCGACCTGGTCCCCAGCTCCATTGAGCTCGCCGGCACCGAATCGGTGCTGCTCGGCCGCCCGGGCCGCGAGTACATCCTTCAGGAAGTGCTCGCCGGCGTCGCCGCAGATTACGACATCATCCTGCTCGACTGCAGCCCGAGCCTTGGCGTGCTGACCCTCAATGCGCTGACCGCGGCGCGCGGTCTGATCATCCCGATGCCCTGTGAAATGCTCGGCCACCGCGGCGTCGGCCAGTTGCTCGACACGGTCCGCGATGTCAAGCGCATCCTCAACAAGAAACTCACGGTGATCGGCGTGCTGCCGACGATGTATGACAGCCGCAGCGCCCACCAGCAGGACGTGCTGGCCGATGTGGGGGAGCGTTACTCCATACCCGTGCTCGCCCCGCCCATCCCGCGCACCGTCCGGTTCGCCGAGGCGCCGGCCGTTGGCCGCTCGATCCTGGAGACGGCGCGCACCTCCAAGGGGGCCCAGGCTTATCGAGCGGTGGCCAAGGATGTGCTGAGCCGCCTCTGACTCAATAGGTTGGGGGTATGACGACCCACATCCCCGCCCTGATCATCGACTCCGTTGGCGCGCCCTTCCGGCAGGGCCTGATCGAACGCCGCGAGCTGCGCCCCGACGACGTGCGCATCGACATCGCCTTCGCCGGCATCTGCCACAGCGACATCCACACGGTCCGCGAGGAGTGGGGGCCGTGCATCTTCCCGATCGTCACCGGTCACGAGATCGCCGGCGTCGTCGCGGAGGTCGGCTCGGAAGTCACGAAGTATGCCGTGGGTGACCACGTCGGCGTGGGCTGCCTGGTCGACTCCTGCGGCGAATGCGATATGTGCGTCAAGGGCAGCGAGAACTTCTGCGAGCGCGGCGCGGTCGGCACCTACAACGCCAAGAACTATGACGGCGAGGTCGCCCAGGGCGGCTACAGCCAACAGATCGTCGTCTCCGAGCGCTTCGTGCTGCGCGTGCCGGACAGCATTCCGCTGGAGCAGGCCGCGCCGCTGCTGTGCGCCGGCATCACGATGTACACCCCGCTCAAGCGCTGGGGCGCCGGCCCGGGCAAGAGCGTCGGCATCATCGGCATGGGCGGGCTCGGGCACATGGGAGTCAAGATCGCGGCCGCGATGGGCGCCGACGTCACGGTCATCTCCCAGACAATGTCCAAGGAGGCCGACGGCCGCGAGTTCGGAGCGGTGGACTATCGCGCGACGGCGGAAAGCACTGTTTACAAGGACCTGCGGGGCACCTTCGACCTCATCGTGTGCACGGTGTCCTCTGAATTGCCGCTGGATAAATACCTCGGCATGGTCAAGCCGTTCGGCGCGCTCGTCCTCGTCGGCTTGCCGCCCGAGCCGCAACAGCTCGCCGTCTGGTCGCTGATCGGTGGAGACAAAGTCCTGACCGGCTCGAATATCGGTGGCATCCCGATCACCCAGGAGATGCTCGACTTCTGCGCCAAGCACCAGATCGCCGCCACCGTCGAGACGATCTCGGCCGATCAGGTGGCCGAGGCGTATGACCGCGTGGTCGACTCCAAGGTCCGCTACCGCTTCGTCATCGACACGTCGACGATCGTCCCGGAGTAGCGCGCGGGTCTCGGTCGACGATTTCGTCCTAACTCGTCCGTTTCGTCG